>JACPEY010000057.1 GCA_016183245.1 Candidatus Daviesbacteria bacterium
TAAAATCAAAAGTGGAAAAAAAATCAAGCAACCTAGTGGAAAGTCCTGTTTCAGGGTCTAATTTGGCATAATTTTCCATACCAATATGAAGATCAGAAAAGTGGAGAAGCTTCATCAAACGGATTATACATGCAAGGTATTACCTTGACAATTAGCCTATAATTTGTTAAAGTTCGCCAATGGCAGCAGATCCGGAAAAAGACTTTAGAATAAGTACCTATGATGATGGTTATTTTGAGCCTAATGGTGAATTATGGAGAGTAAATCATCAGCCTCTTCTGGTTGGTTCTTATGGATCTCCTTTATCGCAAGAGTTAAAAAAACATTGGGGAGATATAACTAAAACATACCCTCAGTATCAACTTCTTCTTCGTGGTGGAGCTTGTTACCTTAGCTTAAATCACCCTGTTATCTTTGGCAGATCTAGTCTTGATCGTAATCCATCTCTGGTCGTAATGCATATAGACCCCGATAGCTTAGGAAATATTGTAGGCAATGGCATGGATGGAAAAGATTCTATAAGTGGAGTTTCAAGGAATCACTTCAGGCTTACAAGAATACCAGGTCAAATCTTAATTGAGTATTTAAGCGGGACAACCAAAACAAGTATATACGATAGAGAAGGTAAGAAACGATTAGGTTTTGCTCCTGCAAAGGGGGAGATTACCTCAAAAGCTAATTTAGGTATTGGAGAGTTTATTCTTATTGATGCCGAGAGGCGATTTATTGGTTTTAGGGTGTGTTTGGATCCAAAAGATGATGAGTTGTATCTTGTAAAATTTAATCTTGAAAAGATAGACGAATTACCTACGCTTGCAAGAAAAATTAGAGAACGCGAAGAAAGAGCTTCAGACATGACAACCTCCTTCACTGTTGAACCTTCGACACCGAGACCATCTAATATTTATGAAAGGCTTATTGATGAAGTTGCTGAGTCGAGAGAGAGCTTGGGAATGGGTACCGAAAAAATTATATCACGAGGGATGTTGGTATTAGTAATTGCAAGAAGATGTAAGATTATTGCTGGGCAAGGAGACGCATTAGAAGTAACAAGGCAGGCAAGGAAATTTGCTGAAATTACAGCACAGGAATTATTGATGAAAGGTGAAAAACAGAGAGTAGAAGATGCAGCCGAGTTAAATCGTATTTTAAATTTTCTGCAAGGTGAAAGATAACTTGATAGAATAGGGTTCATGTTTCAGCAAAGGATAAATAATCTCAGGCAAAAATTTCTAAAAGAAAAGTTGGATGCGGTTTTAATTTCTTCTGTTTCCAATATTACTTATTTAACAGGTTTTACTAATTTTTCCGAAAAAGAAAGAGAAGCGTATATTTTTATCGGGAAAAAATTTGCCTATATTATCACTGACGCCAGGTATACAGAGGCAGTAAAAAAAGAAGTGTTGCATTTAACCCTTTTTGAAAGAGGCGGCAAGAAGTCAACTGAAGACCTTTTGAAAAAACATAAAAGTCAGGTAAAAAAATTAGGGATTGAAGAGGATAATTTAACAGTTGCAGAACATAAAATAATAAGAAAACATTTTAAAAACACTAAACATTTTGATGTCAATCATTTAAGAAGCATTAAAACTGAAGAAGAAATTAGCAAAATAGAAAAAGCCTGTAAAATCGGGGATTTGGCTTTTGAATATATTTTAAAAAAAATTAAAGCAGGGTTAACTGAAAAAGAGATAGCAGGGGAGTTAGAAGATTTTATTAGAAGTAAAGGCGCTGCAATTTCTTTTCCTCCGATTGTAGCTTTCGGGGAAAATTCTGCTGTGCCGCATCATCAAACAGGTCCTTCGACTCTCTTTGTTCGCTCAGGACAAAAAGGACAAATTGTCCTTTTTGACTTCGGAGTAAAGTACGAAAATTATTGTTCTGATATGACGAGGACTGTCTTTTTTGGCAAGCCTGGCAAAAAGCAAAAAGATATTTATGAAACAGTGCTAAAAGCACAGCAGGAAGCGATTGAGTATATAAATGGGGTTTTGAAATCAGGTAAAGCGGTTAAGGCCGCAAAAGCAGATAAAGCAGCAAGGGATTATATAACTTCCAAAGGATATAAAAGTATTCCCCATTCTTTGGGACATGGGATTGGTTTAGATGTTCACGAGCACCCATCTTTGTCTCCCAAAAGCAAAGAGATTTTAAAAGAAGGGATGGTTTTTTCTATTGAGCCGGGGATATACCTGCCAGAAGCGGGAGGAGTAAGAATAGAAGACTTGTTTGTTTTGGAAAAAAAGGGCTTAAGGCAACTTACCCATTCTCCGAATAAATTAATTGCTGTATAATAAGGTCTACAAAATTATGGATAAATGGAATCAATTGGCCAGCCAGGAAAGTATTGATAAAACTATTGAGCATTTGAAAGCCAATGGAATTGATGCAAAATTTGTTTCAAGTCGTGAAGATGCAAAAGTGGAAGTTTTATCTTTAATCCCGGAAGGTGCTGAAGTTATGACGATGACCTCTGTTACTCTATCTGAAATTGGTTTAGATCAGGAGATAAATAAAGAGGGTGCTAAATTTAAAGCGGTTCGGGATAAGCTTTATTCTCTGGACAAAAAGACTCAGGCTCAGGAGATGAATAGGTTGGGTGCAGCACCACAATATGCTTTGGGCAGTGTTCATGCAATAACAGAAGATGGTTCTGTTTTAATCGCCTCCAATACAGGTAGTCAATTACCTGCTTATGCATATGCAGCATTAAATGTAATCTGGGCGGTAGGAGCACAAAAAATTGTTAAAAATACAGATGAGGGAATAAAGCGTATTTACGAGCATAGTTTACCTTTGGAAAGCGAAAGAGCAAAAAAAGCTTATGGTGTACCTGGTTCATCGGTCAATAAAATTTTAATTATTAATAAAGAAGTTCAACCCCAAAGGATTACTTTAATTTTGGTAAACGAAGTGTTGGGTTTTTAAGCGAAGCTTGCGATCTTCGATCTTAGGCGCGGTATAACCAGAAATCCCCCGCTTTTTTATAAGGTTTCCAATTTGGAAAATGGTATGTCTGGGTAATAACAACGGACTTTTTTTGTAATTCTTTTTTTAATTTTTCCTCCAGCCGGTTAACCCCTTTGTGTAAAAGATAGATGTAAACAACATCAGCATCCTGGTAAGTGTTTGAAAAGATATTACCATGATAAAAGTTTACGTTTACACACCGTTGGTCCGAAGGACCACGTGTTGTGTGTAAAGCTAATTTTTTGGCTTTCCAGTTAGAATATAGAACACGCAGCCATGATTGTTCGATGCCAATAGAATCTGCGCCTAACCTGGCTGCTTCAAGAACTACCCTTCCGTCCCCTGATCCTAACTCATAAAATTTTTTACCCCTTTTGACGCCGGCCAATTGTAAAATCTTCCTGATTTTATCCATTTTAGTCGGGACATATGGCGCATCAGATCCTGCAAACCAGGACAGGCCGATGAAGCAGCCGAGTAAAATGCCACCAGAAATAATTAAAGTGATATCCATAATTTTTGTCATCCTGACCCGCCTCTCAGCCGGAGGCAGTGAGGGCGGGGAAGGATCTCTAGACTTGTTCTAGAATTAATCTAGAGATTCCTCGCTCGCCTCGCTGCGCTTGCGAAGCGGGCTAATCACTCGGAATGACATGAATTATTTCCCGAGTAATTTTAACAAAAAAACTTTTAATGGTGTTAACCGATCAATAACAGTAAAAGCTAGATATACCGGCCAGTTAAAGACTAAATCATAAGTTCCAAGATATTCCACCAGTTGTCCGCCATATCCCATCTTAAATTTATGAAATCCATACCAGGGGTCTTTAGGGTCAGCATCTGGTCCTAAAGCTCCCCACATATCAAATTTTTTCAAATTTAATTTTTTTCCTAATTTAATTGCTTCCCAGGCTATTAAATTATTGGCCATAACTTCGGGGTGAGCCTTAGAAGAGCCGCCATAAGGATAATAAAGAGTGTCGTTAAAATTTAATAACATCCAGGCAGTAAGTGGTTTGCCCTGATAAAAAGCAATCAATAGTCTGGCCATATTGGTAGCTTTTAATGTTTCCCAGACTTTTCGGTGATATTGTTTGTTATGACCGTGATAGCCTTGTCTTTTGGTGGTTTCAAAATACAGTTTTAAATAAATTTCAAAAGCTTTATCATCTGTTCTTTCTTCCACTTTAACTCCGTGTTTTTGGGCAACCTTGATGTTATATCTGGTTTTAGGATGCATATCTTTTAGGAGCTGATCTTCTGAGTTTGTCAGATCTAGAATAAAGTTATATTTGGTAAAAAGCGGTTTCGGTGATTTTATAAAATTACCTGTAGCCTGTACCCTGTTGCCTGTAACCTTTACATCTGGCTCCACCTTGATAAAAGCGCATTTGTTTTCTTTGCCAATTTTTTTTAAGGCCTCTGCCAATTCTTGATCCGGCAAAGGGCCTTTGGGTAAATAACCGACGCATTGTTTTATAAAGGGAATTTTGTGTAAGGTCAACTGAAATGCTCTTGATAACTTGCCGTTATGGTATAAACCATACCGTAAGACCGGAATTCCTAAAGATTTCCTGAATTCCCCCCATTCATATGACTGGATTACATGAGAAACTAATTTGTTATATGTGGCTTTCTGTTTTTGGGTAATCGGCCTAAGATCCATGTAGGTATTATATATTTTTCGAGAGAGCGAAGCGAGTCGAGAAGAAGTAGTTTAGAATGTTTGGACTTTGGCTTTAGTTTTAAGTTCCTGGAATTTTTGGGAGAAAAGTTGGGATAGTTTCTGATTTCTAATTGCCTCAGCTGCCTCTTTTTCTTGCCCTGCAGAATCTGTAGCCTGGAGCTGTTCTTTATTTTGTTCTATGAATGCGCTGACTTCTTCTGCAGAAATTGTAGCTTCGTTTGCATAAAGCTTTTCAATAGATAATTGCAGCTTGATTTGCTGCCTGATGCTTTCTCTGGTTTGTCCTTGTTGGGAAAGAAGGGAATCCAAAGATTGTGCTCCTCCCAATTGAGTTTCTATTTGCGAGATTTTGTTATTGACTTCTGCATCGGATGCAACAGCATTATTTTTGGCTGCTTCCCCCAGGATAATTTTTTCGTTGATTAATTGATTTAAAGTTTGAGTGCGGAATTGTTTATTGAGGCGTATTTGCAGTTCCAGGTTGGTAACTGGTGAGCCGTTGACTGTAGCGGCAATAAACCAGTTTTTTTTGTATATTGCCAGCAGCATCAGCCCTGCAATGATTAAAACAATATAAAATATTTTTGAGGACCGTAAATTTTTGTAGGCAGACAGTTTATCCAACAGATTATTAACTGTATTAAACGGACGATTAGCTTCAATTTTTGCAGGAACTTTTTTTGCCATTGGCCGATAATAGCAGAAATTGTTGCATTTTTGCAATAGCCTAATCTATGATGGATATATTCCTATGCAAAGGGGTTCTGCGCCAGTATTGATATTAGTCGGAGTTTTAATAATAAGTTTAGTTGCTGGCGGAGTATATTATTTTGGGAAGGCTAAAGTTATAAAGCCAATCCCGATAGAACAAGACGTATCTGCTAGTGAAGAAAGTCCGAAAGACGTAAGTCAGTCCAACCCGTTGCTTTCCAGTAATCCTAGAAATAATCCTACACTTTATACGAACAGTAATTTGGGGGTTAAACTTAATCTTTTAGATGGTTTAAAAATTGTAGAAGATTCAGAAGAAGAATATAACAAAAGAGGTAATGGGAATTATCGGAAAAACTTCAAAGGATATGTAAGTTATGAACCGCCTCAATTTGTAGCCGCAATAGCAGTACTGGATAAAACTAATGATTTTGATAAAAATCCATTTACGGTCTGGGTGTTTAATAATGATAATAATTTAACAATTGATGCCTGGTTTAAAGATTATTGGTATTATCCATTTCTCTGGGGGGTGTTTGATTTTACTTCCAAAGGGCATATCACGCCTGATACCGAAGCCACCATCAGCGGCAGCTTAACTAAATATAAAATTGTTTCATATCAACCCGGTTCTCCTAAATATTTATATTTATCAAATAATGGCAAAATGTATCTTCTAAGGATTATTGGAGAAACAGGGGAGGAAATTCTGTCCACATTAAACTTGACTAAGTAACACAACATGTAACGATCGTGGAACGTTATGTGGACTAATGCTTGCTAGTTTATTATATAGATATCGGTGAAGCGGGCACTCCAGCCGGCAGTTTTAGCATCCTCAAAGCCCAGATCAATAATATTGCCTTTAATAGCTCCGCCTGTGTCTCCGGCTATGGCCATACCATATCCCGGAATATAAACTTTAGAACGCATCTTAATAACTTTGGGATCAACAGCAATAACTCCTTTGCCTGCCCTCATCCCAATGGCTGTCCATTCATCACAGCCCCGGCATCTTGAATCATAGTGAGTTGCATAAACCCGAAGTTTTTTCCAGTATTTTATTTCACCATCGGCAGTAGCTAAGGTTTTCCAGACAATTTTTGTGCCCCGGGAAATTTTTCTGTCTTTGGCCGGGGTGATTTCTGTTGAAATAAGTTCTCTGGAGTATTCTTCCTGCTTCACCTCCGAGGTGGGCTTTGACTCCTCGGAGGTGTCTGCCTTTTTGTAATAGGTGATTTTAAATATTTTTACTTTTTTTCCGTCTTCGCCTTCTTCTAAAATTTTTTCTTCGCCTGCTTCTGTTTCAGGATCATCCTGATAAACTGTTTTTTTCGGTATGATCTCAGTATCCTCCTGAAGTTTTTCTGTAAAAGAGGACTCGGTGGTAATGGGCTGATTAACAGGTAATACGGGAGCAGGTGATGGAGCGGATTCTCCTAAAACAACAGGAGGTTGCCAAAAGCTTTGGGCAAATATTGTTAGGATAATGATTAAGAGTATACCTAAGTAACGCTCCATAATTAAATATTCAGCCAGTCATCACTATCTTTATATGCGGTGTCAATAATATCTTCATCCCGGTAAGTAATATTGCTGGTAACCAGTTCTTTTGGTATATCAGATAAAAACCTGGATACTAAATTATTACTTCTTTGGCCAAAATACAACCTTTGTCTGGTATAGGTTAAGTATAACTTTTCTTTGGCGCGGGTAATGCCCACATA
>JACPEY010000008.1 GCA_016183245.1 Candidatus Daviesbacteria bacterium
TCTTTAAAGCAGCCTTTGATAATTTAAAATCCCGGACATTAATCTTTACCGGAAGAATCTTGTAGGCTCTCATGTAGGAGCCATTATACCTACCTGACATTTTTAACGTTTAGGTGTACGGTATGTATCACATCCTAGACACAATTTGTGTAACCCAAAGTTGCAGTATAATAAAAAGGTGAATAAATTGCTGGCCGTTTTTCTAATAATTGCGATCTATTTGATCATAACCTATGCTTACTTTTATGATTTTCTGGGTCAAAAGAAGCTGGTTCCTCCGCCTCATGAAACCAAAATATTGGTTGGTACTAATCCGAATAACCCATCCATCAAATACGCTGCATTAGGCGACAGCCTAACAGCCGGAGTTGGTGTTGACAATTATCACGACTCTTATCCATACCTAGTTGCCCAGAAATTATCCTCCGGACAAAATGTTCAACTGCTTAATTTTTCGCAATCAGGAGCTACTTTGAAAGATGTCTTGACCTATCAACTACCGCAAACTTTATCTGCAGAACCTGATTTAATCACACTGCTTATTGGTGTTAATGATATTCATAACTTTAAATCCTCAACCGAATTTGAAAAAAATTATACCCGGATTGTAAAAGACCTGAAAAAAACCAATGCCAAAATTTATTTATTGTCCATTCCCTACCTTGGGTCTAGTCAAATAACTTACTTTCCTTATAATTTGATCTGGGATTTTAAAACTCAGCAATTTAACACTGTAATTAAAAAAATATCTTCCGATACAAACACGGCATACATTGACCTTTATTACTTAACCAAGCCTGCCGGCTTCTATTCAGCAGACCAGTTTCACCCTTCAGATAAAGGGTATAAATTATGGTCAGATACAATAAATGTTAATTAAAGTCTCAGACCCTGTTTTCCAGACTGTCCTTTTAACGATATTTTTCCTGTGCCTGCTTTTGGTTTCTATCAAAAGGATAAAAGAGGAGGGCTTTTTATCCAAAAAAGTTACAAACCAACTTAAGGGGTTTGCTATTTTAGCTATCATATTCGGTCATATCGGTTATTTCCTTTCCTCCGATACTAAATTCTTATACCCTTTATCTGTTTTGAGCGGGACAGGAGTAAATTTGTTTTTGTTTTTGTCAGGCTTAGGGTTAACTGTTTCAAATCTTCAATCCCCGCTTCCGGTTCTTTCTTTTTATAAAAAACGGTTGTTTAAATTATTTATCCCCCTTTGGATAGCAATTACCTTGATTTTGCTGGCAGATTTTTTCCTGTTGCACAGAACTTACCCGATCAGGGAAATTGTTTACAGCTTCCTGGGTTTTTACCCGAGAGCTGATTTATGGCAAAATTTGGACTCACCTTTGTGGTATTTTTCAGTAATCATATTTTATTATTTGATATTTCCCCTGCTGTTTATCAGAAAAATACCCCTAATCTCCCCGCTTTTAGTCCTGCTTGTCAGCTTATTCATACTTAACCTGAGCTTGCCTGTTGACCGTGATGTGTTAAAGCTATATAAACTCCATACCCTGGCTTTCCCGCTCGGGATGTTGTTTGGACTGTTAATCCAACACCTCAAATTTAAGCTGCATATGGCTTTTAAAATTTTAGCCTTACTTATTGCCGTTGCAACCTTCCTGTATACCGCCATTCATTCCGGTGTGGGCCAGGACCCTAAAATAGAACAAGGCATTAGCTTAATCACTGCTTTTTCGGCAGTCATCATCTTTGCTCTGTCCGGGTGGGAATTTAAGTTATTCTCTTTTTTCGGGCTTTACTCTTATGAAATTTACCTGCTTCACTGGCCTATTCTTTCCAGGTTTAACCCATTTTTACAATTACCGCCGTTTTTAACCGTGATATTAAACCTCGTATTCTTCATTCTTTTTGCTTACACTCTACAGAAATTATTCTTATTCCTACAAAACAAACGCGGCTATATAAAGTAACATGCTTGACCTGCATCAGAAAGTTTGGAAGCATTCAAAAAAACAATAGAAGTACAGGAGGGATACTAGCTCCACTGAGTTAGCCGTAATTATCTAGACTAATTGTGGTTGGCCCGCCTAAGCCCGATGCTAGTCGAGACTGGCACACTTACTTGTCCTGAGGAGGGTAAGTTTACACTGACGAAGGAAGTGACAAAGGAAGACTGGCAATATTGAAGTCAGAAGAAAATTTTGAACCTATCTTCAACTTCTAGTGCATCGATGAATGCTTATGATTATAAGAAACCAGGTAACAAGCAAAGTAATACTTTAACTATATTATTTATCTTTCCCAGATATCAGATACTTCCTGGGTAAACTGGGCCGGGCAACCACCATTACCTTTGGCAACGGAAAGTTTCTCATCAGACATTAATTTAACTATTATCCATTTGTTTTGGTTTACATCCTGATAACAGGCAGTTTTACCGGGTTTTAGATCAGGCAATAAAACATCGGGAGAATAATCAGTTAATGCTTCCACAAGCTTTCCGTCTTTTCTTATAGATATTTGAACCGTGGAGAGGTATTTATTGATGGATAAATAGTCGCCTTTTATATCTGTGCTTTCCCCTTTAAACCAACCGCCGGAAGCAGTTCCGGGAATATCATGAGATAAATCCCCGCAAGGAATGCTGGCAACACCCTGTTCTTTATTCCACACTTTTTGAATTACGTTATCATTATGAACCAGATTATAAGCAATATAATCCCTTTTTAAATTATTGGCATTCCTATTATCAAAGTATTCATAAGGACACTGAGCGTCAAGATCCTTCTCCCAGCGCTTTTTGTTTATATGATCAACTGGTTTTGCAGTATTGGAAACCATAAAATCAAAACTACTATCTTGAGTCTCCGCCTTTACATAGCCTAAAAGTTCTCCTTTTTTAATTAAGGTTTGAGGTTTAATTGTTTCTGAAACTTTATCAAGACGATCAAGCAGATAAGTCACTTCACAACTGGTCCGCAGGGAAAGTTGATATTTGCCGTCTTTTTGGGTAACTTCTTCTAAGGCCGCATCAGTGGGATTATAAATTGGTACTTCTGTTCCCTCTTTGACCACAATCGAACTTCTGGCAGAAAAAGGAGCTTGAGTATCGCCAAGTGGCCTTATAAAAAGTATCTTTGAACGGTCAGTCAGCTCACCTTTAAAAACAGGATTTTTGTCGGATTTACAACCTTTTTTACTTTCTGCAACTCCCACAGAAGTTTTTTCCTCTACTTTTTGACCGGTGGCTCTTTTTATGGCATTAACATGAACATCATTAAATACCGAATACTCAACAGCAAGAATTAGAAATATCACTACTCCAACTACCACCAGTCCAATTAAGATTCTTGCCATAATTTCAGTGTGACAAATTTCAGATGACAAGTCAAACCCTGCTGTGATATGGTTTATATATGGCCAAACTGCTCATTGGAGTTGCCTTAATTGTTGCCATTATTATTGTAGTTGTGGTTATCTTCCCTAAAAAAGGAGAGCAAGACGCCCCAAGACCGGCAAATGACAGTGCTTTTAATGATACTTCCCAGGAGCCGCCATTTAAATTAAAGGGTGTCGGTTTGAATTTAGATGATATTGATTTTTCTGTACTCAAAGATTATAAGATTCCCTTTGAGCCTTATGGAACTTGGGTACAAGTGCCAAACGAGAAACCATACCAAAACCCCCAACCGACATTTGTAGTACCCAAAGGAACTAAAGTCCGGGCAATGATTGATGGTTTTGTTATTGATGTTCCCAAGCTTTACAGCGGTGACTATTCAGTTAGAATTGCTACTTCAATGGACAGCCGCTGGAGCGCCGAAACTGAACACGTTGATAACCCGATTGTAAAACCGGGAGACTTTGTCAAAGCCGGGCAAGTTGTAGCGCAAGCCAGTACAGCCAAGACAGGAGATAACTCACCCTGGGCATGGTTTGAAATTGGTATTGGTAAAGGAACTTCAAACCTGGAAGAAAGGCCGGACCATGTCTGCACCTTTAAATATTTAGATGACTCCATTAAGGAAGAAATTTACAAAAAATTAAAATCTATCATGGCTGAGTGGGAAAAGTATAAAACAGATCCTAATGTCTATGATGAAAATGCTTCCCCTATTCCCGGATGTTTAACAGAAGAAGTGATAGATGGTTAAAAATGTTTAAAAAACCCGACGAAGTCGAGGTTCGCCAAAGGCGACAAAAAGGCAATATTTTAATCCCTGTTATTGTTGCGGGGATAATATTGGTTGGCTTAGCAGGTTTTCTTTTTACTAAACAGCAAAAAGAGTCTAAGCAAGACCCTGATCAAAAACCTGTCACTGATTTAATTGAGTATAAAGCCCCTCAAAAAGAAGAAGATAAAGCCCCCTCTTTTGATCCTTTGGATTTGCGCGACGTTTGGAGCCGGGGAAAATGCCAGGGTAAAGGCATGATCCAATTTGGCACGCTGCCTATGAAACCGGAAGATTTTTCTGTGTATCTCCCCTATGGCTTAGTGACTGATGCACACGTTACCCCAATTGATCATGGCTACTTCTCCCCCACAGTTTTTAATTCCCCAAGAGATACTTATGAGGTCAGGGCCATTGCTGATGGTGTAATAGTAAGAATTGAAACCAGGGAAAAACAGGTAAATGAATCAGCAAACAATCAGGCCAAGGCCCCTGAATATAGATTGGATATTGAACATACCTGCGACCTTTACAGCTATTTTGACCTGATTACATCCCTGTCTCCTGAAATAAAGGCTGAATTGGAAAAGGCTGGAAAATACTTTGCCGGCAGGATTCCTATCAAAGAAGGGCAACTAATTGGCCGGATAGGCGGTCAAACTTTAGACTTTGCAGTTTACAATAACACTTTAAGACTAAATTTTGTAAACCCTAAAAGTTATGAAGGAGAAACCTGGAAAATTCATACCGACGATCCATTTAAATATTTTAAAGAACCAGCAAGAAGTATCTTAATTTCTAAAAATGCCCGAAAAGCAGAACCTTTAGCTGGAAAAATTGATTATGATATTGATGGAAAGTTAGTTGGTAACTGGTTTGAGGAAGGAACAAATGGTTACGCAGGAAAAAACATGGACAGGTATTGGGATGGGCATTTTTCTATAGCTTATGATTATATTGATCCCACCCAAATCAGATTTTCCATTGGTAACTTTGATGGCAAAGCTGCTCAATTTGGAGTCAAAGATAACTCCCCTGATCCGGCAACAGTTGATAAATCTTTCGGGATAGTTAAATATGAACTGACCCAATTTGAGTATTATGATAAATCAACAGGACAAGGCTGGAGCAGCATGCAACCTATCAAAGAACCTAGCTCGAGAAACACTAACTATCTCGGAGGCACAGCCTTGCTCCAACTTCTTGAAGGCAGAAAACTAAAACTCGAAGTCTTCCCCGGCAAAACCGCAAACCAAGTTTCCGGTTTCACTCAAAACGCCAAAATTTATGAGAGGTAAATAAATAACTGTATTTCAGTTTCCTCTAGTCTACACAATACAGAATATTATTTTTCACTTAAAACTATATTATTAAGTTTCTCAACCTTAAAATTAATAGGATTATCTATATAAAGTAGTAAGGATTTACGAACTATTTCTACTAAGTTCGCAAGAAAATCTTTTGTTAAAATTTTAGTACTCCCTCTATGAACGATCTCGGATCGTATTTTGTACAAACCAGTACTATTATTCATAAAAACATTAAAAATCGTGCTTGGATTTTCTCCATAGAATTTTTGGAATATTTTGTCTAACCGAATTGATAACCGATATTTCAACTCGCCTTCCGCTCCATCCTTTAAAAAAAGAACCTCTAAGATTGTCATTAAGTCGAGAAATCTGGTCTCGTCTCTTATCTTTGTGCCTGATAATGAATATAAAAACACATCTCTAAGTAGACTGAATTGTCTATCTTTATCCAACAACCTATCAACCTTATTAAAGAGTCCTCTCGAGTAGACTTCATTACGCTTAGTTAAAGTTAGACATTCACCTTGCTTGAAGTAAGGATTCGGAGAAATAATCTGTAAGCTGGGTGCTTTATTATTAAACCCGATATAGGTCCCGCTTTTTCCAGGAGAAATTAATTTAGCAATTAGATTAAACGTATGGGCATCACTAGCTCCTTTAGTTGAAACAAGCACATAATTACTGCTGAATAAAGGCAGTGAGTCCATTAGCACATGATAAGTGGGATCTGCACCGAAAGGAAAATACCCCTCAGCTCGCAGATTACATTTTGACAGAAAAAAGTCTTTTGTTAATTCTCTATTTTCTATACCAAAAAAGGTTGCAATTTCAGCGTCACTAATTTTTCTTAGGTGTAAATTACTATTGATATCTATCTTTTCAAGAGTGGAATTTACTATAACTGGGTAAAAGAATACTGAACTATCCATTGTAAAATCTTTATGCAAATTTTAGGACTTTTGGGGAATATTGTCCAGGTATTTTGAAATTAGTCACTCTGGTTTTACAGCTATCATGCTAATTTCTAAAGCAGCTCCCAGAGGTAATTCTTTAACACAAACTGTTTCCCTTGCAGGATATGGATCAGAAAAGTAACTGCCATAAACTTCATTAATTTTTCCATAATTACCCATGTCAGTAACATAAATGGTAGTTTTAACTACACCAGCAAAAGAAACTCCGGCACTTTCCAAAATTGCCTGTAAATTTTTCATTACCTGATGAGTTTGTTCCTCTATACTTCCCTCCAAAAGTTTTCCTTCCGGAGTTAGATAAACCTGCCCTGAAGTATAAACCAGATTTCCAGAAACTACCGCTTGAGAAAATGGCCCGGTGGCTTTTGGTGCATTATTTGTTTCTACTTTTGTTTTCATAAACAAATTTTATGACTTTTGGGAGAAAATTACTAGATTATATATGGCTCCATCTAGGCAACAGACTAATTAATTTTTACTTTTTAAACAAACCAATAAGTGGAATTTTATCCAAGATAAATTGTCTTTTCTGCTTTAAAAGATTTATCTTTCTTTTTATTGGATCTCGTTCTCTAACAATCTTCTTCTGGAGTTGATCATTATTCATATAGGGATTTTTAATTTTATCAGGAATTAAATCGAACTCAGATTCAAGATTATAGATTTCCTTTTCGATCCCTTTGACTTCTTGGTACTTAATAAATGAGTAGACAAAAACAAAGATAGATAGTGCTGTAAATACAAATCCAGAAATTTTTGACCAGTCTAGATTAAAGAAAAACATCTGAGCAAATTTTAGGACTTTCGGGAAGTAATGTCTAGGCTAAAAGTTTATTCAAGAAGCTTATTAATATCTTTTAGAATGGGTTCAAATTTTGTAAATCCACTTTCTGCATTAATATGCCCAGCCTGTGGAATAAAGGTTAAATCTACTCCTAAATGCTGAGCTAACTGTTCCCCATTTCCTAAAGAAACATATGGATCATTATCAGAATGATAAACACCAAAGTGTTTAGCCCCTTGTTTAATTTTCTCCCAATCAAACTCAAACCCGCTAAACTGGGCATCACTATCATAGTAAAGAATTGGTTTTACCCCTATTGGAGCTGCTACTAAAAAAGCTGCATCTACGGGTTTTTCTAACCTTTCCAGAACCCTTAAAGTAAACAGCCCTCCTAAACTATGTCCAACTAAAATCGTTTGATTATTTATATGCTCCTGATATTGCTCAAGAACCTTCAACCAATCTTCTAAATTATTTCCTTCTCGGGGATCAGGAAATTTTGGTACAAAGACTTTATGACCTTTTTGCTCCAATTCATTTTTCAACCAAGGAAACCAATTTCCTTCCGGGGATCCACCAGTCCCATGAAATATTAAAACCTCCGTCATTATGTGCAAATTTTAGGTCTTTTGAAGGATTTAATCTAGTACTTTTTGTTATTCACTGCAATTGATGCAGAGACCGTTAAAAAAACTCGCAGCGAGGCAACAGGGGGAGGTCCGGCTATGCCGGAGGGGGAAAACTTTCCCCCGTTAACGAGCGGAGAGTTTTTAGGTCGAACATCACTTGCAGGAGTTTTGGGCACTTTTGCGACCAAAAGTGTCAAAGAATTAATTTGGGACTTTCTATAGTGGTGAGCAAGGTCGAACCATAATAATAAATTTCTAGATATGGTATTCTGGATTTATGGCAGAGGCTGGGTATAAAAGTCTGATCAGCTATAAATTATCCCGTATCGCTTTTGATTTGGGTTGGGATTTTGTACCCAGGCATTATTCTAAATATGAAGACCACCGTCAAAGAGACCAAATCAAACAAGCCTTAAGATCTTTAAAACAAAATATTGTTGAGGGATCTTCAGAAAGAAGTTTATCTTCCAAGTTAAAACTTTATGATGTAGCTAAATCTTCTGGTATGGAGGCTTTGGAGGATTTTGAGGATATCCTCCGTTTAGAAGGATTATCTAAATGGGAAAAGGAAGACCCGAGGCTAAAAAAACTGCAAATGATTTTTGAAATTCCCTCTAATCCCCCTAATCCCTCTTATCCATCTGTCTTAAAAATCCTAGGAGGACTAGAAGGAAACGGAGGATTAGAAGGAATAGTTAATTATCTAATAGATTTACTAAAAAGAGCCGGGTATCTGCTTGACCGGCAAATCAATGCTGTTGAGGAAAAACACCAAAGAGAGGGTGGATATAATGAGAAACTCCTCAGAAAAAGGCTTGAGTACAGGAGCAAATTTTAGCTATATGGGTGAGTCCTTAAGACCTGAGGACTTCAGGATCGAAGTAGTCGAACCAGACTTTTGGAGAAATATTGTCTAGGTTAAACTAGCTGAATTTTTAATTTTAAATCAAGGGCCATGGCTACTTTTTGTAAAAGTCCAATTGAAGGATTTGCGCTCATGCTTTCCAATCTGGAAATAACTGCCTGGGTGGTATTTGCTTTTTTGGCAAGCTCTCTTTGTGATATTTTTTTACTTAACCTGGCAGCGATAAGTGCCCTGCTTATTTGATATTCAGCTTCTGATTCTTCCCAAGCTTTTTTAAACTTAGGATCTTTTAAGCTTTCTTTAAGATGTTGTCTGAAGGTGTATTTTTTCATGCCTAAATGATATCCTAAAAGATATCATTTGTCAAGACCTTTTAATCTCGCCAAAGCAATATCTATCTCTTTTGCAGGAGTTTTATTGGTCTTTTTAACAAAGGCGTGTAGCAGTAAAACCTGTTTCTCTTTTTGGGTAACATATACAATCCTCGCGCTGTCTTCTCCTAAAATTCTTATTTCCCAAAGTGATGTGCCTGTTAATTTCTTAATGTGTGGAATAACAGAAACTAAGCCATATTCTTCTATATTGGAAAAAATTCTTAAAGCTTTAACTTTAGCTTTTAAATTAGCATCTAAAAACTCTTTTACTGGATTAGTATTAGAAGATGAAACATAATAAATAACTTTCCATTTGTCCATCTAAGATAAATCTTACACTTCGACTATGCTCAGTGCAATTGGAACTTTCTATAGTGGTGAGTCAACTTAAATTCAGGGGAAATATGATAGAGTTATTGTAATGCCTAATGAGCGTGGCTTTTTTACCCCAATCATAGCTTTTATTATTGTTGCTTTTCTTGCCGCTACAATAGCAGGCTTTTTATTTTCTTGCCGCTACAATAGCAGGCTTTTTATTCTATAAACAAAGGGGGGTTAGTAACATTGATCAGATTGCTAATAAAACCCCTCTCCCCCCTGCTAAGTCATACTCCAAAGAAATTACCAATGATAAACCAATAACTTTAACAGGCAATCAGGTTTTGGAAATTAGCGATACCCACTATATCCAAAAAAATGACATCACTTTAAAAGATAATGCCAAACTAATCATTCAAAACTCATTTTTTGAACATCTTGGTGGTAGCTCGTTCCAATACTGGCTAAAAGCCTATGAC
>JACPEY010000059.1 GCA_016183245.1 Candidatus Daviesbacteria bacterium
CCCCATCATCATACGAGGTTCTAAATTTGCCACCACCACTACCTGTTTACCAACCAGTTCCTCAGATTTATACCATTGCTTTACCCCTGCCAAAATCTGCCTAGGGCTTTCTTCGCCCAAATCAACTTTCAACTTAATCAATTTTTCGCTGCTTTCTATCTCTTCAGATTCAATAATAGTTCCAATCTTTAACTCAATTTTAGAAAAATCTGCAAAAGAAATCTGCTGAGTACTGATAGTATTCATTATAAGATACTTAGCCTAATCCAACTTTACTTTTTACTTCGCTGAGTTTCTTCTCTGCCAAAACCAGGGCCTGATTTGCTCCGTCTGCCAGCAACGAGTCAATATGTTGAGGATCTTTCACCAATTCCTGATATTGGCTTTGGAAAGCTTCCAAAAACTCTACTACCTTTTCTGCCAATTCCTTTTTAAATTCCCCGTACCCAATACCTGCAAACTTAAGTTCAATTTCCGTCCTGCTTAAACCGGTTACACCTTCATAAATTTCCAGCAGGTTATAAATACCGGCTCTTTTGGGATCAAAAACTATTTGCTTTAGAGAATCCGTAGTAGCACCCATAATAGCTGATCTTATTTCATCTTTGGAGGATAATAAATTTAAAGTATGGCCGGTCCGGTCATCACTTTTACTCATTTTCTTAGCAGGCTCTATTAAATCCATTACTCTGGCACCTGAGTGAGGAATAACCGGTTTAGGGAGTTTAAAAGTTTCCCCGTATATTGAATTAAACCGCCCTGCGATATCCCTGGTAAATTCAACATGTTGCTTTTGATCCTCCCCCACCGGCACCTCATCAGTATCATAAAGCAGAATATCAGCTGCCATAAGCGCCGGGTAATCAAACAGTCCCGCACTGACATTTTCCTTTTGAGAACCTGATTTTTCCTTAAATTGAGTCATCCTGCCTAGCCAGCCCATTGGGGTAAAGCAATTTAAAATCCAGGCAAGTTCAGCATGAGCGCTCACAGCCGACTGCACAAACACGATTGATTTTTTTGGGTCAATCCCGGCAGCAAAATAAATTCCGGCAACTTCCCTAATTTTTTGTCTTAAAATCTTTGGATCCTGCGGGACGGTAATAGCATGTAAGTCTACAATACAAAAAACATTGTCAAATTGATCCTGGGAAGCTACCCAGTTTTTTAAAGCCCCCAAAAAATTGCCGATATGCAAATTTCCTGATGGCTGAATGCCGGAAAACACCCTCTTTTTCATATATCTGCTTTAGTCTACCACAAAATTTGCCCTAAAAAAGCCCTTTTAAAAGGGCTAAATTTTGATCTTCTTTAAGCTGATCTGCTATTTTGATGACCCGCTAACCTCAAGAGAAAGCGTAACCTTTGCTGATCGACCTCCACCTGATGTCCCTCCTAACAGATCCTGTAGACTTGCAATTCTCGCAGCGCTTCGACTGAACACAGGACTAATAAGAAGTTTGCCGTCTTCTTGCACGCCTTGGATTTTTACCTCTTTTAACGTCTTTCTGCGTTCTTGAGTCATAGTATAAAAAACAAAAGACGCCCTTTCAGGCATCAATCTATCTTTAGATTAGCATAACCTGTCAAATATGGCAAATTTTTACCCTGCTTTATGCATAGCTCTTAAACCATAAGCTCTTTGTTTGGAAGTATTAATAAAAGCATTCGTTATCTCAGAATCAGAAACTGGAAAAATTTCTTTGGGAAAAGCCACATCAATCCCATCTATTGCTCTTCTTAATTCAAACAAGGGATGGGCTCTTCCATCATAAAGACCTGAACCACGATTCCTGACGCCAACTTCATACTTGGAATTCAAGTAGGTTTCATAAGTACTAATCTGTAATTCAAGAGGGATAGCTTTTCCTTCAAAAGAGATCTTACACCGATTATCAAAAGTGGGTTTAAAAGATTGACCCCGACCATGACCAGTTTCGTTGTCTTCAACTATCTTCATAATCTGCGGGACTTTCCGGGAATGGTTTAAATTTTGACGCTGCTTTATGCCCGATTTCATTTTTGAAATGACCAGCTCACGAACCTCTTGAGGTTTAGCATTCGCTTCCATTAAGACTATTAATACCCCCCAGCTATCTTGCACAGCCTCATCTATATTAATAAATCCTCCATTCTCTTTAGCTTTTACCCAGCTTTTGACCATTGCAACACAGTCATCTTTTTTCCTTCCGCTGATATGAACCATTCCTACTTCTGGTATATTACGTACCCATATTGGAATACGTTTAAGGTGAGCTGTTAAAGGCCGGCTAGTTCTACCTGGAAAACCAACTACTGCGTTAGTATCATCATCATGGTAAGATTCGGCAATGATTCTTTCACCGTATCCGCGCGGACTTTGAAACAAATACTTACCAAGCAAATCCTGAACATCAGATGAAAGAGTAAGTAGTCTGGCCTTTAAAGTTCTGGCATTCACAAGCCCCAAATGATAGACTAAAACGGCATGTCTTTGAGCTTCATAAAATAACCTTCTATCAGCCGGATGATAAAGCAAATCTAATAAATCAGTTGCTCTTTCTGAAAGTCTTGTGACTTCCTCTTTCTGCTCAAATTCTGATGCCAACTCCGGTACCAGATTTCTATAATATTCAGGCACTTTAATAGCTCCCTTACTTTGTTGCATGAAAAACATTTGACGGTCTACCGCTTCATCTAAATCGTAGACTTCCCCGGCAGATTGTAAAAAACGATCGTTAATCGCTCGAGCCTCTTCTACATTGAAATAATTTTCTTCATATTCTTTTGTAGATAAAACTGTTTTCGCTCTCGAGCTTCGAAGTAATTTGACGGTATCTCTACCACAGAGCCTCACCAATACTCTTCCTATTCCCATGTTTGCAGAAGGAGATAAACATTCCATTGGTCTGTACCAATCTATTGAAATCAAGTTTTTTGTTTCTTTCATAGTTCCTTCTTGCATAAAAAAACCGCTCCTTTTTTAAGGGGCGGCTGGGAAAAGTTATCCCTGTTTATCAGGATCTCCTCCACTACCGCCACTTTCCCAAATGAAAGAGCGATAATGCCAAATTTTTTTGGAAAGACAGGTTAGTTTCATAACTTTAAAAAGATACCTCGGTCTTCAAGTAATTTTAAATTTACCACACCCTGCCGATTTTGACAACTCGCTGCCTAACCATCCTTTTTTAAACTTGAAGTATATACCTATCTGCACCCAATTTATGACACAATTCAGTTAAATCTTGTTTATTAAGTAATTCCTCTGGATCAATATTAAATAAATTACTATATAAATTTGCGCCATTATTGTTTTCTGTGTCTGGTTTAAATATCTCCAGTATATGCTCTGTGCTATTACCGGTCCGATCGCTTCTTAAAACAGCCCTCACCGCTTTATAGTCCTGAGTTGGTGCAGCAAACGCTACTAGATCAATGTGTCCTAATAATCCCCCCCTTGGAGCAGAAACAACTCTTAATGAATTTTCTCGAACACCTACACAAATAGTTGCATTTTTGGGTCCCATATAAAACGCAGAATAATCTGCAATACGATCAGGCGATAACCTTACAAATATGATCTTTTTAGGAGAATCGCTTTCAACTTCTGAACTCTTACTCTCAGGGGATTTACCCATAATATACCTATAGTATATAATATCTGGGCTTTACAATCAATCCCCCTCTCGCTGATTGCGAACTGCTAATTGCCCTCTGCCCAAGAATTCTAGGATAAATCCACTACTTATAATACTTTGTTCGCCGTTTCTATCCATAACGTACCTTACTTGCTTTGCATTAAGCAAATTACATAAAACTCTCAATATATCAGCACTTAAAAGATCATTAGGATGTTTATGTCCTACTTCTTCCATCCTTTCCTTCTCTTGTCTACTAGGAGAAATTATCTCTAAAACATTAGCGCTCAAAGTTGCTTTAACCGGAAGATAATCTGTCCTAACAGGCGCAGCTTGGGATTCTAAAACTGCATGGGTAATATTACCTCCTAAACGACCGTATGCTACCCGGACCGATCTGCTGGGATTTTCTGATATTCCTATCACTAAACATGCATTCCTGGGACCATTGTGATAATCCAAGGCAGGAGTACACCATGTTTCCCCATCTTTGGTTCGAAAGAACTTCACAACTAAACTAGGCTCCTGCTTTACTTCAAGACCCCTGAACACTTGTGAAGCAGCCTCACCCATCTGTGCTGCTCCATTTACTCCTCTTAATTGTGTTTCGCTATTTTCAGGACTTGCCATATTTTTCTCCTTTAAAAAAACCGCCTCTTTGGGAGGCGGTTTGGTAGGATTAAATCCCTTTTTTAGGGAATTTTATCCACTACCACCGCCTCTCAAAATGAGAGAGCGATGCATCCAAACGTATCTAAAATTAACTGTAAATAATGCCTTCATATTTTAAAAAATCCCCTAAAGGATACTTTAATCATAATCACACCCTTAGGTTTATGTCAATAGTAATTCTACTATAGGTTGGTGGTAAAGTCAAGGCTTGCCTATTTTCCTAACTGTCTATATACTTCTACGCATGAATACGGCAGAACGGCAGATAGCTGAAATTTTGGCGGCGGCAGAGAATAGAGGCGCAAGCAATCCTTGCAAGGATTGCTCTTTTTATATTACAACTGACACTGGAGAACAACGCTGTAAAATCCTTCGTAGTAAAGAACCAGAAGACTTAACCTATGAGGAACCATGTGATGGACCCTTTATACAGCTTCCGGGAACAAAGTTAACAAGAGTCAGCGAAGTGAATGCATTCTTTCAAAGAATAAATAACAAGATGCCTCCTTCTGATGATCAGTATTGTGCCCCTTCTGAAACTCCTTCTCTCGCTGTAATTTTTGATTGCTCAGAATTACATATACCTTTTCCTAAAACAAGAGCAGAAGTATCAGCAGTTGTTTGGATGGTAGAGCAAAATTGGCACAAGAAGGGGAAAGAAGACGTTAATTTAAGTTTATAATAAAGCTATTTAATCTCTTCCCTGAATTGTTCGTAGCTTGTGTGTGAGTTTTCATAATCTGCAATTTCAAACGATTCTTCTTTTATTGTAATTTTTTTATTTTCTTTTAAGTCTTTTCTCAAAACAACTCCCGGCCCTATCAATGAATTAGCACCCACTCTCACCCCGGGCATGGTTGAGGCATTTACCCCCACCCTGACTCCTTTGCCTGCAACTAAACCAAGCTTGTGCCTGCCTGTATCAAGATGGTCTTCCCCAACCATCACAGTTTTATTATCCAGCCTTAAATTAGCCAAAACTGCCCCAGACCCCATCCCAAAATCCCCCTCTAAAACAGAGTCTCCAATATAGTTGGTATGAAACCAGGAATTTGGGCCAATATAGCTTCTGGTAATATCGCTGTTAAAACCTGTAACACATCCTTCCTCAAGAATTGATTCCCGGATCATAGAATTGTTACCAACAATACAATTTTTACCAATGTAACAGGGGCCTTTAATCACTGCCCCTTCAAATACTTTCACCCCTTCTTCTATAAAAACATTGCCTTCGATAATAGCTTTCTCAGAAATTTTGGCCTCAGAAGAAACCTGTTGTCCTATTTTAGATAAAAAATGGGCGCTGATATCTAAAATATGCCATGGGTATTTTAACGGAACCCAAACTCCTTCATATTTGACATACTTAATGTCCAACCCGTCTTTAATCATTTGATCCAAAACCGCCTCGTATTGATCATCTTTTGTAGTTTCCACTCTTTGCAAATAATCCACCAGTTCCTTCCCGTCTTGAAAGTAATCAGCCACCAGCTTTACTAAATCAGAGGGTTCATTCCCTTCCCCTGGTTTCTCTACAATACTTTTGACTTTTGAATTTTGACCTTTGACATTTTCTATATACCCTCCCGGAAAATATTTCTTTACCTGTAACCCGGGCACCACAACATCTCCATCAGTTTCCAAAATCGCTTTAAAGATCTTAGGGTCTAATATATCCTCCGCATTCACCACCAAAACCTCTCCTTCTATCAGACCTTTAGCAGATAACAGGGCATCTGCCATGCCTTTGGGTTCATTTTGCACGGCAATCTGAAAATTTAACCCCAAGCCCTGGGCAATTTTGGAAGCTTCATCTTTGACTTGAGGACTGGAAATGATTATGAATTCAGCAGCTTCGATATTTTCCTTAATCTGCTTCAGGTTATGGTACAAAAGGGGTTTTCCCAAAAAAGGGATCAGGCATTTGTCGGTTTGAACCGGCCACATTCTTTTGCCTTCTCCCCCAGCCAATACAATTATTTGCATAATAAATCCATTCTACCAACTACCGACTACTAACTACAAACTAATTAGTAGCAGGGGTGGGGTGCGCGCCCACGACCTCGGCGTTATGAGTGCCGCGCTCTAACTAACTGAGCTACCCTGCCTAATACGCTCATTTTATCATAGTAGCACCAGTTGACATACAACTTATAGTATTGTATACTTCCTGAACTTAAAATGCCGACACCCACTGCAATAGAATCATTACGCTCAACCCCTGAACAACCAGGGATATCTTTGCAGGACTTTGGCAAAGGAAAGTTGGGACACCAGATTGGCGTAGAGAAAATGGAGCAGGTGTTAAATGCAGCTTTTACTGATATATACACTCCAGACATCAGTACAGTAGCGCTATACCGGTTATTTGCTGAAAAATTACCCTATATTAGCAAAGAAAGCCAATTAGAGGCTGTAAACGCGATACAAAGCAAAAATCCTGATTTATCTGCTGCCGGCATCAAAGTATTCACGCTGCTTAATATGAAACCAATCTTATCTGCTGCTGAGCCGTATTTTACAGGCAACCCTGACCTAGATGATGATTTAATCCAGGCCGGAATTGCTCATCTTCTTGAGAGCATCCCAAAAGAGAAAACAGATAATCAGATAAACAATCTGTACCAATATGTATACGCTCTTGTCCAAACTGGCATTGCTGAAGAAATAGCGCATAAAGAAAATCTGCCTGTTGGTTGGATTAAAAACAACACGCACGAACTTATAGTGGGATGGATCGAGCAAGCTTTTGTTCATTATCCAGCCGGCCTAACTAAAGAACAAATTTCAGATATGGCAGCGCAAATCAGCCAAGAAACAGGAATACCAACAGCATCTATTGAATCTGTTATTAAAGACAGAAATTCCTTATTGGACAGATATAATTCAGTGGACGAAGAAGATTTAGTTGATACCATCTTTCCTTCGGTTCAAAAACGTGCATTAGAAGAAACCTTAAACCTATTAACTGACGGGCAAGCAACTGTTATTAGAGCAAGGTTTTTTAAGGAAAAAACCACTGAGGAAACTGCAAGACTTATTGGTAAATCACCAACTCGAGTTGAACAGCTCAAAGCAGCAGCCCTGCATAGCTTAAGATATTCAAAGTTTAAGCGCACATTAAGAGCCTGCTTGTTTCCGGAGGACCATGATGTTATCCGCAGGCAAAAACAGCACCCGACACAACACGAGTTTATCGATATGAAAGCTCTGACAGAAAAGTCTCCCAATTCAGACGTGTGCCTGGTAGAGATAAGCTTGATTGATCCAATAAGATTTGAGTACCGATATACAACCCTAAGTTGTTGGGATGATAAACTTGGTCTGCTTGATATCTATGACCCACTATCCCGTGAGTTTGATTTTAATACCATTCCGCACAGATTAAGAAGGAGGAATATACATAACTTGGCCCAATTACTAACCGCATCTGATTCGAAACTACAGGAAGCACGCATTAATCCAGATCAGATAGCAGAGATTAAAACACGAGTCATTCAATTCTTAGAAGAAGATAAAAAAACAGTAACAATCGGCAGCAGTATACGCCTAAAAGGCTCGCAAAATACACGAATAGAGCCTGCGTAAAGACAGATCGAGAACTTCCTCTTTATCTTTAAAATAACAAACTCCTGGATCTTGACTACCTATAACCGCTAGTTTACTGTTAATTAGTATGCTTTCTGCCGATGAAGTCTTTGAAAAAGTGGCCGGGGCACCGGCAGATATTTTAGATAAAACTATTGACACCTCAAAACAGGTAAGTCAATTCATTGTCTCCAAAAAACAACTGGGCCAGGCCAGGGAATACTGGAAAAGTTTAGGCCCGGGACTGACAACCGGAGCAGCAGATGATGACCCTTCCGGCATTACCACCTATTCACAAGCAGGAGCAGCTTATGGTTTTAATCTTTTGTGGCTTTCCAGCTTTACGTTCCCCCTGATGGCAGTTGTTCAGGAAATGTGTGCCAGAATAGGGTTGGTTACAGGCCGGGGGTTGGCGGCAAATATCAGGCAATACTACCCAAGATGGGTTTTATACATTGCCACATTGCTGCTGTTTTCTGCCAATACCTTAAACATCGGCGCAGATTTAGGCGCCATGGCTCAAGCCACCCAACTCCTTTTACCCCGCTTCAGCTTCACCTCGCTGATTTTCGGCTTTACCATAATCACTTTAGCTTTACAAATATTTACCACTTATGAAAAGTATGCCAAATATTTAAAATGGCTGGCATTAGTATTATTATCTTATGTCTTCTCAGCACTGACTATCAATATTGACTGGAATAATGTCATCCGGCAGGCAATCATACCGACCATTATTTTCTCTAAAGACCAGATATTTCTAATAACAGGCGTTTTAGGCACTACCATTTCCCCTTATCTTTTTTTCTGGCAGACCTCACAGGAAGTAGAAGAACAAATTTTGGGAGGTAAAACTACCCTTAAACTCCGCCAGGAAGAAACTACCCCCCAGGAAGTCAAGAATATGCGGATGGATGTCTGGTCAGGGATGTTTTTGTCAAATTTAGTCATGTTTTTTATCATTGCTGCCTCAGCTGCCACGCTTCACAGCCACGGCATTACCAATATCACCTCAGCTGCCCAAGCTGCAGAAGCTCTAAGGCCAATTGCCGGAGAACAAATTTACCTGCTTTTTGCCTTAGGTATTATTGGTACAGGTATGCTGGCAGTGCCGATTCTGGCAGGATCTGCTTCCTATGCCATATCCGAAAGCATGGGCTGGAAATTCGGACTTTACAGAAGACTGCGGGAAGCCAATGCTTTCTACGGAATAATCATTATCTCAACCGGCATAGGTCTGGCTATTAATTTGCTTGGTTTTGATCCTATTAAAGCCTTAATTTATTCAGCAGTTTTCAACGGAGTAATTGCACCGGTTATTTTAGTTTTGATAGTGCTGCTTTCCGGTAATACCAAAATCATGGGCAGGTGGACCAACGGCAAAATTACTACTTTTTTTGGTTGGCTGATTGTAATTTTAATGACCCTGGCAGGC
>JACPEY010000058.1 GCA_016183245.1 Candidatus Daviesbacteria bacterium
AAATAGGACCGTGCTGTTCAGTCCGGTAAAAGTTTCTGGGATGCAAGATTTCAGAAATCCGCACAATTGCATCCTTATCAATAAGCAAAGACCCCAAAAGGGATTGCTCTGCTTCTATATTTTGCGGAGGAAGTTTAACGGTTGACTGTGCCATATTACTCGATATTTGACCAAACCTGACTTGGTCATCCTGAGGGAGCAAAGCGACCGAAGGATCTTAATAATGATCCAGAACTCTACATTCCGAGGGGATCCTTCGCTTCGCTCAGGATGATTTTGCAAGCAAAATCACTTGTGGTTCTTCCGGAAGTTTCTCTTTGGTAATGGACAGCTTTTGTTGAGGTACCACATTTTCTGCTCCCATTTCTTTCAGGAAATTTTCCACTCCTTCAAGCTCAAACTTTAATCCGTCTATTTTATAATGCATTGGGATAATGATTTTCGGTTCCAGTTGCGAAACAATATCAGAGGCTGCTTTTGCATCTATTGTATAAATTGACCCCACGGGAATAAGCAAAATATCAGTCTGGCCGATTTCTGCCACCTGTTCCTCAGTCAGTTTTGTTTGTCCTAAATCCCCCAAGTGAACAATATCCAAATTATCCAAAAGCAAGTGAAAAATTGTATTTGCACCTCTTTCGCTACCTTGCGAATTATCAT
Source organism: Candidatus Daviesbacteria bacterium (assembly GCA_016183245.1). GTDB lineage: Bacteria > Patescibacteriota > Microgenomatia > Daviesbacterales > UBA10151 > UBA10151. The sequence continues at coordinate 661 of JACPEY010000058.1, forward strand.
GAAAGGAATTTATTGCTGTTATTACGGCCCCTGAAACTTCATACTCTCCGGGTTTATCAAAAACCATTGGGATGCTGCCATCTGGCTTACTTACAACAGAAACAAAGTTATGGTCTTTATGGCCGTGTGTCGAGACCACTACATCCGCCTGCAGATCTTTGATAGCTTTAAGCCCGGTAAATTCAGGGTCATATGGATCTATTACAACAGAAGCGTTCTTGCCTTTTAATTTAAAACACGCCTGTCCATACCAGTAGATATCCATCGCCCAAAATATTAACAAAAACTTAACTGCCAAACAATCCCTCAATTCCAAAAATAAGTATGTTAAAATATTTTAGTGATGAACTTAGGAAAAAAACTTTCCCTCAAACAATTCATTTTATCCCTCACTTTAATATTTATAACAGGTCTTGGATTTATTGCCGGACTCTATTATCTTCTAAATCTAGAGTACCAAAAACAGCAGGATCCTTTTTCAAAAGGACCTGTGACTACTTTGCCAAAAAGCTTAAGGTTAGATTTAGACCAACCTGCTGACGACACCCTTACTTTTCAGCCTTCTGTTGTTGTGTCCGGTCAGACCTCTCCGGAAATATATGTTCTGATTTCAACTGATACCAGCGATACAGTTATCCAGTCAAAAAGCAATGGTTCTTTTTCCACTGTTTTAAATCTGGAAGAAGGCGTCAATAGAATCAAAACTGTAGTTTTTGATCCAACAGGCGACTCCCGCTTTATTGAACGGACAGTGTATTATTCAAAGGAGAAGCTATAATGCAAATTCAAAATGCAAAATTCAAAATGCAAAATTATGGTAGTCTGTCATGGCGGACTTTTAACTTTTTACTTGTATTTTTGACTTTTAACTTTTTACTTTTAACTTCTCCAGCGATTGCTGCAGATTCCACTCCTTCAGCGGATATCCGAATCAAACTTGAGGAGTTAAAAAAACAAATAGCTTCAAAAGCTGCCAAGTTAAAACAGGAAATAAACCGCAAGCTCAAGGACAAAGCTTATATTGGAAAGGTCAAATCCAAATCAGACACCTCGCTTACACTGGCTGCAAAATCAGGGCCTAAGATAGTCAGCATTAACCAGGACACTGTTTTTGAAAGTAGCTTCAAATCCAAACAGAAGTTTTCGCAAAAAACTATATCTTCCGAAGATTACATTGTAGCTTTAGGAGATACTGATGAAACAGGAGTTTTAACTGCAAAAAAAATTATCATGATACCAACAGCAGACAACGAACAACCCAAATCATATCTCTGGGGTCAAATCATCTCCATTTCAGACCAGTTAGTCACCATAAAAAATAACGAATTTAAGAATGTGGCCGCTGCTTTATCCCCGGAAACAAAAGTAAAACTAAATGACTTTGTCATCTTAACAGGAATTAAAGGAAAAAATAATATCTTCGATACAGGATTTACCTATATAATTTCAGGTATCAGTCCAAAACCAAAAAAAGCAGCATCCCCTGAGCCCGCTCAGGAAGCTACCTCTTCAGCCAAAACTGCTACCCCCTCTGCTAAAAAAGCTTCCCCCACACCAAAGGCTTCTACCGTCAAACCCTCTCCTAAGCCAACCCCTCGTTAACAGTGCCTTTTAAACTTTCCACATATTTTTTAATCTTGGGAACAGCAGTTTTCGGACAAACAAGTAATACATCACCTGTGTTTATAACCAGCATTCCTTCAAGGTCAATCCCCACAGCCATCTGGCCGTTATAGTTAAATACCAAACTATCCTTTGAATCTAAAAGCTCCACTTTGCCTTTGGTAACATTTTCATCCTCAGATTTTGCCAAAGCTTCTTTTAAAGCCTCCCAGGCCCCGATGTCGCTCCATCCGATATCAACTGATAAGACCATTCCGTTTTTAGGATCAAGTTTTTCCAAAATTGCATTGTCAAAAGAAATCTTTTCTATTGTCGGATATACTTCATTTAATACTCTTTCATATTCAGAAGATTCAACTGATGCTGAAATCTGTTCCAGTTTTTCATATAAGTCAGGTGTAAATTTTTCAAACAACTGCCATAAAAATTTTGGAGTTGTCACAAAATAACCTAAATTCCAGGCATGTTTACCATCTTCCAAAAAGCTTTTGGCCAGACTTTCTTCCGGCCTGTATTTAAAACCTTTAAATTCATAAATTGGTGTATCCCCTTCTTTGTTTATTTCACTGCCGAATTCTATATAGCCTAAATTCACACTGGCAAAGCGCGGTTTTTGTCCGATAAAAATTATCTTCTCCGGACTATCCTCACTTAATTTCTCGGCAACTTTCAAAGCTTTTCTAAAATCTTCATCCTTTTTAATTAAGTGATCTCCCCACAAAATTGCTATCTGTTCATCAGGAAATTTTTTGATAAAGTTGGCAACCATGAGTCCTACTGCAGGACCAACATCACGCAAAGCAGGTTCAAAAATCAGATTTTCTTCTGGAATTTGGGGGAACTGCTTTTTTAAAATATCTTCATACTGCTTATTGGTGGAAATATAAATATCACCCCAATCAAAATCGGGAAAAACTTTGGAAACAGCAATCTGCAGCATGGATTTATCATCTATTACTTTTTCAAACTGTTTGGGGGTATTTTTCCGGGAAAGCGGCCACAGCCTGCTTCCCACTCCTCCTGCAAAAACTACTATTTTCACAACAATAATATACCACAAATTGTAAATTGGATTTTATAGTACTAAAATCCGTTTATGGATCAAAAAGATTTAATGAGTTCTTCAAGCAAAAATATTACCCCAGTTTCAAATACAATTTCAGGAGTCAGGGCCAAATCATTCAAAGTCAGTACCACCTCATTAAATTTTGAACAATATGCCAAAACAATAAGAGCATATGCTTTGGCCGGAATGTCTTTTGCTCACATTGCCAATGCCGGAGATTTTTTGGGAGATTTGGTGGAAAGAGGTGAAGTTGACGGCCCTTTACAGGAAGGCTGGCAGAAAAAGGCTGGAGAAGTAGTAGAGGATGAAAGTAAAATTCTGGCCTGGCAGAACAGAGGTGAAAAAGCTTCCCTTGCTCCCCAACTGTCTGCAGGTACAATGACCGGTAATGAAATGGTCGTTATCTCCAGAGATTTAACTGCTAACTCTAGTCAGACAACCATTGATGTGCTGGAGGGTATAAAAGTAATTACTGAAGAAAATCAAAAACTGCCAGAGCCTTCATTAAATAGTGATTTGGAAAATAACCCCTATCTTAAACCCCCACCTCAAGAACTCAAGAAACCAGCATAAATATCACACCTCGGGGGCGTAACAACCGATAGTAAATTTGACAAGCTAAATTTTTGTGATATACTGTTATTATAATTAAATAACCAAAAGCGTTACCAGTGAAGTCACGATTCACGAGCTGTCCCGCAAAAACGGGACCAGAAGTTGAACTGTAAAATCCAACAGACGATGTCACGATTACCGTAGAGTCGCCACTAAGAGCCACGTACCAGCAATGGTACATGGAACAAAGGATGGGACCGCGGGAGCGGTCTTTTTTAATGGACTGATCGCTGGTAGTAACGGAGGTTTCTAAAACAAAAATATGGCAAATTTAAATGAAAAAAATATTAAATTAGCGATACAAAAAGAAGGGCGTTTAACTGAAGAGACGCTTGAGTTTTTGCGAAAAAGTGGTTTTGAATTTGAAAGCTACAAACAAAGGTTGTTTTCTTTATGCAGAAATTTCCCTATGGAGATCCTATATGTCAGAGATGACGATATCCCTGATTATGTCGCTTCCGGCATAGTAGACCTAGGTATTTTAGGCCAGAATATATTGAATGAAGAAAGACCAAATGTTAAAAAACTACTTAACTTAAGGTATGGCTTTTGTTCTTTAATTGTAGCTGTCCCCAAGGAATCCGGCATTAAAGATATTCAAGACTTAAAAGGTAAAACTATTGCCACATCTTATCCTCAATCTGCAAAGAAGTTTTTCAAGGAAAACAATATTACGATTGATATAGTCGAAATTAGCGGGTCAGTTGAGATTACTCCAGCACTGGGAGTAGCTCAAGCTATAGTCGATTTGGTTTCCACAGGCAGCACCTTGGCTTTAAATGATTTAAGAATTCTTACAAAAATTTATGATTCAGAAGCTGTATTCGTAGCAAATAAAAAAACCATAGCAAGTAACGAAAAGCAAATACTTCTACAAAAGCTGGTAATGCGATTTAAGGGTGTTCTATCTGCAAAAGATTATAAATATGTCATGATGAACGCGCCTGAAAAGATTTTGCCGAAACTGAAAAAGATTGTGCCAGGTTTAAAGTCTCCCACCATCTCACCCTTGGCAAAATCCGGTTGGATTTCCATTCAAACAGTCATTAAAGAAGAAGTATTCTGGGAAACCATAGAAAGACTTAAACAAGCTGGAGCACAAGGAATAATAATTTTACCAATCGAAAAAATAATTATATAAGGAGGATTTATGCAGATAATAAAATTAAAAGATTTATCAAAGAGAGATTATCAAAGAATTACTAACCGTGCAACCGGGAATTACCAGAACATTCTTCCTATTGTCAGAAACATTATGGAAGATGTTAAACAAAACAGAGACAAAGCTCTGGTTAAATACTATAAAAAGTTCAATGGTGATTTCTCTGATTATACGATAACGGCGTCTGAAAAAGAAATTAAGGAAGCCTATGCACAAGTAGATCAGCAGTTTATTAAAGCTATAAAACAAATGATTAAAAATATTACTATAGTTCAAAAAGCTCAGCTTAAAAATAAAAATGGAACTGTTGTAAATTCTGAAAAAGGAGTCTCAGTTTGGAGAAAATGGAGACCAATAGAACGGGTAGGAATTTATATTCCGGGAGGAAAGGCAGTATATCCTTCTTCGGTTTTAATGTCAGTGATTCCAGCCCAGATTGCCGGCTGTCAGGAAATTATAATGTGTTCCCCTGCCAAATCAGATGGAAGAATTCCGGCTCCTACTTTAGTTACGGCAGACATAATCGGAGTGAAAAAGATATTTAAGGTCGGTGGAGCTGAAGCTATTGCCGCAATGGTTTATGGCACTGAAACAATCCCAAATGTTTATAAAATCTTCGGGGCGGGAAATGCTTATGTCACTGCTGCCAAAATGCTGGCTTTGCAAACTATCAGTATTGATATGCCGGCCGGACCTTCTGAGGTATTGATTATTGCAGACGACACAGCCTACCCCAAATTTATTGCGGCCGATCTGCTAGCAGATAGTGAACACGGACCAGATTCTGCCTGCATTCTTTTAACAACATCTAAAGAAATTGCCAGAGAAACAATTGCAGAAATCAAGAAACAATTACCTCAACTTAACACCCAAGAAAGGGCTAAAGCCTCTCTGGAAAAATATGGCTTATTTGCCATTGTTAATTCGCTGGAGGAAGCAATTGAATTTACCAATGAATATGCCCCCGAGCACTTACAACTCATGACCAAAAACCCGGAAAAGTTAGTGGACAAAATTACTAATGCCGGCTCCATTTTCTTAGGCAACTATACATCCAAATCTAGCGGTGATTATGCCACCGGAGCCAATCATGTTCTGCCTACCGGTGGGGCTGCCAAAATGTACCCTCCTTTGGGGGTGGATGCTTTTGGCAAATGGATGCAAGTCCAAAAGTGTACAAAAGAAGGATTGTCTAAAATAAAACAAACAATTGAAACTGTGGCAGAAATAGAGCAATTACCGGCTCACAAAAATTCTGTCTCAGCGAGATTCTAATATGACAAACTCAGCATTAAAAAGAATACAAAACATGAAACCATACAATCCACCTCTATCAGGACGGAGGGCATTTGGTGGTATGCTTTTGGATTTTAATGAACGTACAATGCCGCCGTCATCAAAAGTACTAAAGGCTATTGCCGATTTTTTGAAATCAAATGAGTTACAGCTTTATCCTGAGTATGGTAAGCTGGAAAAGAAGTTGGCCCAATATGCAGGTGTAACTGAGGACCAGATTATGATAACAAACGGATCTGATCAGGCAATTGATCTTATTTTCCGTGCATTTACTGAAACCAACGATACTGTTATAATTCCTTCCCCCAGCTTTGCAATGTTTTATCAATCCGCTCAAATAATCGGGAATAAAATACTGCGCCCTTTGTACAAAAAAGGGAGTTTATTATTTCCTTTAGAAGAATTATTAAAAATGATCAATAAATCAGTAAAACTTATTGTGATTTGTAATCCTAACAATCCTACGGGTACATTAGCGCCAATTGAAGATGTCAGAAAAATTGCACAAAAAGCCCGTAATGCCATTATCCTGGTAGATGAAGCATATTTTGAATTTTCGAAAGTTACAGTAATTTCACTTATAAAAAAATATCCAAATATTATTATTACCCGTACTCTGTCAAAAGCTTTTGGTCTGCCGTCACTTCGACTAGGATACATTGTGGCTTCAAAAATCTACATCAATGAACTTTTGAAAATGCGCGGCCCTTATGATGTAAATATGGTGGCTTTTACTGCTGCACTTGCCGCGCTTGATGATCGTAAAGAAATGCGCAAGTATGCAAGTGAAGTTATGAATCAGGCAAAACCCATGATTGAAGAGTTTTTTACCAAAAATGGCATAACCTTCTATCAATCTGCCGGCAACTTTCTGCTGTATAAACCACTTCTAAAACAAGAAGAAAAAATATTAAGAGACAATGGTATTTTAGTACGGCCTCAAAATAAGACAAACATAGAAAAAACACTCCGCATCAGCATTGGAACAGTTAACCAGATGAAACAGTTTATCAAAGTTTACAAAAACGTAATATTAAGCAAAACTCAACCAAAAAAATACGCATTTATAGACAGGGACGGAACCTTAATTTTTGAGCCGCAGGATACATTCCAAATTGACAGTATCAAGAAATTAAAGATTTTAGATGGGGTGATTACAGGCCTTAAAACACTAGTTGAGAAAAGATATGAACTTATCATGGTGACTAACCAGAACGGCTTGGGTACTGCCTCATTTCCCTGGCCTAATTTCCAGGCACCGCAGAACAAAATGCTCAGTATCTTTGAGAAAAACGGTATTAAGTTTAAAAAAATTTATATCTGCCCGCACCTACCAGTCAAAAACTGCAGTTGCAGAAAACCCAAAGTCGGCCTAGTTAAAAAATTCCTGAAGGAAAATCTGATTGATCAAGAACAGTCTTTTTTCTGCGGTGACAAAACAACTGATAGGCTTTTCGCTGAAAATATCGGCATTAAATATATTCCCATGCAAACTAATGGTGATTTTTACCAGATACTGACAGAAGGAGGAATCTTATGAAGCGCAAAGCAACAATAGAACGAAAAACAAACGAAACTAATGTGAAGATTTCATTAAATATTGACGGTACCGGAAAAAGAGAAATCAATACTCCGGTAGGCTTCCTAAATCACATGCTGGACCTGTTCGCCAAAGGCGGCTTGTTTGATTTAACAGTTAAAGCCAAAGGCGATACCTGGATCGATGAACATCACACAATTGAAGATATTGGAATTGTTTTAGGTGAAGCTTTTGCTAAAGCCTTAGGAGATAAGAGAGGCATAAATCGTTATGGCTTTTTCATTTTGCCTATGGATGAAGCTTTGGCAACTACGGCGATAGATTTTGCCGGCAGGTACTCTTTTAGATTTGAGTGTAACTTTAAGAGAGAAAAGGTGGGAGATTTACCTACCGAATTGGTAAAACACTTTTGGGATACATTTGCCCAAAATGCCAAGGTTAATTTATTTATTAAAGTGGAATATGGAGAAAATGAACACCACAAGATTGAAGCAATTTTCAAAACAGTTGCCAGGGCTACCCGTATGGCAGTAACCATAGATAAAAGGACCGGAAATCGTATCCCCTCAACTAAGGAAGTTCTATGATTGTAATTATCGATTACGGCCTTGGAAATCTCGCAAGTATAACAAATGCACTGAATAAGCTTGGAATCAAAAGCAGAATTTCGGACAGCCCTGACATGATCAAAAAAGCAAAAGCCTTAATCTTACCCGGAGTCGGGGCAGCCGGAGAAGGAATGAGAAATCTAAAAAAGAAAGGTTTGGATAAAATCATCCTGCGAGAAATAAAGGAAGAAAAACCCCTTTTAGGCATTTGCCTCGGCATGCAGCTTTTGTTTGAAAAAAGCGAAGAAGGCGAAGTAGACTGTTTGGGAATATTCAAAGGTATGGTAAGGAAATTTAAAAAGGAGCGGAAAATACCACAAATTGGATGGAATAATGTTATGCTTACCGACAAACAAAAACTATTCCAAGGCGTTCCGAACACAACTTTCTTTTATTTTGTAAACAGTTACTATTGCCAACCCAGTGATAAATCAATTGTAGTAGGCGTAACTGAGTACGGAGAAAGGTTCGCCAGCGTGATTAGAAAGGGAAATATCGTCGGAATGCAATTTCACCCTGAAAAAAGCGGGGATCTTGGGCTTCAATTGTTAAAAAATTTTAATGAGGCAATATGTTAATCATTCCGGCAATAGATATTAAAAATGGCAAATGCGTCAGACTGACTCAGGGAATTTTTCAGAGCGAGAAAGTTTACTGCGACAATCCTGTCGACATGGCAAAAAAATGGGAGCAGATGGGTGCGAAAACGCTGCATATTGTTGATTTAGACGGAGCCAAAAAGGGTGTTATGGCTAACTTAAACGCAATAAATAAAATTATTAAAGCAATCAGTATACCTATTCAGGTAGGAGGCGGCATCAGAGATGAAGCAACGGCAAAAATCTTGTTGGGCAGTGGTGTTCCCGTAATTGTTTTAGGAACTATTGCCTTAGAAAACAAAATCCTACTGCTCAAATTGTTAAAAAAATATGGTCACAGAATCATTGTTGCGCTAGATACTAAAAATGGAAATTTAGTCACGAAAGGATGGCTGGGAAAAACAGGCAAAAATTGCATAGAAACTGCAAAGGAATTTGAAAAACAGGGTGTTGAAAAATTTATGTATACCGATGTAATCAGAGATGGAACTTTAACTGAGCCGAATTATAAGGAGATTATCGAATTAGCAAAAACCATTTCCTCGCCTATACTAGTTGGCGGAGGCATTTCCAGTATTGATGATATCCAGAAATTAAAATCCATCGGCATTGAAGGAGTAATCATTGGTAAAGCCCTTTATGAAAACCGCATAATTTTAAAGGAGGCAATAAATGCTGGCTAAACGCATTATCCCCTGCTTAGATGTAGATAACGGCAGAGTTGTAAAAGGCATTAATTTTGTAAACATCAAAGACGCTGGTAACCCTGTAGAATTAGCGAAATTTTATAATAGCGAAGGAGCAGATGAATTAGTACTTTTGGATATAACTGCTTCATTTGAAAATAGAAGTATCATGCTTGATATCGTCCATGAAGTTGCAAAACAAATATTCATACCATTTACTGTTGGAGGAGGTATTAAATCGATTAATGATATCAAAAATATTCTTTTAGCAGGAGCGGATAAAGTCTCTATTAATACTCAGGCAGTTAATAATCCAAAACTTATCACGGAAGCAGCCAAAACATTCGGAAGTCAATGTATAGTATTGGCAATTGATGCAAAAAAGATAGATAATAGCTGGGAGGTTTTTGTAAACGGAGGAAGGACATCAACAAATTTAGATGCATTGGATTGGGCGGAAAAAGCCGCCAAAGCCGGTGCAGGAGAAATTCTATTAACAAGTATGGACAGAGACGGCACGCAAAATGGATACGACAACGAGCTGGTAGAAAAAATTTCAAGCGTCGTCAATATTCCCGTCATAGCTTCGGGAGGAGCCGGAACAATGAAGGATTTTTTAGAAGTCTTCACTGAAGGAAAAGCTGATGCTGCATTGGCAGCTTCTTTATTTCACTCCAGAAAATTAGAAATCCGAAACTTAAAGAAATACTTAAGATCGAAAAAAATTGCTATAAGGAACTAGTATGAGATTTACCGACATTGATTTTGAAAAAGGACAGGGGTTAGTGCCTGTTGTTATCCAGGATTATAAAACTGGAGATGTCTTGATGCTTGGCTATATGAATGATGAAGCCCTGCAAAAAACACTCGATACCGGATTAGTCTATTTTTGGAGCAGAACAAGAAAAAAACTTTGGTTGAAAGGTGAGGAATCAGGAAATAAATTACATGTCAAAGAAATCTTTAAAGATTGCGATAATGACACTATCCTTATAAAAATAGCGTTGATTGGAAAAAATGTCTGTCATACAGGCAGAAAAAGTTGTTTTTTTCAACAAATTAAAAAGGAGGATCTATGAATTTGGAAGAACTCTATGAAATTATTGAAGACCGCAGGCAAAAGATGCCTGATAATTCCTACGTGGCTTCGTTATTCAGAGAAGGAAAAGACCGGATTATCCAAAAAGTGGGTGAAGAATCGATTGAGGTCGTAATCGCTGCCAAAAATGAGAGTAGAAATAGGCTAATCTCTGAAGTTGCGGATTTAATATTTCACATTCTGGTATTACTCTCAGGATATAAAATCACGCTTGAGGATGTCGAGAAAGAGCTGGCCCGGCGGAGATCGTCCTCATTAAAGCAGAAAGGATAAACAAGTTTGTTGCTAACGCAATAATCTGTATAATTAAAGAAAGGAAAATATGGCACAAATTAAAGCACAAACATTATCCTTCGACTTTGCTCAGGATAAAGTTTTTTAAAGATGATTATGAAAAATATAGAACCAAAAACTTTAAAAGGATTTCGAGACTTCCTGCCTGCAGAAGCCAGGAAGCGGCAGTATGTAATAAATAAACTAAAAGGCGTTTTTGAGTCTTTTGGTTTTGAGCCTTTGGAAACTCCTGCTTTGGAGTACGAAGAAGTACTTTTGGGCAAATACGGCGAAGAAGGCGATAAATTAATGTACCGTTTTACTGACAACGGCGGCCGCAAAGTGGCTTTAAGATACGACCAGACTGTCCCCCTAGCCCGCGTGGCGGCTCAGTACCAGAATCAGTTACCCGTTCCATTTAAAAGATATCAAATTCAACCTGTGTGGCGGGCTGAAAATACCCAAAAGGGGCGGTTTAGGGAATTTCTGCAGTGTGATATTGATACTGTTGGTTTATCCTCTCCCTTGTCTGATGCAGAAGTCATTGCTACTGTAGCCAAATCTTTAGAACAACTGGGCTTTATAAATTACAAAATTATAATTAATGACCGGGAGATTTTTTCCAATATGATCAAACAGGGTGTTTTTAGTGACGGGAGTATGCAGACAATTTTACGGGCCATGGATAAACTTAAAAAAGTAGGCCGGGAAGCAGTTTTGGACGAGATGATCAAAAAAGGCCTATCTTCTGAAAAAGCTACCTATGCTTTACAAACCATTGAAGGTTTGCAGCCCACTCAAAGAATTCAGGAAATTTTTGAGCTTTTGTCCAATATAGGTATTCCTGAAGGCCAATATGAATTTTCCCCCAGTTTAGCCAGGGGCTTGGATTATTACACTGGCTTAATCTTTGAAGTTGAAGTTGAAGAATATAGTGCCGGATCCGTTGCCGGTGGCGGCCGTTACGATAAACTAATCGGCATGTTTGCCGGGAAAGATATCCCGGCAGTAGGTGTGGCTTTTGGATTTGACAGGATTATGGAAGCCATGGACCAATTAAAGCTATTTCCCGCTAATTTAACTACCACCAAAGTCCTGGTAACAGTATTTTCAAAAGAATTAGAATCAGAATCTATTAAGGCAACTTCCCTCTTGCGCTCGAACAATATAAATTGCGAACTCTGGCTGGATCCTGAAGCTAAACTGGATAAACAATTAAAGTACGCTGACCAAAAAGGCATCCCATACGCTGTTATCATAGGTCCTGATGAAGCTTCCAAAGGAACCACTACTTTAAAAGACCTGGAAAGTAAAACCCAGGAAACCTTTCCTCTTGACGAACTTGCATCTAAACTGACATCATAATAATATGTCATTCCGAACGAAGTAAGGTCTTCCAACTCAAGAAGCTGATTGAGGCGGAAGATTGCCGCGTCACTCGCTACGCTCGTTCCTCGCAATGACAAAAAGTATGTCATCTCAAATTTTCAAAAAACCCATACCATATTTAGCCTTAATACTTGCCCATCTTTTCTGGGGCTCAAATTTTGTTGTTGCAAAAATTACTTTGCAGGAATTTCCGCCTATGACCCTGGCGCTGCTCCGTTTCGCTTTAGCCTCTTTACTTCTGGCTCCTTTTTTCATTGCTGAAACAAAAAAAGTCAAAATCGAAAAAAAAGACTTCCCAAAACTCATTGCCATTGGAGTCCTGATTATTGTTTTAAATATCACTTTTTTCTTTGAAGGAATTAAAAGAACAACTGCTATTGATGCTTCATTTTTAACTTTACTAATCCCATCTTTATCTGTACTTTTAGGCTGGTGGTTTTTAAAAGAAAAAGTTTTCCTTTATAACCTCTTAGGGGTAGCCTTAGGATTTATAGGGGCATTAGTTATAGTAGGCCTTCCTCAAATTATTACCGGCACGGTTTCCCCCGAAATACTGACAGGCAATATTTTAATAGTTTTAGCCTCAATTTCCTGGGTTTTAGGTGCCACTATTTCCAAAAAGATATTAAACAAGTATTCATCCCTGGTTATAACAGCAATTGCATTTTTAGTAGGGACTGTTGCTTTTTTTATCCCGGCTAGCCTGGAGTATATTCAGAACCCAGGCTGGATGAACCAGGTAACAATTCTGGGTATCCTAGGACTGATATTTATGACGCTTCTTTCATCAATTTCAGCTTATTTTCTTTTTGAATGGGGATTATCCAAAACATCAATCATCGTTGCCGATCTTTTCCAGTACATTGAACCATTTATAGCTACTACCCTGGCTGTGACGCTTTTGGGTGAAAAAATATCAAACCAGTTTTTGATAGGGGGCATTCTGATTGCAGCAGGAGCATATTTAGGAACACTGGCCAAAGAGGCTCATCATAGACATCACAAGGCACATAGAGTGTAATTTTCTAGTGAATTATTCTAGCTGTGTAAATCTTGTTAGTAATATTGTAACCATTAAAATCAAAGTCTGGGCTTACCGGCTCTGGTTCTTTATCATGCACATAATTATTAATAACATAGCTGGTAATAGAAGAATAATTGGAAATGGTTCCGGCTGTTCCCGCCACCAACACTTTCTTTTTTCCTCTTATTTCCGCTACATCAGCAAATTTATCCAATAAGCTTTCTGTAAATTTACTAATATCAATTTCTCCCTCCTTCGGAATATCCAAAGCTCTCACCAATAAAGCTTCTTCTCCTTTGGCGGTTTGCACCTCAAAAATCAATACTGAACCTACGAATCTGGAATCACCACTTTCTAAACCGGTAATAAACTTGTACGGTATAACCAATGGATGTCGGGATTCTGATCCCGAATATGTTTGCAGCAAATTAGGCACTCGGGTATAACAAACATCAGCCAAATAACCTGCCATTTCACCCACCAGCCCACGGTCCGGAATAATCTTAACTTCAGCAACCTGCCCTGTCTGGGTTTTGATAAAACGGGCTTGTTCCTGCCTTAATTTCTCTGCGTGCGGATTAAACCGCTCTGTAATTCTACGAAAATTTTTTCTTAAGCCGTCATTTTTGATGATTGTCTCCACAATTTCCGGCCGCCAATATTTTTCCTGACCACTTTGATCCAAACTTAAAACGTGGTTTTTAATCATTTCATCAACTGTTAAAACAATTTCATTGATTCCTTCAGCAGTAACACCTTCTTGGGATAATTTGATTCTGACATTTTCCAAAAACTCGGGAGACCTGTTGTCTCGTTGATACAGCTTGGATAAAATGATTCTTCTCATTACCGAATCTATTCCAGCAAAACCTTCTCCTCCGCTGCGGTCTTCATTACTGAAATTCATGTTCAGCAGGGCCAAAGTTAACGAGTCTAGATCAGAAACTTTATCAAGGTGCTCTAAATAAGAATGAAGGTCGGTCATTTGTCTCGACATAGCAGCTACGGCTTTCTCGTTATTCATTCGGCCAAGAGCTTTACGGATAATATCGGCTCGCCTATCAATAACTGCTTTTACAGACGTCTTTAGTTGATCTACCGAATGAGGTTGATCAATACACTCCAGAATTTCTCTTCTTAACACATTGTAGTCACCCTGAACCGCTTCTGCGTTAAACTCTATCATTACACTAGATGCCGTGACGGTTTCGGTTCCGTATCCCCTAGGAAGAGAAGGAATTGTTCCTCTTTCTAACCCAACAGCAAATTCGCTAATTTTGCTTGTTAGACTTTCTGTGGTTCCAGATCCAAAACGAGCAGTATCAAATCCGGTCACATTGGCTAACATTTGTATTTGAAAAGGGGTTAGATTACGCAATTGCTCTGGGCTTGTTAATTGTTCTTCTCCGAAAACCATTTTTTTTATCTCAGATAGCCTTTGCACCATCTCCGCAGTAGAAGTAAGTCTCAAATTCTTCATCTCTTCCGGTAAATCCGCAATTTTCTGATGCTCAAAAAGGTATAACCAGCGATAATATCGGTAGATAGTTTCATTTCTAGCTAAACCAAAGTTATGAATATAATCCGTGGCTATTGCAAATTCGAGTGGATCTAAACGAAATTGATCTTTTGGTAAATAACTTTTTAGATAAGTGATAAATTTGGAAGTTCTATCAAAATCATTTCCACTAAAAGCATTACGCGCTTCGTCAGTAGATTTTGGTAAAACTGCTAAAAATCTATCAAATACTTCCTTACCTAATCCCATCCGCCAGAAATTTTGGTATTGTCTAGGTGTTAAATCAGGTCTTCTCTTAGGTAAATCAAGCATTGCATATGGTACTTCCTGCATTAATTTTTGATAAAAAAGTGGTGTTTCCTGATTATCTACTACCATCTCTATAAACTGATCCCTATTTCTCAATAAAAATTCAGCTACAGAAGCATTTTGTGAATTTTGTGAATAATAGCGCCAAAAAGTTTGATCTGCTGCAGGTATTTCTACCCAATCAATTTGCGCTAAAATTTGGCCAATTAATACTTGTTTGTTTGCATTATCTTTACTATTATTACCTAACATTGCTGCTTCATTTAAAAAAGCCAAAGTTGGCCGATCATTTTCAATAAATTCGGCGAAACGGTTCTTATCTACAAGTAATGCATCCCGAATAGCATAAGTTCTTTCACGATCAACTTTAAGAAAAAATTCCCAAAAAGCTCTTTCTTGCACTGGCAATTTATCCATATCAATCAGAGCAAGCACCTCACGAATCATCGGCAAAGATGATTCATTTTGTCGAGTAGCATACCCTAAGAAAACTTCTGTAGGTTTTCCGTCAACTACAAACCTTAATTTATTAAAATTATCTAAGCTGAGCGGTGAAGACAAAATACAATCCAAAAGATTCTTTCGTATCGCCGAACTGGAAGGAATACTTTTGAAAAACTCCCAAACTAGCCGCTCGTCAGCAGAATAACCGTTTAAATCTGTAACTGACAATAATTTATCAATTTCCCCCTGATTGCCATTTTTTGCTACCATCAGCAACAGATCCGAAGTTGGTACGCCCTCAGCAAAATAATTTTTATACTCTGCTATATTCTTGTGTCTCATCAGTCCCGTTACTTCCAAAGGTAGACTTAAACACGCCTTGCAAAACTGCTGCTGTTCGGGAGTAAAGGCGGCAATTACCTCATTAGTAAAAAGAGATCTTGCTTGGGAGAAAAAACCAATATGTAAAGCATTTTCAAAAAAAGCAACAGTCGGTCGGCCATTATTGATAAAAGAGGCGATCTCGAAAAGACCCAAAGCAGCCATTTGTTGTTGCAAATTTTCTGGCAGGGTTCTGAAAAAAGCTAATTTGGATTGATCCTCCTTTGAAAGCGTAGCTAAAAACTCTCCTGGTAAATTAACCAAGGCAGCCACTCTAATATCTTGCTTCAGTTGGTGAAAATAGGTAAGCTTCAAATAAGGATCCAACTTATCCTGATTATGACATTTCGAAACAAATTCCTGCATCAACCAATCTCCCACCGGTACTCCCTCACTAATAAGTTTATTAAGCATCATAGCATTCGGCGCGAGACCGCCGACATCATCGAACATTTCATCAGCAATTTCATCTCTATGAGTAGCTAAATATGAATAGAATTGTAATCGGTCAGGCAATATGCTAGACGCATGTTTCGCAGGCTCTAAATGATCTATTAAATTCAAAACAAATCCGGTTGCAAATTGAAGAGGAACAGCAGGTATTTCTCCTCTGTTTACTTTTGACCTTAAATCCTGCACATAATTGATTATTTTTCCCTTGCTCAATCCTACCTCACCGTTTTCCCATATTAAAAAATCTCCTGGTTTGAAGCCCTCAGTTTTAGGCAGTGAATTTAAAATTATTGCAATATCAGCCAAAGTTTCTTTATTTTTGTATAATTCTTCATAAAAAGGCACTGCTGCGGCATGTAAAATCTTAGTTCCGTAATAATATTCTTCAAAAGCCTTGGCCCAGGCAACTCTTTCCGGATCAGCCTGAAAGGAAAGAATTTGACTAAATGTTTTCTCTATTTCTCCATACAGCTTAGTAATATCTTCAAAATGATAACCCATCCCCTCAAACGCCTTGTAGATACCGCGACAATCCCAACCAGCATTAATTAAAGCATTAAGCTGAGGTAGCTTACCACTGGAATCAAGGTATCGTATACCTGTGGTAAAATCCCTACCACCGCAAGCTAATTTTTCTCCATATAAAGGCGACTTACCTGCAGCTTGCGCTTTCCTTTCTGGCAGGACATTAGTAGCAGCCCAATCAACTAGATAGGGATAATATTTTTCCAGTTGTTGACCAATTGCAGGATTAAGCAAATCATTGTATTCTAACCAATATTCATAATTACCACCATGATCGTAACTACCCTTTGGACGCTCTTTTCTAAAGGGCAAAACCTCTGCAAACATTTGCCAAATAACAGCTTTGTTGAAGGCTTCCTGCTGATTGAGAGTTAAGCCTCCTTGTTTCATTATCTGCAGCAAACCATTCTGTTCAGATTTGCCAATTCCACTACAGAAAGAGTCATTACCATATAGAACCTGCGTCCTCCCGTCAAATTGGTGGTAAATTTTTTTAAAAGTTTCTTCCTGCATATTACCTAAAACTGCAATCATTTCAGCAAGTTCATCAGGATAATCTCGGAACTCATAGCTTCTTGGTACAATATAAAGTTGGTGTCCCCGCTGAATGGCCAATTTAAATTTTTTTATAGCCTCAGACTCATTCTGATCTAGGGATTTCACTAAACGGGATAAAACTTCTGGTTTAAAATCCCTTCTCTTATATATCAGAATATTCGCCTCAATTACCTGTAACAGCTCCCCGCTTTGCTTAACCCCTGCCCAGCTAAGGCGTTTTTTCATATACTCGCGCCAAAGTCTCGTTGGCAACCTCTGATCAGCTAGTTGTCTCTGTATTTCTTCATTCTTATAATCCAACGTTACCTTTCCGCTATGAAACTGATCGCGAGCAATATTTGCTGTTTGTCCAATTACATAATCCCTGAGCTGTTTTTCTTTCCTTTGAAAATCTGCTTGAGAAGATATAGAAGTTTCTTCCGACATTCCAAGCTTTTGTCGAAATTCCAAAGGAGTTTTATGGCGGTCAAATCCCCTAATCTGCGGTGGTTCTAATTTAAAAGGAGCTTCTACTTTTTCAAGGGGCCTTACAGCTTCTCTTTTTTCAGCACCCACATGTTCCAAAACCGCAGCTTCATTACCCATATTATTTCCAGAATAACATAAATTCAAACCACTTTGAATTTTGAACTCATTCTGCTATACTATGCACTGATATGAAAGCAAATATTCATCCGCAATGGTTTACGGAGGCAAAAGTCAGCTGCGCTTGCGGTAACACTTTTACGACAGGTTCTACCCTGCCTTCAATCCGCGTGGACATTTGCAGTGCCTGTCATCCTCTTTTTACAGGCCAGCAAAAATTTGTTGATACTTTAGGTCAAGTGGACAGATTTATAAAGAAAACTGAATCTTCCAAAACTAAACAGGAAGAAAGAAAAAGAATTTTGGAAGCCAGAAAAGCAAAAGTTGAAGACAAAAAGAAAGAACGGCCTTCCCTCAAGGATCTACTCATGCAGGCCCGCAAACAAATCCCTTCCTAGATAAGGTACTTCTCCACTCGCTACGCTCGGTCGAAGAATAATTTTTGTTCGAGCGAAGTCGAGAACATACCGTTATAATAATTAAACTATGAACAATGATTACCTAAAACAACAAATAGATGAATTGAGCCGGCAGATAGAAGATATCAAGCCTTTACTCGAGGATCCGGAAATGGCCCAGCTGGCAAAAGATGAGATTAAGGATCTGGAAGAACAAAAACACGCCTTAGAGTCTTCAGCTTCCGGTGCCCGGACACAAAACGACTCCGGTGAAACAGATCCGGAATCAGGGCTAAACCCGAATGTGGCGATTTTAGAAATCCGCTCTGCTGCCGGAGGTGACGAGGCCGGGCTTTTTGCCGGCGATTTACTTAGAATGTATACCAGATTTACCCAAAACAAAAGCTGGAAGATAGAAGAGTTGGACAGGTCAGAAGGCAAACTCGGGCAAGTCAAAGAGATTGTGCTCAAAATTACCGGAAAAGACTCATACAATCATCTAAAGTTTGAATCGGGAGTACACAGAGTACAAAGAGTACCCACAACAGAATCCGGAGGCCGGATCCATACTTCCACAGCCACCGTAGCAGTGCTTCCGCAAGTCAGTCATACACAAGTTGTTATTAATCCTTCTGATATAGAATTTGAAGCTTTCAGAAGCGGCGGAGCAGGAGGGCAAAATGTTAATAAAGTATCAACAGCTGTCAGATTGAAACACATCCCCACCGGCATTACAGTTACTGCCCAGACAGAAAGATCCCAGTTACAAAACAGGGAAAATGCCATGAGTTTACTCCGCTCAAAGCTTTGGACAATGGAGCAGGAAGAAAAGGCCGGGAATCTAGATGAACAAAGAGCTACCCAGGTAGGAACTGGTGAAAGAGCGGAAAAAATCAGGACTTATAATTTCCCCCAAAACAGGGTCACAGACCACCGAATTAACAAATCCTGGCATAATTTGGAAAGGATACTGGAAGGAAATTTAGATGACATCATTAAGGCTTTACAGCAACACTCCTCTGTCATCCTGACCCGCCTCTCAGCCGGAGGCAGTGAGGGCGGGGAAGGATCTCAAGATTAATTATGAGATTGCCACGTCGCTTCGCTCCTCGCAATGACAGCAACCAACCAAAACAATATATTAAAGGTTATGTTGAATTCTACAAACTAAGGTTTAAAGTTACCCCTGATACGCTGATCCCCCGTCCGGAAACTGAACTTCTGGTTGATGAGGTACTAAATAGCATCAAAAGCATTAATAAAAAAGATATATTAGTCGTCGATGTAGGAACCGGAGCAGGAAATATAGCCATAAGCATTGCTAAAAACACTTCTCAGGTAAAAATTATTGCAGTTGATATATCGGAAAAAGCACTTAAAGTAGCTAAGCAAAATGCCAAACTTCACAGTGTAGAAAACCGGATAAAATTTATCCAAAGCGACCTGCTTTCTGCTGTTGACTGTAACCTGAAACCCGTAACCTGTAACCTAATTGTTGTCACCAATTTACCCTACATCCCTTCTGCCCGGATTCCTTATCTTGATTCATCAGTCAAGGATTTTGAACCGCACATAGCTTTGGATGGCGGCGAAGACGGCTTCAAACTATACCGCAAGCTCTTCCAGCAAATCAAACAGCTTTCCACACCCGGTGTGGATTCGAAGCTACACACCGGGTGTGGAGATTCAAAACTTAAACTAATTGTTTGTGAAATAGATTATACTCACGGAGAACTGGCAGCAATAGAAGCTTTAAAATATTTCCCGGATGCAAGAATTAAAGTTAACAAGGATCTTGCTCATTTACAGAGAATCCTATTAATCTTCTGCAGCCACTGATAGATTTCGCTCAAACGGCTCCACCTCATAGGGACACTGCTCAGCCATCTCATCTGCAGTAAATTCTAACTTACCTCTAACTTTCATTAATCTAATAGAACATTCTACTCCTATATGCGCTGCTTTACCCCAATCCATCTTACGCTCTAAAGCATGCATGAATGGTTCAAAGAACTTTTCAAAATCATCTCTTTCCCTATTCATAAAATTTTACTGATTAGGTAATTCCTGTAAAGTAGCTGTAACCTGCCTTTCTTTACCATCATTCCAGATAGTTAAATTAAGATTATCACCAATTTTTTTACCGGCAATAGCCTGAGAGATTTTTGATTCCGAATCCACGCTCTCTCCATCAATTTTTGTAATAATATCTCCCTGCTCTATACCGGCTTTATCTGCTGAAGAATCTGCTACCACCTCCTGAATATAAGCTCCCTGGGGAACCTCATTCATAATAGCAACATCCTTGGAGATAAACCTGTAACTAATACCCAGAAAAGGCCTGGAAACAGAACCTTTTTCAATAAATTCATCTACTATTTTTTTAACAGAATTTATCGGTACTGCAAAACCGATATTTTGGGCTCCTTCCGTAGTAGCCACATTTACCCCTATTACCTGCCCAGCAGAATTTAAAAGCGGCCCCCCTGAGTTTCCGGGATTTATAGCTGCATCTGTTTGAATTAAATCATCCAAAGACTCTGCAGAACCGGAAAAAGGATCGCCCGCCACCACTTTCCTGCCAAGGCCGGAAACTACTCCGGTAGTTACAGTATTGGTAAACCTTCCCAAAGCATTTCCGATTGCAATCACCGTCTGTCCAACCTTGATTTTAGAAGAATCCCCAAACTCCAAAGCCTGCAATTTTTCACCCTCTACCTGCACAACAGCCAAATCAATTATCGGGTCACGGTAAATTTTCTTAATTTCAAACTTTTTGCCATCCCGGGTCACAACCGAGTAGCGGATATTTGTATCTAAAACAACATGTTTGTTAGTAACAATAATCCCTTTATCTGAAACCACAAATCCTGTCCCAATAGTACTATCCTGATTTCTCGGAACGGAAAAAGGATCAAAAGGGTTAAAAACCCGCTGCGCAGCACCAATTGCAACAACAGAAGGCGATACTTTTTCTACCACAGAGATCACCGCATTCTCTTCTGAAACAACAGTTCTGGTTTCGGTTTTTTCAAGCTTTGGAAGCTGCAAACTCAACCCCGGAACCAAACCCTTAGCTTGAGCCTGATAGAATAAAAAGGCTCCTGCCAAACCCAGCACTATTGCTATAACTACTGCGCTTAAATTTAATTTAGGCGGTTTCGGATAATCCATTAATCTAATAATTCAATTGCTTTATCCAGTTGCGGGTCTTTTGTTGAATCTTCTTCATCCATATCAATTTTAACATCCGGATCAAGCCCTTGGGAATCATTAACCCACCTGCCGTCCGGAGTCAACCACTTGGCCACAGTAATATGGATGCCTGTCCCTCTTTCTAAATCCTGAGCCTCCTGAATAGTCCCCTTGCCAAATGATTTTTCTCCCACTAATTTACCCCTTTTCCGATCCTGTATTGCTCCTGCCACAATTTCTGAAGCTGATGCCGATCCTTTATTAATTAAAACATCCATGGGAATCTGAGTCAGTTGTCCTGACCTTGTAACTTTAAAGGCAGTTTTCTCCCCTTCACTATTTTCCTGCAAAACCACGTCCCCGCCTTCCAAAAACTCCGAAGCTATGTAGACTGCCCTGTCTAAAAACCCGCCCGGATTGTTTCTAAGATCTAAAATTAAACCTGATGGATTTTTAGCCAAAATCTCAGATACTGCTTCAGCCCATTCCTCTTTAGTCCTTTCTCCAAACCTGGATAGCTTAATAACCGCAACTGTTTTCTCTGAATTTGTATCTTTAAAAGAAACTTCAACGCTTCTGACTATAATTTCATCCCGAGTCAAAGCCAAAGACCGGGTTTCCGGCTCCCCTTCTCGAAAAATACTCAGGGTTATTTGTGTGCCTTTCGGGCCTCTTATTAAATTTACTGCTTCAGGCAGCGTCATATTTGTAGTTTCTTTATCATCAATTTTAATAATCATATCCTGGGGTTTTATTCCTGCTCTTTTGGCCGGCGTACCTTCCAAAGGCGCAACAACAACCAACCTTTTGTCTTTATTAAAGCCTAACTGAATACCAACTCCTTCAAAAGAACCATTTAACTCTTCCTTGGAGAATTTTTGCTGTTCCGGCGGAAGAAAAACAGTGTAAGGGTCACCAACTGCAGCTACCATGCCGGAAATAGCCCCGTAAAACAACTTATTCGGGTCAATGTTTTTTTTATCAAGATATGAACGCGATAAAAGATCCCAGGTATCCCAAAATAACTTAAAATCTACATTAATGTTTTTAGGCAGCTCTTTGCTGATTATAGAAATTGAGGGCCTGTAACCTGAAAGCTTGATTTGTAAATCACGGTGACCTAACTGCCAACCTATTAAAAAGGAGAGTATCGCAATTAATAATATCCTGGCACTAATATGCTTGAAGAGGTCTTTCATATTACCCTTTCGGATGTAGTAGACTTTACAATATTATTTGAAGATTCGCAACCGGTACCTGGATTTTCCTTCTTTTGGTTTCAACTGTTACCAGGCAGGCTTTAATTTTGGAAGGCAACAGTGTTTGAGTGTTATCGATTGCCACAAGCTTTCCTTGTTCTCCCAGATAAGAACTTCCCACTATCCTAACCTTCATGCCAATTTCTAACTCCGCAAGCCTTTCTGTATATTTTGTTTCTTCCGGCAATTCATTATTCTGCAGTTCGGGCAGCCTCGTACTCCTCACCCGAATTATGCTGGATGAAGAATATGAAGGAAGGTTAATTAAAGCTTTGTTACCATCAATAAAAACAAACTTTCCTTCATATTCAGACAAAAGTTCAAAAATATCACCGCCTATAGGGACTAAACCAAAACCTTCGCAAACCACAATTGAAATGCCTATATCATTCTCTAATTTTCTGGGGAAAACCAAAGGCCCGCTCATCCCCCTGTAATCAGAAGCATTAATCCCTCCTGTAATAATGCCGCTTGCCCCTGCTGAAATTGCAACAGATATGGCATCTTTATAAATTAGACTGCCTCCGACCAAAACTTGTCCCTCATAGCCTCCCTTAAGAAAAGTCCTGGAAATTAAATCATCTTTTTTACCTAAAATATGCAGGAACCCGTCACGGGACCTGCCGGATCCAAACATACCGTGCACACGACTTACCTCGGTCCTGATAACCACCTGTCCCCGTTCCTGATCAACGACTTCCACTACCCCGAAAACACCGGCTGGCAAATCAGCTTTTTTCGGCAAAAAAGAGATCCTGAGCTCCCCTGTCTGGTTATCCAAAGAATCCAGCACACCGTCAGTCGGAGCTGTTATCACCTTTTTTCCTGCAAAAAACCACTCCTTTTTAAAAGCCAGCAGCTCGCCTTTATAAATCCTTTGGCCGATTTCTCTTTTAAGATATTTTCCTGCGTCTTTCGGAGAGACAGAAAGCAGAGAAGACAAATTTAATATCCTGAAACCTGAAGAAATTTCTGCATTACCTATAATGTCAGCCGGCCCGACTTCCTGGCCTGCTTTTACATTAAACCTGCCCTTTCCTCCCCGCAGGATCCTTTTGACCCGGGTTATAACATTTTTTTCTACCCTCGGCTTTACCTCAGTTATATATTTCATACTCCTCTCCCGTCTATAACCAGACCCAGCTTCCCGCCGTGAACTTCAACCGCATTTTCGTCTTTATTTAAAACCTTGCCTCCCTGAAGCTTATATGATATTTCACATCTGGCTTTGGGACAGGGGATTACTGACAAATTGCCCTTTTTTATCTCGTAATTTTTATCCATTAATTTCAGTTTCATACTGCCGCCGTCCTCAAATTGCGGAAGTATAATCGAGCCAACCAGCTCATCTACATCATCTGTTACAACTATCGTCCAAAGGTCATCAAACCAGTCTTTTTTATGCCGGCCCAGGAAAAGCGCATCAATAAAAGCCCAGGTTAAACTTGCAAGATCCGGAACAAAGTTGAGGAATTTCACCGGAATCAGCAATTTTCTAAGGGCAGGATTTAAAAAAGGGCTTTCTCCGCTCTTTGGACTATTGAGCTTTACAGCCTCCCGGAGTATTGCTAAATCCAGCTGCATATCACGTTCGGTCTGCGGAATTGTCTGAGGGTATAAGATTCTGTTTACCAGATAGTTATCTATAAAATCAAGGGAAGGCACAGGTTTTAGCCACGAAGCTATAGCTTCGGCAGAAATTTTATCCAGATTATCGAAACTTTCAAATAATCCCACTCTTTTATAGTACTAAACCCTGGGGGTAAAAGGAAGAAGAGCCAAGTGCCTGGCATACTTTATTTGCCTGCCGGCTCCTCTTTGATGCTTACTGCAAAGACTATTTTTTGCGCGCGAGACAATCTTTGCCCGATCTGAGAGAAAACGGCGCAAAACTGCAACGTCTGTGTAAGAAGGGTCTGTTTTGCTTTGGCAAAAAAAGCAAGCCTTTTTGGGCTTACCTTCTTCAGTTGTTTTTTGTAAATCAGCCGGTTGTTCGGTTTCTTCTGTTTTCTTTACAGCAACACCTTTTGAAATTACTTTTCTGGTTATCTTTTTCTCAGCCATATTTTGAGGATTATACCTTAAATTTTATCAGAATGGAAGATCGTCTTTGACTTCTTCCTGAGGAGCTTTTCCTTCCGGTTCTTCTTTTTCTTTATGTTCATCCTTTTCTTCTTTTTTTATTTCTTCCACCTTTACTACTTCTTCATTTTCCTCTTTTGCCTTTGGCTCTTCTGCTTTAACATGCTCCATATCTTCAGGTACAGCCCCATAACCTCCATTGCCCCTTGGAGTAAGAATTATCATATCCTCTATCACAATTTCTGTTGTTTGCCTTTGAACACCATCCTGTCCTTCCCATGATCTAGTTTGTAGTCTTCCGGAAATAAACACCTTCATACCCTTTTTCAAAAGCTGGTTACAAAGTTCTGCCAGTTTATTCCAGGCAACCAGCCTGTGAAAGTCTACTTCTTCTTTTTTTTCGCCTTCTGAAACATAAGTGCGGTTGGTGGCCAAACCAAAGGTACAAACAGCTGCACCACTCGGGGTATATCGAAGTTCGGGGTCGCGCGTTAAATTACCTATCAGTTCAACTCTATTCCAGGATCTAGATGCCATATTCCTCTATTGTCATTCTGAGCGATTAGCGAAGAATCTCCCACGGATGTGTGACTCAAACTAGTTGAGAGATCCTTCGGGCTTCGCCCTCAGGATGACAATTTGAGTTTTAAGATTTCACTCAAATTGTCAATTTCCGTTATCTTTTAATTAACAGATAACGGAGAACATCTTCTTCCAAATCCAGACTTTTGTCAAGACCTTTTGCATTCTTTGTCTCAGCCTGAATTTGAAAATGGGCAAAAAAACCGGCTGTTTGTCTTTTGATAGGGTAAGCCAAAGGCCGTTTTCCCCAAAGGTCTTCTTTCTCAACCTTGCCTTCTTCCCCCACTAATTTTTTGGTAACTAAATCCAAAAGATCTTTTCTCTCTTTTTCTCCCATCTCAGGTTTTAAAACTAAAGTCAAATAATATGAATTCATATTTGTGTAATTGTACTAGGAAGATGTGAATAATTCAATAGAAGGAAATGTAACTATTCAGAGTTTCCCAGTAAATTGTCATTCCGAACCTGCCTGCCGCCTGCCGGCAGGGCAGGACAGGCAGGCGTAGTGAGGAATCTCAAGATTAATCTAGGGATCTTTCCCCGCCCTCACTGCCTCCGGCTGGGAGGCGGGTCAAGATGACAAAATCTCTGGGAGAAACTAATGTCTTACAAGGAAATTGACTTGTTTTGATATAATTTCTATCTTATGAAAATAGATAGAAAAGAGCTTACTGGAAGAGAACCGATGTGGTATAAAAACATCCACGCTGACAGCGCTACCCTTCCAAACATATGAATACGATTATCAGGATATCTTTCCCTTAAAATAGGCTTTCTTTTCCCGTTTATCTCTGCGGGCAAATAATCTTGTTTTGCTTCTTTATCTATCTGCATAAATCCCTCTCTCGTCTTCAGGAAGTCTTGCTGCTATGGTGCTCAAAACTATACCCGATAATCCTCTGTCGTTTCTCTTTCTAAAAGACATTCCAGCTCCCAATTCTTTTATACCAGCATTTGTAAAAGGATTACAAAACTCTATAGCTACATCCCCACGCCTAAGGCTTAAAAACCCCTTGCCCCGAGGCCAAATTTTCTCCGTCCCTCTAATGGCAGCAGGTACGAACAAATCAAATCTAGAATCTGCTAACCATGCTGAGCTGCCAGCTGCTGGTTCTTGCATTTGCACTTTGCCCTCCTGATTAAATATTTTACTCCTGCTCCCTTCCAAATAGACAATAAATATACAAGGATTCTCTAAAAGATTATCGGTTATTCTGGCAGATCTTCTATTAATAATTTGTGCTTTCCATCTCTCTTCCTCGCTAGTTCTTTCATTTAGCGTCTGAACTATGACGCGAGGATACGATCGACTTAGAAAACCTGATAATCCTTCACTATCAAACTTTGTATTAGCCACAATATAAACTGGAAATCTCTGTCCTGTTTCTGAGAAAAATCTTCCTATTGCTTCCATTACTATTCCGTGGTCAGAATGACTCCGATGTTCGGGATCGACTTGAGCGCTCTTACCTCTTTTTAAAGTTTCCTCAATCAACTTTAAGTTAGCTGTACCCTTCGCGGTAAAATTTGTAACAAGAGCACGAAACATAACTTTAGTTAACCACTTTAAAGGAGCAAAATCATTGATAAATACCTCTTTTGTTTCTAACTCATAAATTTCTGAAAAAACTTTTTTTCTTTCGTCTGACTGTAACTCATTTAACTTGAAATTATTGTTTGCTCTTTGGTGCCTGGTAATTATTTCCCAAATCGTCTCATCTACCGGACTTTCTATTCCACACTCTCTGCCTAAATCAATAATTGGTTTATGATAATAATTAGTAGCCTCTTCCGCCTTTTCTCCCCGCTTGACTTGTCTGGCTGCTGAAGGCAATTGATCATTCCTTTCGCTAGCTATTTTCCTAGCTATTAGATCTTTAGCCGCTCTAAGAAGTGATACCGGCAACTTAGCTGCCATTTCCAGCGCTCTCACGTTCCAAAGCCTACTATCCACCTCAATCCCGGCAGCTTTAAATATTTTTAATCGATCCCTTAACCCGCGAAGCTCCCAAAAAATAACTTCTGGATCGGAAAAAGCTTTACTTGGCGCTAAACCAGTCACGGTAGAAGTTGAACCAAGCAAGTTAACTAACAATTTAGTATATTCCATTGAGTGAAAATCATCACAAATTATTACCTCATACCCCGCCTGCTCAAACATATCCCGAACTTTTAATAGATTTACCTTATCTTCACGGCTAATTTCCTCTCTTTCAACTTTAATTTCTTCACTGATTTTCTTTTTCCTGTCCTTACTTTCTCCATTTTTATCACTTTTAGTTCTGTCTTCTTCAGTAACCTTTCTCCGACCAACCGCAGCCAAAGCAATTCTTTTTTTCTCTGCGTTATAAATTACATTACCTACCTGATCGCGGCCGACATTGGTAAATAAACTGGCACGAATTAGGGTAAGTGGCGCAGCTGCTGTACCCTCTAATATTTTTTCTGCCGCTTCAACTACTCCCACTCCATTTTGTGACAAGATTAAAGTGGTTGGTTTTTTTACACCCTCAACAATCTCCTTGAATGGTTTTTCAATTGGATTTGTGGTAGCAAGGATGACCATTTCCGGGTCTTCTCCCATCATCTGACTAATACTGTCATGAAATCTGACTGTTGGATAGTCAGCTTCTTTTTTCCACCTATGCTCCCTGACTACTGCTTCAATCGCAAGTACAACCGGAAAAAGCGTTTTGGTAAAAAATTCTCCAGTTTGCCCGGCCGCTCCTATCACAGCAATTGATTTAAAAACAGGTAAGACACCATTTGTTTGATCTACTCTAGCTCCAAGCTCAACCATGGCTCATGATTATAGCACACCCCATAGCAAAGAGATCCAACCAGCTAGTCTAACTTAATTTTCCGGCAATATCTGGTAACATCTGGCAATATTAGGAAATATTTGGTAATATGACTTTATTATCCTGAGCGAACTTGTACTGAGCGCAGTCGAAGTAGTCGAAGGATTAGGAAAATTATGCTTATTCCTGCTAAGTACATCTTAACTCCTAAGATTTCCCAACTTTTGCAATCAATTGAAGCTTCAAAAGAGGTAATCAGTTCAGTCAATATCCCGCCTGAGGTGGAGATGAACATCAGAAGGCAGTCAACCTTAAAAAGCTCTCTTTTTTCTGCCAGAATAGAGGGAAACCCTTTGACTTTGGAAGAGGTATTAAAAAATCCCTCCAGGGATCAAAGAAAAGCTGAGGTATACAATATCCTAAAAGCCTTAAACTGGATCCATCAAAGAAAATTTAAAGATTTAACCCTTAAAGATATCTTAGAACTGCACAGAATGGTTCTTTTGGGAATTACAGAAAAACAGGATTTGGGTAAATTCAGAACCAATATGGAAGCAATTTTTAACTCAGCAGGGATTGCCATTTATCTCCCTCCGAGACCCGGCCAAATTATTCCTTTGGTAGAAAGGCTCAGTAAATTTATCAACTCTGCTAAAGAACCATTTGTTCCTATCAGAGCATGTTTAGCCCACTATATTTTTGAAAAAATCCATCCTTTTTTGGACGGAAACGGCCGGGTGGGCAGGCTGTTACTGCAGGCAGTTTTAGTCAAAGGTAACTATGGCATGAAAGGGCTGGTTCCTTTAGAGGAATATCTGGACAGTCACAGAAGTGAATATTATCAGGCTCTAAACGAACCGGAAAAGGATGTCACAGATTACCTGGAATTTATGCTTGAGGCGATTGCAGAAACTGCGGAAGAAACTAAAAAGCTGGTCCTGGAAAAACAAAAATTAGATATTGAAGATCTTTTGCTTCCCAGAAGGGCTGAAATTTTTAACATCATCAAAGACCATAATTTAATTAATTTTGGTACTTTAAGAAGAAGGTTTTTGGCAGTAAACGAACGTACTTTAAGGTATGACCTTAAAAAGCTGCAAGATCAGGGTTTAATTAGAAAAAGGGGTACTACTAAAGGAGTCTATTATGAAATTATTTGACACCAGGGTGCCTTTTTACTATTATTCTCCCATATATGAGAACAGAGAATTCCAAAGAGATGCTCAGGATAAGTAGTGAAGTTGGTGCTGATCTAGTAAAAATTAGTAAATATATGTTTCCTATCTTATTTGGAGGGTTATTTCTTTATGCTGACGTTAGAACTTCAGAAGCTCTACAACAAGGAAATATTGTTCAGGCCGTTGAGGCAACCAGAGGAATGGTTTGGGAAGCTTTGGGAACAGGACTTTCTTATCCCAGTTTAAATTTTATTGAGAGACAATTAAGAAAATTTACCCAATCTTTAAAGTGATTTAGAAATTAGGTTAACTAGAAATCAGGAATTCTACCACATCCCCATCGGAAACTTCATAATCCTTCCCTTCAGTCCTGATCCAGCCTTTATCTTTTGCAGCCTTATATGAACCAGCTTCTATTAATTTTTCATATTCAATAACTTGCGCCCTGATAAAACCTTTCATAAAATCCGTATGGATCACGCCGCTTGCCCTGAGGGCAGTTTCACCTGCCCGAAGGGTCCAGGCCCTTACTTCCTTTTTCCCGGCTGTCGACTGCCTTGTCATCCTGGCTTGTCCAGGATCTTTCTTTATTAGATTCTGGATGCGCTTCGCCCGCCTTTGGCGTGGCTTCGCTTACCAGAATGACAGACTGCTTAACCCGCTGAGCATAATTTTCTTCTGAAACATTGTACACATATAAGATAGGCTTTAAAGTCAACAAGGATAACTCTTTAACAGTTTTTTTCTCATCATCTGTCAAAACTACAGAACTTGCCCTCTGTCCTGCGTTTAAAACAGCCATAATTTTTTCTATTGCTGAAATTTTGAATTTTGAATTCTCATTTTGAATTTTGAACTTTGAATTTTGAATTTTTTCTAAAGTCTGCAAATCAGCCAGACCTAATTCTGTTTCAATAGTTAATTTATCTTCATCAGGGCTAATACTGCCTTCCCTAATTACATTTGGATCGGCAAAATCCCGCAAAACATGGACAATCGCATCCACTTCCCGGATATGGGACAAAAATTGGTTACCCAACCCTGCCCCGGTTGAAGCACCTTTCACCAACCCTGCAATATCTACAAACTCTACAACTGCCGGTACAATTGGTGGTTTGTCATTCATTAACTCTTCCCTTTGCACGAGTTCACTTAGCACTTCCAGACGTAAGTCCGGAACAGCCACCACCCCCACATTTGGCTCAATGGTTGCAAAAGGATAATTGGCACTCAAAGCCACCCTCTTTTTTAAAAGGGCATTAAAGAGGGTACTCTTCCCCACATTTGGTAATCCAACTATTCCTACTTTCAGAACAAAACCCAACCTTTCTTCGTATTCATGGATATTGAATTTTATCTCCTTTTATGCTATGCTACATCTATCACTAGGGAGAAACGAACATATGACTGCGTGTTATATGCAACGCCTCCCATTTTGATACTCATCTTTCTAATTTCTTCTTTTCAAATTCAATGAATGTCTTATATTGATGAAATCGTTTCAGAAGGGAGGATTCTGACTTTGAGTTAGGAATGATGATTCTAAGCAGTTTATGATTCTTCTCCAAATACTCATGTAGACAATAAAAATCGCCATCACCAGATACAATAACTGCTTTATCGTATTGAGGAAATTCTATTGCGGCTGCATGCAGGACTAATTCCGCATCAACGTTTCCTTTTGATTTACCTTGATGGTCTTTTACAGTAGGTTTAAAAATCAGTTTATACCCGTCTGCTCTGAGTTTTTTATATAAACTTTCATTTTGTTTGATATATCCTATACATAAAAATGCTTCATCCACATGAAATTTATCAGTTAAATATATCCTGAATTTTTTAAAATCCAGTTTCCAGCCTTTATAAATAAGCTTCTTCCCATGAAAAATATCTTTACTTGTCCCTAAATTTAAATTCTGGCTATCTATAAAAGCATAAATTTTGGAGTTCTCTTTTTTCATCTAATATTCTCCCATTTATCAAGATATTTATGATTTAGTTCTCTATCTTTAAGTTTATAGTCGTCACCAACCTTTTTAATAAATATAAGATAATCATTATCTTTTTCTTCCGCTAAACCATCCCTAATCCAGTCATTAACTATATGAAAAGGAATGATTAAGAATTCCCTTTTGATATCAGATAATAGTACAAAGATAAAATAAACATCCCCACCACCACTTTTATCAAATGAGCTTTTTGTAAGCTTTATTGGTGCACTACCACTTAAATCCTTATGTTTTACCTGAAAGTAAAAGGTTTTGTTATTTTTAAAAGCAAGAATATCCAATCCTACATCAATTGGTATGTTTGTGGCTTGAAATCCACGATATATTAATTCAGCTGTTACATGTAGCTCTGCTGCTTTTCCAAAATATCTATTTTTATGTTCAAAGGATCCTGTATCATCTTTTTCAGCTTGTTTAGTTACATTTGTTGTGTCATTTTTGATATCTTTTACACCCACAAGTTCCATCTGCTCTATAGCTTTCCTTAAACCGTTAAATCTTGATTTAAATATAGACCAGCTGAATTTATTCTCCGAGTATTTTTTATATATTTCCTTATCATCTATGA
This sequence comes from Candidatus Daviesbacteria bacterium, assembly GCA_016183245.1. Classification (GTDB taxonomy): domain Bacteria; phylum Patescibacteriota; class Microgenomatia; order Daviesbacterales; family UBA10151; genus UBA10151. Next base: position 32,487 of record JACPEY010000058.1, read on the forward strand.
TGTCATAAACAGTTGGATTGTGCTTTAGCTCATCTTTTAGATCCCTTAGGTAAATTAAAAGGTCTTCACTTTTGATGCTCATGCTTGACGCTAGCTTTGAAGATGGCAGATGAGCCGCCCGTAATGCATTCCCCATTCCTCTAAAGTGAAAGTGAATATAATAATCAAGTTTAGGTACTGATCGAACATCTTTTAAGGTTATATATTCCTTATTTCCAAGTTTGGAGGCAATTCTTCTTAAATGATTAATTACTTCTTGTTTTTCCATAAAAAGAAAATAGCATTTTTGTATATTGTTGTCAATATACAATTCTTTATTAACGATAACCCTATGCATGACGACGTTGTTGATGATCTTAATTAACTGTAAGCTCAGAAGGAATTAAAGAAGACTTAGTTGTGACTGGAAATATAAAATGTTGATTCTGGACTTGTCCATTCCTACTTTCAAAGAAGACATGGAGGTACTGTATTAAAAACTGGATCAGTCATTAAGAAAATCTCATATCTTGCTTTTACTAAAATTTGATCAGATAATTATTAAGTAATGAATCAGAGGGGTTTTGTTCCTATAATTATTTTAA
>JACPEY010000005.1 GCA_016183245.1 Candidatus Daviesbacteria bacterium
TGGCTACAAATTCCAGTTGCTCATCAGTCAAGACATCTGTAAAATACACTTTGGGCAGTGGTAATCACCTCCTTGTTTTAGTGAATATGGAGGCTACCACTGCCTTAATTAATAGTCAAATGGAGTTTTGAAACGGGTTCATATTGATCAGATCAGGACTTTTGCCCAAATTTTAGGTCTTAATAACAAAATAGGCTTAAAACGAAGTTCATACAATCCGTATGGCAAATATTTTCAAATACAATTTGGAAATGTCGTGCTGTATAGGTTTTTGCAGACAATTGGATTGACACCAAACAAAACAAAGACTTTAGGAAGTTTGGAGATACCTGATAGATATTTTGCAGATTTTTTAAGGGGTCATTTAGACGGAGATGGGTGCACCTATTCATATTTTGATCCTAGATGGAAAAATAGTTTTATGTTTTATACAGTATTTGTGTCAGCAAGTAAAAAGCATCTGGATTGGATAAAAGATCGAATAAAAAAGCTTTATAATGTTGAAGGCAGGATTACCAATCATAGAGCTATTTTTCACTTAAGATATGCTAAAAGAAGCTCTTTAGTGATCCTAGGAAGGGTGTATTATAAGGATAATCTTCCCTGCCTTCAAAGAAAACGCTCGAAAATTATGACAGCATTAGATATAATTAACAAACAAGCCGGGATGCTGGAATGGTAGACAGGCACGCTTGAGGTGCGTGTGCCAGAAATGGCGTGGAGGTTCAACTCCTCTTCCCGGCACAAATTTTATGAAAAAAAGACGGTTACTTAAGTTAATTTGCTTCGCATCTTTTCTAAATAAAGATTTTTGATTGTCCAGATTATTCGATCTATGAAAACTAAGAAGAGTGTTACAAGCAGGGATGTAAACAAAAAAATGTGAGCAAAGAGAGGACTTTCATAAAAATCACACCGATAGTAGGATATTCCTTCTAAAGGATAGTTAAAAAAACGATGGCATAATATGTTATCAGCAAGGAAAGCTATAAATAGTCCTGGTAGAGATAAAATAACAAGCAAATCTTTGAAAGATCGGTTACCAGGAAGGGATTGATGTGTGATCAACTCTAAATAAATATAGAGTGGCGCCATCAGTAAAATTAGAAACATTATGATTCTTACTTTATATTGCATAAGAGATTGATACTACTACATGTGTATCAGTAATTCCATTTTAAATAGTCCTTAAGTTGTTTTAACTGGAAAGCTAAAACTTCTGTTTGTTCACGTTCTGCAAAAAACATAGTATAATTTAGCCTGTCGAGGGTGATCAAAGGTTCGATCTGACTTCCGTCCCCGGCACCAGGAGTTGTAGCTCAGTTGGTTAGAGCGCCTCATTTACACTGAGGAGGTCACAGGTTCGAGTCCTGTCAACTCCACAGATTTAGAAGGATGTACCACCCTTATCTTCTTAAAATCATCATCAAGAGTAAATACTTCATCTAAGGAGAAATCTTTAAAGAGGGTATACGAGGTTGCATCAGTAAAGGAAATTTTGTGATCTGAGAATTTTAAAAAAGCCTTAAGTGCTTTTTCTAAATTAGCTTCATCAATTTGTAAAACCGTTATCTCGCCTCTTAAGATAGATTCCTTAAGTTTTTCTATGTATTTTTTTATATCAATGTGCCTAAAGTAAAGTAAGCGGGTAAATAATTCATCTAAAATATAGTCTGAAGTAAAAAGAATGGCTCTCTTTTGCCTATATTCGTGATATTTTTCAGCAACTTTTTTGTGATCAGTTTCTTTATCAACAAGTAAAGCTACAAAAGCACTTGTATCTATGAAAACTTTCATAGTTAGTCGGAGAAATATATTTCATCTACGTTTTGAGCAAAATTTGTTTTTTTATTCCCCGGTAGTTTTATAGCCCCGACTAGAGAATCAAGGATATAAGTATCTTTAGGAGGAGTTTTTGTTGCAGTAAAAACCTTAGCCAGATTTTGGGCAATTTGGTCAGTGATCATTTGCAGCAACTTAGACCTGGAAATATCAGTGTGTTTTCCAAACTCATCCAGGATGGAAATAGAGTGCTGATCCAGATAAACCTGATATCTTTTCATATACATACATTAAATCATATGGTGTATATTCTGTCAATGCGTTAAACGGAACCATGATATAATCTTTAGAATGTGTGGGATATTTGGTTACTCCGGGTCAAAAAATGCTTCTCAGCTTATTTTAGAAGGCTTAAAAAGATTGGAATACCGCGGTTATGATTCGTGGGGAATAGCATTACAAGATCAAAAATCAAAAATCAAAGATCAAAAATTAATTGCAGAAAAGCATGTTGGGGCTATTGGTGATGTGAATTCGGATTTTAGATTATCCAGTGTGGATTCATATGTGGGAATCGGCCATACAAGATGGGCAACTCACGGAGGAATTTCCGAAACAAATGCCCATCCCCATTTTTCTACTGATAAAAGCTTTTGCCTTGCCCAAAACGGGATTGCTGAAAACTACCAGAAATTAAAAAAAGACCTGCAGAAAAAAGGTTATAAATTTAAAAGTGAAACAGATACGGAAGTTATAGTCAGATTAATAGAAGACAAACTGGCTTCCCGGGTAGATTCTGGAGTCGTCCGCGGCTTCGTCGGGACTCCCCAGAATGACAAGAGTAATAGTTTAAAGGAAGCGGTAAGATCGGCTTTTTTGGAGTTGGAAGGAAGAAATACTGTTATTGTTTTGACTGATGATGGGCAGATTATTGCAGCCAGGAATGGTTCTCCTTTAGTTGTGGGTTTGGGAAAAAGGGAGGTATTTTTTTCTTCTGATACTTTATCTTTTGCACCTTTTGTTTCTGATGTAATAGTGGTGGAAAACGGCCAGATGGTTACCTGGAATGGCAAGCTGGATTTGCTGGATATAAAATCTAATAAATCCCTTCCTGCAAACCCTGAAAAGATTAATTTTAAAAGCAGCAAGGTAGATAAAGAGGGCTATGATCATTTTATGTTAAAAGAAATTCATGAGAGCCCTTATGTAATCAGCCAGGTTATAAATCAGGATCAAAGTTCTTTGGATGATTTTGTCAAAGTTTTAAAAAAGGCCCAAAGGGTGTATACCCTTAGTATGGGAACAGCCGGCGTGGCAGCTTCACAGATTGCTTTTTACCTGAGGAATTATGCCCAGATTAATGCAGTTGGATTAATTGCTGCTGAAGCCTTGGATTATTATGAAATGTTTAGTAATCAGGATATGATCATTACCCCTTCGCAATCAGGGGAAACAGCTGATGTTTTAGAGGTTTTGGAAGTAGCAGTAAAGAAAAACGTAAAAATTGCCTCTTTTGTTAATATGCCCGGTTCTACCATGACCCGGGTTTCCGATTATAAATTTATGGCCAATGCCGGGCCGGAAATTTGTGTGATGTCTACCAAAGTTTTTACTTCCCAAATTGCCTTCGGGTATTTAATTGCCAAAATGGCGCAAGGCAAAGGCGAAGAAGGAGTAAGGAATTTGCAAAGTTTAGCTTTAGAAATGCAAAAATACCTGGATTCCGGCTCTAACCATGAACAGATAAAACAGCTTGCCAAAGAGCTTTCAAAGAAAAAGGATGTATTTTTGCTGGGTAAGTATCAAAATTTTAACATTGTCAAAGAAGGGATGATTAAAATGATTGAAGGATCATACATTCATGCCCACGGGATTCCGGCCGGAGACTTAAAACACTATGCCATAACTTTAATGGAAAAAGGGGTACCTGTGATTGTGGTGATTTCTGAAGATATAGCAAAAGATGATGTTTTAAATGCTGTCAATCAAGTCAAAGCCAGGGGGGCAACTGTGATTGGGGTCTCCCCTTCTCCTTATCCAGGTTTTGATTACCATATCCCGGTTCCTGATACAGGTGAGACTTCTGCAATTGCCAATATAATCCCTTTGCAGCTTTTGGCTTATTATATGGCTGTAGAGTTGGGGCATAATGTAGACAAGCCCAGGAATATTGCCAAAAGTGTGACTGTTAAATAATGGAAGATATAGGAAAATTATTTTCAGTTTTAGGGATAGTATTTTTACTCTTAGGCTTAATTTTTAACATTATACCTAATTTGCCAAGGATACCTGGAGATATTTATTTTGATAAGGCAGGATTTAAAATCTATATTCCCTTTACTTCTTCCATCCTGCTTTCAGTTATTCTCATCCTTCTCTTCAATCTATGGTAAAATATCTTCCGAAAGCCGCAGTTGCCAACGTGGTCAAGGCGTCCGCCTGAAGAGCGGATTATCTCAGTCCGATTCTGGGCTGCGGCACCCTTCACTTCGCTCAGGGTAAACTTAATATGGCACATTTTGTTTATATAGTTGAGTGTAATGGAGGAAGTTATTATACTGGCATAACTTGGAATTTAAAAAAGAGAATTGGAGAACATAATAGTAGTGGAGTCAAGACTCCAATTCAGAAAAGTAGATTGCCGGTAAAACTTGTATATTGGGAAAGCTTTGAAACAAAAATTGAAGCTGCTAAGAAAGAGAAAGAGATAAAAGGTTGGAGAAGGTCGAAGAAAGAATTACTAATTAGTAGTTTGCACTAAGTTCTGAACAGTTTACACTGAGGAACGAAGTGACGAAGTGCGGGAGTAACTCAGTGGTAGAGTGGTCGCCGCGGCGACAGGTCGCGGGTTCATTATGTATTACGTTTATGTTTTAAGAAGTCTAAAAAATGGTAGATTTTATACAGGATCTACTAATAATTTAGAGAGAAGATTAAATGAGCATAATACTGGCCAGTCAAAATATACAAAACTAACTGCGCCATTCGCGCTAGTGTATAAAGAAGAATATAAAACCAAAGAAGAAGCATATAAAAAAGAAATGTATTACAAAACAGGTGCAGGAAGAGAAAAGATTAAAGATATTTTAATGCGGGAGTAACTCAGTGGTAGAGTGCCTCGTTGCCAACGAGGATGTCGGGGGTTCAAGTCCCCTCTCCCGCTCCGCGTCAAACGCGGCTTCGCCAGAAGCCAAGTTTGAAAGCGAGCCCAGTTAGACTGGGCCGTTTTTCTGTATAATTTATTCATGAATGAAACGTCAGACGTTTCTAGATATTATGTATATATACTTTTTAGCCTAAAAGACAAAGGATTATACATAGGTTTTACAACAAATCTTCGTAGTAGGCTCTCAACTCATGCCAGAGGTGAAGTAAAATCTACAACAAATCGAAGACCATTAAAATTAATCCATTATGAATATTTTATTAATGAGGACGATGCAAGAGCACGGGAAGTTTTCCTTAAAAGCGGATTTGGAAGAGATAATATGAAAAAAGCTTTATACCGAACGCTAAAAGAATACTCAAAATAATCTTAACCATAATGGTTTTTGAAAACCTTCATCTAAGGCGTGTTGTATTGAAAAAAGGTTTACAACTGTCATTCTGGCCCGCTTCGCCGGAGCTTCAGCGAGGCGAGCGAGTCTTCGAGTCCAGAATCTGGATTCTGGAGTCCTCACTACGTTCGTCCCCAGAATGACATTAGGGTTTTGAAATGACTTCTAAATTCGGAGCCTTGTTAGTCTGCAAATCTAAAAGATGAAAGAATTTGATCAAGAACGGCTTTTAACTTATCGCCTTCATCATACGTTTGGATATTAACTAATATATCCCCGTGCAGAATAATTTCATCCCTGTTTATTCCTGAAGAAACATTCTCCATAACATAAGCTGTATCTTTGCCCACCGAAATTTTTTGTACTGTGTTATTTTGGATTGTATCTGAAGAATACTTAATATTGCCGCGTTTACCAAAAAGTTCTTTTGGATCATCAAATTTAATATCATTTTTGGTTGTAGTAAGGGAAAATACACGCGGTATAGATGGATCGGAATTACCGTCTGTAAAAAGCGCAAATCCTTTTTCCGGAGAGGTGTTTGTGTCAGTTAAATTAGAAGGATATTTAACAATATAGTAGTATTCCGGATCTATATAGGTATTCAAATAACCCTGTTCTTTCAGAAGAGTTGAGGGTTGGGCAGAATTTGAAGATTCATTAGATTGATTTGAATAATCCACCAACAAAGCCTCCGAGGCTCTCTTCTCTGCACGGATTAATTTAAAAACTTTTCCCTGATATACAAAAAGAAAATTCTTTCGCTTGCCGTTTTCATCAAAGTGCATAAGGTAGCCACTATCTACAATAGGCTGAAAGCCGTCGGTTAAACTATCATCAATTTCAATTAAATTACCCACCCTTATATACTTTATCCATTTTGGATCACCGCTAAGCTCTGGGTTTCCCGGCACTTCCCTATTCCCCTCTTCTCCGCCGTTAAAAATACTACCCGAGAAGCTACTTGGCGCACCTGGATATTGGACGGAAGACCCAGACTTATTATTTTCCTGTAAAAGCTGGTTTTTATAAAGCACATAAAGAAAATTATTTCCATTTATTCCTTGTATTGGTTCTTTAAATTCAACATATACTTCAGCAAAAATAATATCTTCTGGTGGTTGAGTACATTGAAGTTCTTTTATATTGTCTGGCAATTTAAAGTCTTCATGCAGGTTTGTTGTTAGTAACTCGTGTCCGGTTATCCCAAGATCAATCTGACAGAAACTCCCCTTTATTCCATCCATTAGTGTTGCTTTTTTGACTATATCTGAATTTAAAACAAGTCCAGATAAATTTACCCATTGAGCTAGGACTGGGAAGGATGTAAATAATGTAGCAAGAAGAAGGAATATAAATAATATTATTTTTTTTCATTTAAATGCTTTTTGTAAACTGCCTTTTAAGTCACTATTAAAATTTCCTGAATTTGAAACAGGAGTAGAAGTTGTGCTGATTGTCCTCTTTGAATTTAGGTAATATAAACCTGCACCCACTATAAGAATAATAATTATCACGCCAATGATTGGAATAAAAAAACCTGCCTGTTTACCTTCCATAATTAGACTATTACATATACTGGATTTAATTGCAATCTGTAAATAATTCCATATTACTTCGATTTCACCCAGTATCGAAGGACAGACAGGGCAGCTAGATATATTTTCATATTTTGATGAATAAATGGTACAATATACGCTATGGGAAATTTTAATCGCGGTAATAGATCAGGTTGGGAAAGAAAAAGTTTTAGTGATAGAGGTTCAAGAGGTCCTGTTCAAATGCACAGGGCGGTTTGCGACAACTGTAAAAAAGATTGTGAAGTACCTTTCAGGCCAACCAGCGGTAAGCCGATTTTTTGCAGCAGCTGTTTTGAAAGCAGAAATTCAGAAAGGCCTGCTAGGTTTAACGACAGACAGGTTTATAATGGAAAAAGCAATCAGGAGCAATTTGATCAGCTCAATAATAAACTTGATAAAATATTAGCTATGTTAGCTCCAAAAGAGAGATCATAATGTTAGAAGATAATTTTTTAACACTGATTATTTTTTTGATGGCAGGGACTGCAGCCATTTATAGAATTTCTTTTTTCCGCAAGAAAACAATCGGTTACTTTCATCTTTTACAAATAATATACCTGATTATTATTCCCGGTATTGGTTTGACTTTAATTTTTTCTTATCTGGCATCAATTTTGAAAAGGCCGCTTATATCTCCCCCAATTATGCCGGATGGCTTAATCTTTAGTTTTTTGATCCCTGCTATGTTTTTTACTTACGGAGGAATTGCTATTCATTCAGTCACCAAAATGCTTTGGGAATATATGAAAAAAGATGAAAACGACAAAGCCTACAGAATGAACCGGTTTTTTCATCTGACTTTTTCTCATAATCTTATTTATTCAGGAGGTTTTTTGGCTACCCTTGGGTTAACCCTTTTAGAACTTAACCGTGTTCCTTTGGAAAATCATACTAATCAATTATTTGCCATAGTAAGAAGTATAATAATGGGTACTACTTTAGTAATCGGTGTATTTTGGTATAACCCATATGGGCGCATCAGCAGATGGTCAGACCTTAAGACCTTCTTTTTGGTAGTATGGGCCGGATTTTTGCTTTTGCTATATGCAATTAAAAAGGTTAGCCCGGATATCCAGGATTATCAGCTTTTGCTTCCGGCACTACTTGCCTCTTCTTTAATTGCAGCTTTGAATCTTTTTCTGGTTTTCAAAAGGTTGAGAAGAGGGGGTTTTCGGATCTATTTCAGGCTTGGTCAACTGAAACGGAAATTGTTAGAAGTTGTATAAAGGGAGTATTAAAAAAATCCGGCCGAAGATGGCCGGATTTTATTGCGAAGCAACAAGCCCCGCTTATAATTACCAATTTCAAAGTAGGAATTCTACTTTTTCTTGCCACCAGCCATTGCATAAGCCATGTATGCACCTGCTAAACCTACTACTATATAGACAACTTTGGTTAGCAATGAACCTGCTCCTAAAACTGTTTCCACAACATTAAGGTTAAGAAGCCCTACCAATCCCCAATTAACCGCACCAACTATCACGAGCCAACCTACTGCTTGTTTTATATCCATTTATTAATCACCTCCTTTTGAAGATACTCTACTACCATTGTTGGCACATCTTTACAAAAGAGTCAATATGGCTGTTGTGGGAATTTTCAGGTATAATTTACCCGGATCCTAGCTCGGCAACTTTGAACTGAAACCGTACGCAAGGATGGTTTTTAAGTTCAAATTGGGACGATTGGATTTGAATCCGTTTACGAGGTTCGTTAATCGAGCGATTAGCGAGATTACGTCTCTATCCATGTCCCGCAACAAAAAAATCCACCACGGATTCGAATCTGTTATAATCAATGATGTGAGTAAAATAAAAACTACTACAGTTCTCACTTGTCCAATTTGTAATAAAAAACAGGGGGTAGAAATGCCTATTAATGCGTGCCAGCATTTTTACAAATGTGCTGGTTGTGGTGAAATGCTTAAACCAAAAGAGGGAGACTGCTGCGTATTCTGTTCATATGCTGACAGTAAATGCCCACCTAAACAGCAAGAGGCTCAATTATAGTTGGGTATATAAAATCTCTCATTTGAAGTCATCCAAAAAGTTCGAATAGAGTCTATGTCCGCCAACAAAAAAATCACCTCGAATTCGAACCTGCTATAATTACGATTATGAAAAAGAAGACCCCTTTTATCATCGGAGGCCTGGTTATTTTATTAATAGTTGGTGTAGTACATTTTCTTTACCTAGATGACATTAGCGATCATGGGAAATTATATTCCAGTAAATCTTCGCTCTGTATGGAGTTTGCACAGAGTTATCTGCGGACGATCCCTAAAATAGAAAAGGATTTTAATGATAAAAAATGGGAAATGGCAATAGATGTAGAGACTGAACTTTATAATATGTGTCTGTTAGATCTTAATCAAGAATCCCTCGGTGCATATAGAGCAAAAGCTCTTGAAAAATACAGCAACAATAATTAATAAGTAAAAGTCTTCGTCTAATGTTTTGCAAAAAGTCCGAATAGAGTCTATGTCCGCCAACTAAGCACGAAAATCCCTAGGTGTCCTATCTAGACCACCTCTTCGAGCCTGACCTTCGATTACACTCAGGTCATGGTGAGTGATAATCGAACCATGAGCGATGGCCTCAGAGCCGATGGCCCCCAGGTGGGATTGTCTTACGGGTGGGATTGTCTTACGTTATTCAAAATCCCATTGTAAATTGTCTGTGATTCTGGAATACTGTAATAATAAGGAGATGGAAACTACTAATCAGCAATCCCAACCCAATCCTATTCTTTCTGAAGATCAATCTAAACAGCATATAATTAATAACCAACATGGCAATTTTATTTTTATTGTTGGAATAGTTATCCTTATGATTATTGTTACTGGATTAGGAGGATATTATTTATTAGCACAAAGAGGACAAACTTCTATTAAAAATCAACAAGCTCAACCAACAATTTCCCCAATATCATCAGATTTAATAGAAAGCGAGATAACGAATTGGAAAACATATACAGATTCAAAGAACATGTTCACTGTAAAATATCCACCTAGTCTTTATGTAAAAGGAGCAGGGCAGCAAATATTTTTAGCCAAAAAGAATGCAACCGATGCAGAGAAGCTGGATTACTCAGACCAGTTAGTTGAAATTAGAATCGATAATTTTAATAAGAGATTTGAAAGTTACTACAATACTCAAGATGGAACCATTGTTACAGGGTATGGTGACTTAAAATTAAGAAACTATACCATTGATGGATATAAAACAGTCGAATATGGTTACGATACAACTGATAAGCAGAAAGAACTTAAACAGAATGAAGACGCATTAAAATCTGGGGCAAGTGTAGGAATGATTTACTTCAGTAAAGGAGTGATAGTTAATAAAGACGGCACTGTATTCGAAATCTCAACCAATGTATATACTCGGGACTTCAAGGCAACTTTTGACAAAATTATTTCATCTCTCAAGTTTTCCAGTTCTAATCAACTAAATGAAGCAAACCTTAATGATAATAATTCAGATTTAATTAAAATCTACAATGAACTTAAACAGCAGAATAAAATCAAAGAATGCCATTATTATGATAATTGCTATCAAGATAGCCTTACTCCAAATGTTAGACTTCAAGTTGCGTTCAAATACGGAGTAGTAAATTCCGCATCCAGTGATACAGATGTGAGGATAGGACTATTAAGAGGGTCTTCAGCTGATATTCCAGGAATAGGTACTGGCTATTTTGAGAATAAAAATAAGCTTAATTTGCAATCAGATGGTTGGTACTGGGAAATCGGCGCATGTTCTACAAATAACCGCATCTTTGTAGATGCAGTAACAGGTCAGTCAGGTCCGCTTCACAAATTTGTTTATTGCGGTGGAATGCCATAAGGATTTCTATTAACGCCAACTACGCTAATTTGCATAAGCATATAATTGATTTCTATAATACGTTCCAACATAGTCAACCAGTGCCAACTCTTCGTTGTTACGCTCCAACACCACCTAAATAGTTCTAGGAGGGAAAATTATTAAAATAGTGAACTGCTGGACGTCTGATATACAACTCTACAAAAATTCTACCCAGAAGACTAAATCTTCCCTGTGGAAAAAGTACACGATCCTGTTCCAATAAACCTCTCGCTCTTGTTAGTTCTTTTGCAAACCATGCTCCAACTTTTGGAGAATTGACATCCTTTATGTCCACGAGTGTCATTCCGGATCGATTGATATCTTCCTCTGGTATATTGATATAACCGGCTTTTACATCTCTTTCATAATCGAGAAGATTATCGTGTATCCTTGAAACTACTCCCAGCGGTTCTACCAAACGATACTTTGCCGGATCTTCACCGAATATTTTTAAAGCACCTTTTCCGGTACCCTCAATATCACATCTGTAGAAATGTTCATCTAAAATTGCAGCCGGAAAGATTTGATATGTCCCAAATCGCTGGGCATCAAAAAGCATGGAACGCAAGATAAACTCTCTTTCTTGGGTTAAAGATAAGCCTTCTTGCTGAGAGAGTTGTTCGCAATACAATAAAAGCTTGTCAGCATTATCTCTGGGAGTGTTTGGATTGCGTAAAAAAGAGATTTTCTCCTCAATATATTGTGAAGCACTGTTGTAGTCTTTTGGAACTGGAGTATCTCCATCAGCCATATCATCAAGCTCTCTCATCACTAAATAGTCGGCTTCAATCATCTTGCCTCTAGTTTTGCCAAGTAGAAGTGGCCCTGCATGCTCAAATAGTGGCCCCCAAAACCTATATTTAGGATGCCTTTTGACTAATCGTCCCATTGTTGCTTGTCTAACTTCTGTAACAGCTTTTTCTAATTCACGTTGCTCTAACTTTTGCATTTTAAAGATATTGGTATACTATCAGAGAGTTTGTATATACTCAATTGAGTATCTAAATGTTTATCAAATTATGTCCTACCTAGATCCTCCTGGGAGTCGTTTAGACTCCCGTCCTTCGGTTCCCCCCAGGTGGGATTGTCTTACACTTACATTAATTGACAAATAAGGGATAATTTTGGTATAGTATTGATGCTTGAAAACGTCCGTATGGTCGCTGTTACCGCAAGGTAAATAGAGCCAGCCAGCCCCTTAACAATGCTGGGTTGCCAGGTCTAGACAGCCTGGTTTTTTTATGCTTCAGTTACAATACTTGCCTTCTCAAAGCGTTTTATAAAAAGTTTGGTATATTCTTCTCCCTCGTAAACCTCCCGCAAGAAACCGGCCATTGCATCAGATAACCTCAAAAAAATACTTTGTTCGTCTTTCATACCTCGAATTTTCCGGTACTTTATTTTGAGTTTCTTTAATTCCTCCCTTACCACGTCTCTTTCTTTATCGTTCAGACCGTCAATAATGACTGTCACAGTGTAATTCGTGCTTTCTTTTGCCAAAACAGCTTTAGCAATAGTAAATGAAGTTAATTTGGAGTATTCCTTTGAAGCTTGGTACGTTGCATAGAAAATAGCATTTTTAAGCTCTTTGACTTGGATTAGTTCCTCAAGATACTTTTTCTTAATCTTTTGGTTTACTTTCTTCCATTTTGCTTGTTTCTTACCTGTTTTCATCTCAATTGCTTCAAGCTTTTTTTCAAGTATTTCTAGTCCGCTAATATCTTTTAGAGCCTGTTTGAAAAGGTCAGGTAGTATCCAAAACTAACCTTTTAAGCATCAGTCTGGTCATGGCCAGATGGATGAAGGATTCAACACTTTTCTTGAGTCTTTCATAATCCCTAACCAATCTTCTGTTTTTGAGCAGCC
>JACPEY010000060.1 GCA_016183245.1 Candidatus Daviesbacteria bacterium
CCATGAGGGGTAAGCTCGGCAAAACCTACAACTACTACATCTCCATAATAAGGTTTTCTGCTGACTATTCTATCTTTCGTATTAAGACTTGCTACTGCCAACTTTGATTCTATTGTTCTTAAAGCCATTATTTTAACCCCCTTCTCATCATCCTGATGCCTCTTTCAATGCTTGTCCTGGCTCGCAGTTGGCAGGCATAGCCAAAAGCTTTGGCCACAACTTCATCATCTACCCTAAAAATTACATCCCCCTGAAATTGTTTATTGCTTTCACCCCTCAGCACTGCTTCCATTTCCAAAAGTTCTCCCGGAAATACTTCGCGATGATATTCCAGTGGACCAACCCTGCTAAATAGAGGTAAAACATCATCAATGCCCCGGCTATGGATATATGCCACCCCCAAAGTCTGGGCGCCGGCTTCAATAAGACGGTCAGGGGTCATATTTTTGGGATCCTCTAAATTTCTTGGTTCAAATTCCACACCGCTAACAGTTGTAGCTTCCATATCTCCAATATTCACCGATAAACGATCTGTGGTTTGAGTAAATGATAAATTATCTCCCGGTAGGGCCGGAATTTTAAATTCAATGCCTTGAATGCGTTTTAATCTGGGAATAATAAAATCAGGGTCATTATCCTCCAAATGAACTGAGGCAAGGTCAACTGCAGCAGCTACAATTTTGTGTCCCGGAAGAATTGATAAACCAAACTCCGGAACAAAATGGCCTTCCGTATGTTGCTCGGTAACACTAAGACTGCCTGTCCCCAAGGTTAAAGACATTAATTCAAAATAAGAAAAATGACGCAAAGTATCCTTATCCGAAATTCGATAAAAACCAAATGACCTGGTGTCATCAAATTTTAACAAGCTATCAACATAGCGGGTTTGGGGGCTGTACATTGGTAAAGCTGTTGGCATCTCATTGTCTTTAATTTGCGGCGATCCCACAAAAGTTACCTCTTCATCACGGAAATTTCCTTTTGCCATATCCGCAACTGCCAGCGCCATTTCTGTGATTTCAGGAAGCTTACCATTGTGTGCTGCCTTTTTTATTTCAGCCACCTCTTGCGGATATATCCTATCCAGCAATCTCATAGTGATTGTTTCGGCGACCCCCTGGCCGCAAACCATGCCGAATTTAATGTGACACCCTTCTTCTGCCTGATCGTTGTATAATCTGATTGCTTCTCTAAGTAGTTTTTCACCTAACTTTTTTCCTTTTGCCACAGGTTCATAAACATCCATCTGTTTTACACCGGTAAAACAAAATTTAGACCACATACTGGGAATATCAAGAATTAAAGCCTGATCTTTTAAGGTTCCGCTTTTTTGAGCTTCTTCAAATAAAGCCAGCTTTGCATATCCGTTAACATTTAAAGAATATTTTTCGTCTGCTCCTTTTTCCAAGCCGCCAGCGTGATTGAGGATTATTCCATCAATACTGCCGAAATTTTCTTTTACATAATGCATTAAACATTTGCGGTCTTCGGCTTTTGTAACATCAGCTACCAATGATATTAGTTTTCCTCCGAACTGAGCTGCTTTATCCACCACTTCAGAAGCCCGTGAATTTTTCCCCGGATCTCTGTGCGGCCCAATGACAGTTGCCCCTTTTCGGCAAAGTTCCAAAGCTGCAGCTGCCCCTATTCCTCTGGAAGCTCCGGTTAAAAGGAAAACTTTACCTGCCAGGGGTTTTTCGCCTGATTCTACTTGTACTGATTGTATTTGTTGTTCAGGTGTAGTCATATTTTTAAACAAAAGGTTTGATTCCTCCATCTATTCGAAACGATGCGCCGGTAATATATGAAGCTTTGGGGCTAAGTAGGAAAGCGACTAAGCCGGCAATTTCTTCCGGTTTACCCATTCTTCCCAGGCAAGTTCGTTCTCTTATCATCTCTGCAGCTCTCGGATTACTAACTAAATCACTGGTCATTTCGGTTTCAATAAAACCCGGGTGAACAACATTTACTCTTACGCCCCTTTTGCCCCATTCCTGGGCTTGAGTTTTGGCAACTCCTTCGAGGCCGGCTTTGGCTGCAGCGTAACTTACCTGTCCCGGATTACCAAAAATTCCTGCAACGCTGCCTATGTAAACTACTGATTCAAGGGTTTTTGTCCGTAAGCACATCTTCATAGCGCTTGCACCTAAGAATTGATTGCCTTTGAGCATTAAATCTATTGCGTTATCCCAATCAGTTTCTGGCAGACTGACTGATATCTGGTCATATCTTTTTCCTGCAGCGCCCACCACCAAATTCAGCTGACCAAACGTTTCAATTGTAGTTGTTACAACCCGTTGGTTTTCTGCTGCTAGCCTGTGGTCTGCGCTGAGCCATAAAACTTTTGTGCCGTACTCTTCAATTTTTTCTTTTGTTTCCATGGCCTGTTTTTTACTTTCAGCAGTGGAAGTGATAGTTACTGCTGCCAATCCGCCTTTTGCAAGTTCTATTGCAGTAGCAGCACCGATCCCCATCGGGTTTGATCTGCTGGCTCCGGTTACAATTGCAACTTTGCCGGCAAATTCACAACCTAAAGATGCTGGTACTGATGAATTTTCCTGTTTGTAAGGTTCAGGATTTTCATTACCTTGAGAAAAGGTATTTTTAACACTACCTTTTTCAAACGCCAAAATTTTAAATGGCGGTTCGTCTCTTCCGATAAAACAAGTCTCTAATCTAGCTGGCATACTAGCATTAAAACAGTTTTAAAATATCAGTTCTGTATTTTGAAAAACATAGAATTTGTAATGCAGACTACAACATAGTTTCCTTTAGCCCTTAGATCCGTAAGACATTAGTTTCTCCCAGAGATTTTGTCATCTTGACCTGCCTCTCAGCCGGAGGCAGTGAGGGCGGGGAAAGATCTCTAGATTAATCTTGAGATTCCTCACTACGCCTGCCTGCCCTGCCCTGCCGGCAGGCGGCAGGCAGGTTCGGAATGACAATTTACTGGGAAACTCTGAATAGTTACTTAGGTCTATCATACAAAACAGAGTACCATGCCTTTAGGCGTGGGGTGAATGTTTTCCGCCGAAGGCGGTCTTCGCGAAGCTAAGTATTGAGAAGATACCACGGCTTTAGCCGTGGAGATTCATATTGACTCTTCAACCCAAAAATAGTAAAAGTAGTGCATGGGAGCAGATCGAGAAATACAAATTAGAACTCCTATTTTTTACGGAACTGAGAGAGAAAGATTAATTCAAGGCGAATCAAAGCTTACCTTACCATTTGTTGAATTATGGTCAGAATGGCGACCGGAAGTGCACTTTGGATTGAGGGAACCCCGATCAGACATCCAGTATTATGGAAATAATAATTTTACGGAACCGGATCCTGTTATACTTTTTCGAGCATTAAAGATGTTGGATTGTTTAAACGAAATTGATCCTCATTTAGACTTAAGGGATGTATGTTTTGCGGCAGGGGTAACAGGTAACCTGCGTCTTGATCGCTACGCCAGAAACAGGATAGTGGGATTGATTGGAAAGGAGGCTTTTAAGGAAGCCTCACAAGCTACTCCTCCTAATTTATCAGAGGTTATTAGTAGGATGAAGCAGGAAAAATTAGCTGTTGATGGTACAACATTGGAAAGAGAAATTAAAAGAGGAATGATACCATCTCAACCACTATATGAAAGAGTGATAGGTGAAACTAAAAGGCGACAGGCAAAGATGGCAAAAGAAATGGAAAAATATCAGAATGCAAAATATGCTTTAACCTAATCGATTTAACCCGAAATATCTTAAAGCTTCTTTGGCTAAATCATTATTGCCTGCCAACATTGCTCTTATATCTTCCTTTGGCAAATCAGTAATTTCACGATTACTTAAACCTTCTCTTCCTTGCTTTGCAGCAATGTCTGTAATGATTTGTCCTTTAAAAGGAATAGAAACAGTAAACTCCTCTCCCTCAACAGCGATAATCTTTTCGACAGTTTCTTTGGCTAAAGCAAAATAGCCGCATTCAGCTTGATGTTTGGCCACATCTTCCATATCCATGCTATACTTTGCTATTGCTAACATATCATTTAATGAACTAGATTGGTCCTTTGACTCGTCCAAATATTCCTCAGCAGCTGCATAACATAAATACCAACTCGAGGTTGCATCCAAATTACTGAGAGCCAAATTTCCCGCTATACCATCATAAGCAAAAACCCTGTCGTAAGCATCTAAAATAGATGCTCTGGCCAGCGCCCGATTAAAAAAATACGAACCGTCTTTTCCCAAAGCAACCGCGGCTCGTCCAACTATTGAGTCAAGAACCACTACTTCATCAGGCTTATATTTTTTTGACAATCTTCGCCTATATCTTCGTGCCTCCCTAAAGAACTTTTCACCATTTTCCGGATCCACACAAGCTGCCTCTGTATGCACTTCCGCCATCAGTAATTTATCTTTTGTTTTTATCGCAGTCATTATGGCGCCTTCAACGTCTTTCTTTTCCAATCTCTCCCAAGCAATTTTTTCCAATGCTTCATTTTGTGTTTTTTTTGCATATTTTTTATTCTTAACTTCATTTATCCTGGCAACCATTTTCCAGGCTGATTCTAAATCATCACAATATGCATAAGCCTGGGACAGATGGGAAAAATTGTTTGCCCAGTAATCTTTATCTTGTTCTCGATTAGCCAGATCTAAAGTTTTAGCAAGTAAGGACTGATAATCTTTACCTGTATCAAAGTAAGTTTTACTTAAATCAGTATGGCCTGGTACATAAAGATGTTTACTCAATACAACCTCGCCATCATAATAACCTCCTCCCCAAAGTCCAACATTACCTAAAGCCCGATCTAAAGCAGGCTGCGGGTTTTTACCTAAGCTAAACATCTTCCGAGCTAACCTTAGATCAAAACCAAACAAATTAGGATGCAGCGCTCCATTCATCGGGTCTGTCAGATTAAAGGCAGTATCAACTTGTCCTAATTTCATCATTATCTCTGCCATACTGTAGCGGGCTACTAATCTTTCTTGCCTAGGGTACATTACTCCTTTTTCTCTAAGATTTTCATCACTGTTCTGGGGTAATTTAGCCAAATAATCAATAGCTTTAGAAGGATTAATCCCAAGCCGGGCCTGTTCTGCACCAATATGGCCATAAAGTGCTCTTTGACTTGGAATGTCCATCAAACCTTCTGCTACTTTAAGAGCTTCAGCAAAATTTTGCCGGGCTTGATAAGCAAGTATCAGTTTTTCAGGGACAGACTTTAACTTAAAATCTCCTTCAACCATATTAATGGGATTAAAACAGGTTTTGGGAAACAATTTCTGTATTGTCTAATACAAAAAATTTGTATTACAGACTACAAGGTTGGTATAATCTTTTCTACTGCTCCTTTAAAATGGTTGAAACAAAAGAGTTTGTTACATTTGACCATCCTGCTTTTACAAAACCTGAAAATACTGCCTTTGTTTTTCCCGGACAGGGGATACAAAAAGTGGGCATGGGCAGAGATATTTTTGAGTATTCCGAAGGTGCCAGAGAGACTTATAGAATTGCCGATGAAATCGCCACGGAATTTGGATACTCGGTTTCTGATATTAGTTTTAATGGACCCAAGGAAGATTTGGATAGGCTTTCACAAACGCTGATCCTGACAAGAAACCGGGCTTACGGAGTTGCTGTTTGCGAGCACTTAGGAAAAAATTTTAGGCCAGCGGCCGTAGCAGGATACAGCTTGGGTGAGTTAAATGCCATTGAATTTGCCGGATCAGGTAAATATACAGATTTATTTAGGGCAGTAGAAACAAGAAGGGAAGAATGTAAAAAAGCTAATGGCAAAGCTCCTGGCGGAGAAGCAGCTATTATACTTAGAGAAACAGGTTTAACTGCTGACTATACACAATTCCTTAGTGAAGGGCTGATATATTTAAATAAGACCGAAGGACTTTATCTTGCATTAGCCACGTCCGACACTTACTTTGTAATAGCAGGAACGAATGAAGCCTTAAAAGGTGCTGAGGAATTTGTAAAAGACTTCAGAAGAAGGACAGGGAACAAAGGCATCCTTTTTCAAAGATTAGCTGTAGAGGGTGCTTACCATACACCTCTCATGCTACCCGCTCAGGAAGGTTTAAGGAAGACATTGAATGAAACGGAAATCTTAGATGCAAATATACCGATTATTGCCAATACTACGGGACAGCCTATGGAAAAGGCGAAAGATATAAGAGCGGAAATACTGGCTCATTTAATATCACCGGTTCAGTGGTACCGTTCAATCAGGCGTTTGTACAAAACGGGAATACGCTACGTTGTTGAGCCGGGAGATAAGCCACTCATTACATCTGTAAGTTTAAAAGAAGGACGTATATTATTGCCGGTAAAGGCAGAAGAAAATGGCCCAGATCTTGCCTATATTCTAATGCCCGGGGAGGAAGCTTATGCAGCATGATTTGAACTCTTTAAAATCCAGGCTGGAGAATATTTGGAAGCCGGCAGATTTTGAGAGGATTTTTACCTCTTCTAAAAGGCCACCACACCTTATAAGACAAAAGACAATTCTTTTTAGTGATGGAGATCCTTTGGATAAGCTTTATCTTATTAAAGAAGGGTTTGTTAAATTGTACAGGTTATCAGAAGAAGGAAAAGAAACTACTATTTATCCATATGGTCCTGGTGATGTTCTGGGTCTTCGGGCTTTAATTTCCAAAGATAGATGTACAAAACATAATGCTGAATGCCTGACAGATATTAAAGTCATGATTTTATCTCACCAGGAATTTTTTAATCTTACCCTTAGACAACCTAAATATTTAATTGATTTGATGCATCTTTGTTTAAATAGACTGCTATATACAGAAACCCGGTTGGAAGCTTTTATTACTACTGATACAACTTCCAGGGTAGCAATATTTCTAGATTACTGCATGAAAAGATTTGGGAAAGAAACAGATAGTAAAGTTACTCTTCCCATTATCTTAACGCATCAATTGATAGCAGAATTTATCGGCTCAGTCAGGGAAACTGTAACTTTAGCTTTACACAAGCTGGAAAAAGAAAAAATATTAGAAATTGAAAAAGGCAGGATTACCATCCTGGATGCAAAAGCTTTAAAAGAATACTGTTTATAATATTTGCCGAAGTGGCTCAGTGGTAGAGCAGTACTTTCGTAAAGTACGGGTCGTGGGTTCGATTCCCACCTTCGGCTCATTAAAATATACACTTGAGTATAATAGATACGTATAATGAATCTTTCTCCGGATCAGCAAAATGTTTTAGATACAATCCTTCTTTGGTTCAAAGAAAAAAAGGAAGAAAAGCAATATATAACTTTAGGAGGATATGCAGGTACGGGGAAAACTACTTTAGTAGCTATTTTAAGACAAGAACTTGCCAGAATTGATAAGAATTTAAAGGTAGGTTTTGTTTCTTACACCGGTAAAGCTGCCCGGGTTTTAAAAACTAAACTAAAAGACCAAAAGGTCGTTTTATCCGGTGATTCAGTAAGCACAATTCATGCCCTGATTTATTCACCAATTCTGAATGAAAAAGAAGAGATTATCGGTTGGCAAATAAAGGATGAGATCGAGTGCAATTTAATTATTATTGATGAGGCCTCAATGGTTGACGAAACGATCTGGCGTCACCTTTTATCTTACCGGATACCAATTATTGTGGTCGGTGATCACGGCCAGCTTCCCCCAATTAAAGGAAGCTTTAATTTAATGCAGGAACCGCAGTTACGGCTTGAAGAAATTCACCGTCAGGCAAGACAAAACCCGATTATCGGTTTATCCATTCAAGCGCGCGAACATGGTTTGGTGCGTCCCGGCAAATACTCTCCGGGAGTCCGGAAATTTTCGCCTGAAGATTATGATACTCAGGAAGCAATGGGAGAGATGCTTGCTAATTTTAACACTGATACATTAATTCTTTGCGGTTACAATTACACCCGCAGAAAGTTAAATAAGCATATACGAAGCGTCTTAGGCTTTGAATCACCCGAACCTCAATCAGGAGACCGGGTTATTTGTCTTCGGAATAATCACAAAAAAAGGATCTATAATGGGATGTTAGGGACAGTAGTGCGTATCAAGAAAAAAGATGCTCATTGGTATGAGTCTGAAATTAGTATGGATGGTGAGGATAAAAGTTATCATGGTCTGATTTCTGCAGAACAATTTAACAATGAGCAACCTATGAATTTTACTGAAAAAAGGTCACAAATTTTAAAAGGGGATTTATTTGATTTTGGGTATGCCATAACAGTTCACAAAGCTCAAGGTTCACAAGCCAAAAGGGTAATACTTTTTGAAGAAAGGTTCAAGCAGATGACAGATGAAACTTACAAAAGATGGCTTTATACAGCTGTTACCCGTGCTGAAGAAGAGCTATATATTTTTGCAGGATAATTCTTTAATTAAAGACTATGATGCTGGTTCCGGAGGGAGGAATTCTTCGCCGGCGCTAGATACCGGTACTTCACCGGGTTTTAACCATCTGATATAAGCACATCCTGTGGCCAGTCTATTGGCAGCATCCCAGCCGGCAGTTGAACATTTCTCCATTTTTTTACCGGAATTGGTGGTAAATAAAACTAATTTTTCTCCGCAGGTGGGGCAATCTGTATCTAAGGGTTCTTTTTTTCCTGTCAACCATTCAACATAGTCACAACCTGTAGCTTTCTTTAATTCCTTGTCCCACCCGCCTTTGGAACACTTCTTCATCTTTTTACCAAAACGGGTCACCTGCATTATTAAAACACTGTCACACTTGGGGCATTTTTCATCAAGTTCTACCGGCTCAATCATTAACCACTTAACGTATTCACAGCCTTCGCTTTTTCTTAGCTCTTTATTCCACGAACCCTGGCTGCATCTTTGCAGCTTTTTACCTGTTTGGGTTTCTGTAACTTCCCCCAGAGGGGAGCTGCATTTAGGACATGGTTCATCCGTACCATTCATACATTTTAGATTAACATAAAAATTAAAAAGATAAAAGAGGAAAAAGGGGAAGATTTAGTGTAACTCTGGTAAAATACTACTGTGCCGAAGTGGCTCAGTGGTAGAGCAGTACTTTCGTAAAGTACGGGTCATGGGTTCGATTCCCACCTTCGGCTCCAGTAAGGTGTTGACAAAAATGCCTTACTATTATGTAATTTCCTTACTATGAACTATATCGCTACCATTACCAGTAAAAGACAATTAACCCTGCCTTCCAAACTGACTCACAAGTTAAATCTCAAGCCAGGAGAAAAGATAGCTATTAAAGAAGAAAATGGCCGCCTGGTCATGACGCCTGCAGTCAGATTAGTGGAAGAACTAGCTGGCTCTTTAAAACTTCCCAATAAGTTTAAAGGCCTGGATACCAAACAAATGATTGAAAAGGCTAAGAAAGAGTATTTTTCCAGATGATTTTTATCGATACTAATTATTTTTACGTTTTCTCCTGGGCGATAATGTTTCTCAACAGAAAGAAACTAAACAAATCTTTGTACAAGCTGCTGAAGGGAAAATAGAGTTTTTTACCTCCTTAGTAGTAGTTTTTGAAATATATTGGGTGTTTGCTAGTTTTTATGAGAAACAAAAGGATGAAATTAGTAAAACACTTAACAGTATTTTAAATCTGGAGTTTATTATCCTTGAAGAGAAAGAAATTCTTAGAAAAGCAGTTTCAACTTATGAGACAACTAACTTTGACCTTGAAGATTCTTTTAATCTGTCCTTTGCCAAGTCCAGAAAAGCAACAGATTTTAAGACCTTTGATGCTAAATTACAAAAAGCCTTTCCTGGTTAGTGGGGCTTAATAGGTTATTTGAAAAATTTAGAAAAAAGAGGATTTCGTAGAATTTGGTAATTTCGGCATACATCAATCTTCTCAATCATCAATCAGAAAGTTAGAAAACTTCTAACCGTATTATAAACTAGATCCAAATGAAGTTGTGTATGTTTTTGGAAAAAGACAAACTAAGGCTAACAATTCTATAACTATTAAATTTCTGAGTTGGGGCGGAATCCTATTTGAGTCTCGCGTTTTCTTCTCTCGTAAACCTTCAACTCAGCAATTAAATTATCTGTCGTAACTACTTCTTGGTCTTCCCCCTGGAGTTCACCAGCAACTTTACTTTCTAAAACCCTTCTGATAATTTCTGATATATCCGCACCAGTAAAGCCTCTAGATAATTTTGCCAATGATCCAAACTCAACATCACCTGCAAACAAACTTCTGCCTGCATCTCTCTCTGCTTTATCTATTTGGACTCTATAAATATCCAGTATCTCATCGCCCTGTGGTGTACGTATATTATACTGACGATCAAATCTTCCAGGTCTAAGCATAGCTTCATCAACATCATCCTTTCTGTTTGTAGCTGCTACAAAAATCGTATTATGTGTGGACCTAAAACCATCCATATATTCAAGTAAGGGATTTAATATCTCATTAGCTTTCTTTGAAGAACCACCTCCTGGTGTTGGAGGAAATTCTTCTCTAGTTACGGCAACATTATCGAACTCATCTATAAAAACTATTTTCTTCCCGTCAATTTTATCTAAGGCTTCAAGTACAGCTTTAACGTTTTCAGCAGTATGGTGAACCCACCTTGAAGCCACATCTGTAAATTGCAAAGAGAAAAATGGTATACCAGCTTCGTTGGCAAGAGCCTTTGCAATCATAGTTTTACCTGTCCCCGGAGGTCCATAAAGTAAAACACCTCTTGGTGGCCTTGTTCCCCATTTAGTAAATAAATCCGGATTTTGCAAACCTGCAACAAGTAGTCTTAAACTTCCTTTTACTTCAGCTAACCCACCAATATCTGAAAAAGAAACAGCTGGTTCGTCAATTCTGGTTAAACCAGTCTCTATATCTTTGTACCACATATGATCTTGAAGCGAGAATCTATACGCTCCAGGTTCTATCTTGATCTTATTTGGTTTTTCAATCTTAGTTTTTTTAGTCTTTATATCCTCAGCAACTTCTTCTTTAGTATCTATTACTGCCTCCTCGGTTTTGGTAGGTGCAGGTTCGGGTTGAGGAGCAGCAGGTTTTGCTATTTCTATACCAAGCTTTTTTGCCATCTCGTTCCTTTGGGTTCTTAATTCTGCTTCCTCTTGTTCTAATCTTGTATATAAGTTTCTTAAAATAACCATCATGGAAATATTTTTAGGAAATGGCTCGTGTTTGACATCTTCTTTAGAAGGAATCTGAGGCCCAAAATTCGGTCTGTATGGTTCATCATAAGCTAAATGCAACAATACGCCTGATAAATAAAATGTGTTTGAGAGTTCTCTTAAAGCTTCTGGTAAGCGGTAAGAGGAACCAATTTTCCTTGGTGCCAAATCAGCTGATCTATTACCTTCTCCATATATAACTTCTCCTTCAAAATCAGGTGAAAAAATTTTCTTTAGGTCTAAGGATACTGGTTGACGTTTCCAATTTCTTCTTAAAGGAGGGTTAGCTGCTTTTAATGCGAAACTTAAGGTAAGTAGATCTGGTGAAATTTCTCTTGGAGCATCTACGCGTTGTTCTGCAAAATGTCTGATTTGAGCTGGGTCTAGTAAACCTGCACGGACTTCGGTTATCTGCCAACCTTGTGTAGTGTTAAACCAGGTCAAAACATCTTTCGCATACTCCTGAACAAACTCTGGTAAGGGTTCTTTGGCACCAACTCCTAAATCCCAACTACCAAAGGATCCTATTGTTCTCTCATTGTTATCTATCTCTGCAGTCTTTTTTTCTGGCATAATTCCTTAATAATTAGTTTAAGGTAGTGTATAGTATAAATCAAAAAGTTTTAAAAATCAAAAAAACTATAGGCAAATGTTGACAAATAGTAACTATAGGTATATAAATTACGCATGTTAGAGAGATTACTAGGAGGAGCACCAATACCAGAGGAGCAAAAATTGTTCTCGACTAAACGAGCATTAAGGGGAGCAAGAGGAGGAGCTAAATTTGGCCTTGGGGCAGCAGGAGTAACGCTTGTATTTGGTGGTATTGTTGATGGAAGTAAATTTATTGAGCTGGCAACAAATGATCCAGTAGGTGCTATTGAGGTAGTAGGTGTAGTTGCCGGATACCTTGTAGCTAGTTGGGGCACAATAGGAGCAGCAATCGATAGCTTTAGGCCCACTTCTAAAATAACCACAAGATTTATAAATGACGAGATAAGTGGGTTTAAAGATATTGGTAGAGATTTTTACATTGGGGCAAGACGCATAATTGGCAAATAGATCTAAGGTTCTAACCTTTTAAAATTGCCTATTTATAAACACACTAAACTTCTTGGTTTAATCCGTACCTAATCAGTAATATTAAAAACTATAGAGTAACAAATGAATTAATGGCTAAATGACCCCTCATTAAGCTCGACTGAAATGCTAGTAATTTAGCCTCATCAGAGTTATCGTTGAATAGGTTTTGGAGTATTTCGACTACGCTCAATACCTGCGGTTCTTCGGTAAAACTCAGAACCTTTGGTCCGACCCTAAAACCGGCTCGGCTCTGTAAACCAATTTTCGTACTTATATAGCAGGCAGAAATTAGTTTTTAAAAGATGTACAATTTAAATCGGTATGAGAATAGCAAATATTATTCAAAGAAATAAAGTAATTTTAAGGCCAATGCGCGAAGAGAATTTTGAAATCATGTTTAAATGGCTTAATGATATTGAAGTGATGCGATATTGGTACGGCAGGGATAAACCCCGTTCTTTGGATTGGATCAGAAAACATTTCACTCCGTCTATAAAAGGTCAAACGAATTCGACTTACTGGATTATAGAATCAGATAGTGAACCAGTTGGTTATGTTTGTAATACAGCAGAAAAAAATGATAACGGAGAATTTTTAGGCAAAGTAGAAGTTGATATTTTAATAGGAGATAAAAGTAGATGGGAAAAAGGAATAGGATCGGATGCTTTAAAAGCCATGATAGATTATGCTTTTAATATTCAAAAAGCAGAAAGGGTTTTTCTTACTCCAAGAGTTACTAATAATAGAGCTATTCATGTTTACGAAAAAGTAGGTTTTAAGAAAGAAGGAATTTTAAGACATTTTGAAAAATTTGAGGGCAAGTGGGTTGATAATGCAATAATGTCTATTTTAAGAGGGGAATTTAAAGAGTAATAATGGATAAGCCAATTACTGCTTTAAGTTTTGAATTTCTAACTCCCTTTTTTGATTTCCTATCAAATACTTTTGGTTTCGGAAAGAAGTTTAATGCACTGGTGGCCAACCTTTTAAAAATAAAATCTGATGAGAGGCTAGTGGATGTAGGTTTTGGAACAGGATCTTTATTAATAGCCGCTGAAAGTAAATATCCTAAATATTGATATGACAGGGGCAAAGAAGATTTTAGGTTATAGCCCTGAAAGACCAAATTATTCGGGAGAGTAATTATTTGAGGGATTTACAAAAATATGAATGATCAAAAAACACTTTGGGACCTATGGTTTGCCGGCTTCTATCGTCCCTTGGGTTGCAGTGCGATTATTTGGGTCTATATTCAAAACTGAAGTAAAAACTTCCCTGGCCTTATCTTTTTGGCCGAGTGATAAAAATATAATACCCAAATTATTCCTTAAATTTAAATTGCCGGGGTTTATTTGTATGGCTTTTTGTAAATTTTGAATGGTTAAATCATAATTTTTTTGCTGGAAATAAATTGCTGCTATATTTTGATAAGATTGCCAAAGGCCCGGGTTAAATTCTAAAGCTTTATTATAGTTTTCCAGCGCTTTGTCAGGCTGGCTAAGCTCAAGATAAGTGTTGGCTAAGTTGTGATAAGCATCCCCATAATTGGGTTTTAACTCAATGGCTTTTTGAAATTCTTTCAAAGCTCCAATTTTGTCTCCTTTTCTGCCATAAACATCACCTAAATTATTGTGTGTGTTTGGAGAAGATGGTGAAGTTTTGCCCGTTGCAATCCAAAGATTGTCTTCATTTGCCCAGTCAATATTTCTGATAATTGTTCTTGCAGAAAGAATGATTAAAACTGCAATAAATATAATGTATGTTGTTTGTTTGAGTTTCGGGATCCGGCTTAATTTATCAAAACCTAATCCTGCCAGTGCCAATATTCCGATAATAGGAAGATACAAATACCTTTCAGCCGCAATCCAGTTTAACCTGAACGGGGTTAAAGTCGGGGAAAGGGCAATGAAGAAAAATGATGACCAGAAAAAAATGAATTTGTTTTTTTTAAAACTAATTAAAATACCTGCAAAAAAGGCCAGAGTGATTAAAAACCTGATGGCAAATTCAACCCGGCCAAAAGATAACTCTGAGTGATAAAGAGTTAATATTTTGGGGAAAAGGGTCAGCTCAAAATATGAAGTTAGTGCAATCGGGATAAGCAGGAATGGGTTATCCATGCCCTTTTCCTGATAATGAACTGATTGCAGGGTGGTTTCGCGTTCCGGCAGGGCAATTAGTGAATTCAGAATATAAAACATTGAGATAATTAAAAATGGTAATGCTTTTAGCCAATTTTTCTTTATATTTCCAAATATAAGTTCCCAAAGCGGAAAGATTAAAAAAAGAGCAAGCGGCATTTGCGGATGGGACATAAATGAAAGTAAATAGGAAATAATTGATAAGATATAAAAGAGTTTTCTTTTTGCAGACAAAAGGTAGAGTAAAAATGACAGTAAAAAGAAAAAAGTATATTGCGGGTAGGATCCGCCGGATACCCATACTACTGCTTCGGAGATGGCCGGATGCACTGCAAATAATCCTGCTGCAAAAATAGCCAGTTTTTTAAAATACAGGTGTTTAAAAAGTGCATAGATTAGAAAAACCGATCCGGTATGGAAAAAGATATTAATTAGCCTGAATAAAACAGGATTTAACCCTCCAATTTTGAAGGTTACCCAGTACAACAGCGGCCTGATAAAGCCGGTCGGGTGAGTGGTTATGCTGTTAGAGAAATTGCCGATATTGGGGTTATTGACTATTTCAGCCAGGTCGTCTGAAAGAAAGACATTATTTACTGAATTGGCATATGTAATTATAACCAGGATAGATAAAAATAGAAGGACAAGCCAGTTTCTTTTGATCACCTAAACAGTATACAAAATTATCTGGGGATAGTTAAGACCGTACCGGGTTCTATAAGATTGGGATCGGAGATATTATTTGCTTTGGCAATGCGCTCATATGCCATGACGTCTCCGTAAGCTCTGCCTGCTATTTTAGACAGCCAGTCATCTGCAACTACTGTGTAGGTTTTGCCTTCAATTTTTGGTCCCCAGATAGTAGTATCGCCTCCGCCTGTGCCTGTTCCTGCAGCTTGAGCATCAGGAGATGCAGAAGGATTTGGTGAAGCTGATTCTTCCGGAGAAGCAGTTGGTTGGATAGAAGCTTCGGCCAGTTGTGTTTCCAGTTTCGGGATTTCCAGAATTTTTCCTGCTTCGATTTGATTTACATCGGTTAAATTATTTGCTTTGGCTATCTCTGTAAATTTACTTCCGTCTTTGTAATATTTTTCTGCAATGAGGAATAAAGTATCATCCTCTTTGACAGTATATTTGCCGGGAAGATTTTCCGGCGAAACATCTTGCCCGTCTGCTTGTGTTTCTGTTTGGGTTTGTTGTGCAGGGCCTAAAGCAGCCTTATTGCGGTTGAAGTAATTGAAGATCAAGATTCCCAGTACTAAAACAATTAATGCACCCAGTACTAAACTAACTTTGGACTGGTTAGATTGGATTTCGGTTTCAAGCTTTTCCAGGTAATTACCAGAAGAGGCCTGCTTTGTGATTTTATCTGTGATTTTAATAGAATTTTTTCTTGCCATTTTTTTTGGGGCAGATTGGTTCCGGTTCAACCTGATATTGGCAGACGGTTTTATTGGCTTCTTTTTAATCTATATCAAATGGTTTGTCAAGAGGGGAAATTTTTCTCGATCAATAAAAACTTTGCAATAAATGGGGGATTGAGGTATTTTAGGATTTTTCCTTCAATGGAGTAACTAAAATTTTATCCACTCTGTTACCATCCATATCTATAACTTCAAATCTTGATGAATTTAGCTCGAAATTATCACCTGGTGCAGGAATGTATCCAAGCTTATACATGATGAATCCTCCTACAGTATGATAATTTCCAGATTTCTCTCCAGGAAGTCTACTAATGCGAAAGTGAGCTTTGAATCCATCAATCGGCACAAGACCATCCACCAAGTATGAACCATCTTTTCTTTTCATTATTTCCTGCTCCCCTAGTTCATCAATAGTGGGAATATCCCCGACTATGGCTTCCAAAATATCAGTCATAGAAATAACTCCTTGGATATTGCCATATTCATCAACTATTAAAGCCATATGGATACCTGATTTTTTAAATAATTCTAAAACCTTTAATCCGTCAGTTGTTTCCGGGATAAAAAGGGGTTTATGAAGAAACTTCTTTAAATCAATTTTCTCTTCTATCAGGAAGTTTGCCAAAATATCTTCAGTTAAAACAATCCCTAAAACTTTATCAAGAGTATCACGGCATACAGGAAAGTGAGAATGAGGGTTTTTGGCAATTTTGTTTCGTATAGTTTTATAAGAACTGTCTATTTCAAGCCAAATAATTTCTTTTCTAGAAGTCATTAGGGTATTTACCTTTTTGTCTCCCAACTCAAGTGTGCGTTCCACAATATCTTTTTCCGCAGTCTCAAAAACTCCTACTTTAGTACCTTCCCGAATAAGCATCTTAACCTCCTCCGGACTAACTCTTTCATCTTTAGGCTTGATCTGAAGTAAGTGTAAAACGGAATCTGTTGAAATTTCTAGAAGATATACCAATGGAGTACTGACTTGAGATAAAAAATTCATTGGACGAGCGGCTAGAGAGGCTATTAACTCAGGATTGCTAAGTCCCAACCTCTTTGGTACAAGCTCTCCAAATATTAGTGTAAGGTAGGTAATGGTGGCTACAACAATGGCAATGCCTGCTGCTTCACTATATGGAGCAAGGTATGGTATGGTATTAAAATATGAGGATAATTGTTTAGCAATAGTTACACCTCCAAATGCTCCTGCCAATATTCCAACCAAAGTTATGCCGATCTGAACAGTTGATAAAAATCTGTTTGGAGAGGTAGCAAGATCCAAGGCTGCCTGGGCTCTTTTACTACCCTCATTTGCCAGATGTTGGAGCCTTGATTTTCTGGCAGAAACGACTGCAATTTCAACCATAGCAAAGATGCCGTTGAGAAGAATAAGAAAAAGTATAATTATTATTTCCATGAAAACTTTTCTATAATGAGTTTGATTATAGCAGAAGAAGCTCAAAGAGTACGATTAAGTGTAAGAGGGGATTGGAACACTTATACAGAAGTTTAGTTTATCAGTATGAAACTTTACAACAAATGCATTATATATTTTAGGATTGACTTGGAAGCTGTTTTAAAAGATCTTGTTGCCAAAGCTCACCAAAATGCATTCGGCCATATAAAATTAATCCTGCATAGGCTGGTGGACAATAATCATTTGGATTTGCGGAAACCATATATTTTAATAATGCTTCATCTGTAACAGGTGCAAAAGCTACTTCTACAGCATCATTTGGGTGCTCTTTTCTATCACTAACCCTTTTTTCAATTTCTTCAGAGTTTAAATCTATTTTAACCCAACAACTAAATCTGGTTTTCCTGGTAGCATCTCCTTATCTTCTGTAATTCCTCCGAACTCCATTTTTCTTGGGTTATAGCTTTCCGGGTTTACTAAAATTTCATCAGACATTTCGGCTATTTGGTGTTCAACTGGATTGACAGTCGGAAAAAGTGGATTTCCTCCCTGGTCATATAATCTTCCAGGATACATATTAGTTCTTTGTCCCCTCACAGTTAATGTTAATCTTCCATCATTAGTTTCAGCAAATGTACATATACCTAGTGATGGGCGGGGGATCTCAATACTTTGACTAATATATAAATTCCTAATTTGAGGATTATTTAAAGCGGCAATAAACGGAAAATAAGTTTGGGCAACTTTGAGTTCAACCATGGGGTAATTTTCTTTGAAGCTTACCAAAGTTATTGCAGGCCCAGGCCACATTTTTGCTATACCTGCTTCGTATAAAGCATTAAGTGGAGTTAGTGATTTATCTCCGTGATAAGGTTGAATTGTAAGTCCGGAAATTCCTTGTTCAGTTAGTTGAGTTTGTTTTGTAGTTAATTGTTTATCCCAATTATTTCTAATCAGATCCTCTACACCGTTAGGGTGTTTTATTGTGACCTCTCTAAGTAGGATATTTTGGCCATTTATTGGGTTTTGAAATGTATGAAGTATTCCCCAGGTTCTTTCCATAAGTACCTATTTTATCTCAGAAGTCTCAAGAAATCAAACTATGAGATATTTGCAGGCTCAATCCAAAAAATTTGGAACCCTTATATAAAAATTTAGTATATCAATATGAACAAGTTCTTGCTTCGCAATAAAACTTTGCAACAGATAAAGATTATAGAAGCTTTTTGAAATCATCCAAAGATAAATTTATAGCTTTTAAAATACCATTTAGTAATGTACCTTTACGAATTACTTTGTGGTTTGGAACAGTTACCAATTGTTTTACTCCACTCTGAATCCTTACGAGCCTAACATGACTTCCTTTTTGCCTGGAAACTTGAAAACCTACTTTGTCTAAAGCTTTAATTACCTCTTTTCCATTGATTTGAGGAACATTCGACATTTATGGAGTTGAGACCTGAACAGGAACAATAAACCGGTCTTTATGAACCTTACCTTCGTCTACTTTATCATTATCTGCATCCTCTAAATAAAGCTCCATGGCTTCTTTAATGTTTTTCATGGCTTCTTCCAAGCTATCACCTTGAGAAGCACAACCAGGCAGATCAGGAATCCAGACAGAATATCCTCCATCCACTTCTTTTTCAAAAACAGCATCATATTGCAAAACTTTTTGTTTCATAGGAATTAATTATACTCCATTTTAGTGACAGCTCGCAATTAAAAATTTGAACACCTATATGCAGAGTTTAGTTTATCAATATTAAACTTTGTCAAGCCTAGGAGTTCCTATTGCGACTAAGGAATGGAATATAGATAAAAGGCCAGAGTAGAATATCAAGAATTCTTTCCCAAACTGGGGTTTTTTGAAGCCATTGTAGGTAACCAGGGTCATATTTTCCAGGAAAGAAAACGTCTTGAAAAGCAAAAAAAGAGCCAATAACTATGTAGAGTATGATTAAAGGAAAGATTATTACTTTTTTCTTCATTTTTGCGGGC
>JACPEY010000061.1 GCA_016183245.1 Candidatus Daviesbacteria bacterium
CATAGTTAAAGACTTGACAAACCTATAGTCATTTGCTATAATCCTTTAAGATCCTAAGGTATGTGATTAAAAACCGCATACGTTAGGATTTTTTTATGGTTTACCCGCCGACCAATCGTGGCATGAGGCGTGTATGAATAGTACTGAAAAGCCGAATGCGACGATAAGGCGGGCCTTATATCTTATATGAAACTTAAAATTCTATTTATAGTTTTTATTCTTCTTTTTATTGCCGTTCCAAAAAGTTCTTATGCGGCCGAAGAAAAACATTCGGCGTCTTCTGCTGTCTTGTTAAAATCGCAAACTCAAGATGGGATAAACCAAAAAGATAACCGTGCTAAAATCCTGCAAGAATTTCTTGTGTCTTATAACTCGCCATTAGCTTCTTCGGCAAAAACCTTTGTAAACGCGGCTGATACCTATCAGCTTGACTGGCGACTGCTTGCGGCAATCTCGGGAGTTGAATCCACCTTTGCTCGTTTCCTTCCTTATAATTCGTACAATGCTTGGGGTTGGGGAATCTATGGCGATAACATGATTTACTTCAAATCTTACGATGAGGCTATTGAAACAATCTCAAAAGCGCTTCGCGAGAAGTATATCGATAAATGGGGCGCTGAGAACGTGTATCAAATCGGAAGGTTTTATGCGGCTTCACCCACCTGGGCTTCGCGGGTAGTCTATTTTATGGGCAAGATTGATGAGTTTGCCTTAAAAAACCCTGCCACCAGTCTTTCACTCTCTATTTAATTTGTGTATATACTCGTTTAACTCGAGTTTGCAACTCTTCGTAAACGATTATGTATCCAAAATATTTATTAAAAGTTGGCAAATTGAAGTATTTTGGATATAATGGTTTCGCCACAAGCGGACGTGGTGAAATGGTAGACACGCAAGGTTTAGGACCTTGTGGCCGCAAGGCTTTGGGGGTTCAAGTCCCTCCGTCCGCACCAGAGAAGACGCCCTTTCTCGAAAATTTAGATTTTAAAGATGATAACAAACCTTTTCTTATCAAACCGCCCGAAAAATAATACATAAGTTCTCTAATTAAGGAATTTTTATATAAACCAGGCCAATTTGTTCTTAGAATTTTAGCAAAGTCAAGAAACTCCACTGATATCTGTGCCTTAGTCAAAGCCAAAAGAGTAGTTATTTTCTCAACATCTTTAAATTTGAATACGCCCATTCTGGTTATGTAAAGTCCCGCAAGAACTCCAGGTTCTAAAGTAGGAAATTTTACACCTTCATAAGCTTGACAAATAGGGTCTAGATACGCAGTTGGTATTTGGGTATGCTTTCCGCTATAGACTAGATAAAAATTACCTAACC
This sequence comes from Candidatus Daviesbacteria bacterium, assembly GCA_016183245.1. Taxonomy (GTDB): domain Bacteria; phylum Patescibacteriota; class Microgenomatia; order Daviesbacterales; family UBA10151; genus UBA10151. Next base: position 1,330 of record JACPEY010000061.1, read on the forward strand.
TATCCATTGCCAATCTGGTTACTATTAAAGGTAGCACAGCTGGCCTACTCTCTGGATAGCCCTTATCTTCCTCAAATACCTTAGGCAATGAGAGTTCTATCCGAGGATAAAAAGGATTTTGCTCTCTTTTTGCGTTAAATTCATCTGCTAATCGCTTTGCATAATCTTGATCTTGATCTAAAACCAGTATATCTATATCTCTGATTGTTCTATCGCTTCGGTAGGGAGTTAAATGATAATCACCTCCTGCGCTATTGATGGTTGCTGCTGTAGAAAAAGAACCCACTATTCTATAGTCTAAACCGGAGGCGTTAAATAAATTAACGGCTTCTGCAAAACCTTGATTAAGTTGCTCAGTACCCGAAATATTATCCACTTCTGTTTTACTCGAAGGATCCGAAAATATTTTATCTCTAATTGAATTAACTCCTCTGAAAGCTTCAAGAATGGCAATATTAACTACCATTCCGAAGGCGCGAGAGAATAACTGTACTTTTCGGTGAGGTGGTAATCTTTTTAGGTCATCAGATTCACAATCAACCACTACTAAACTGTTCCTTTGAAAATCAACCATGAAGTTGCTTATATTGAAGAAAAAGAGACCGTACCTTTCAAATAAACTGCTGAACCTATTACTCTTTATATGACCAATAGGGTCGGCGATTATTCCGGTAGCAACAAATCTTCTTAAATTTCCTTTGGTAATGTCTATATACTGTTCCATCAGTTGTTTGTTTGCAAATAAGTAGGCACCTGAAACTTCTGACATCGGAGCTCCGGGTACTTCTGGAGTTACTTTTAATACTGCTGGCTGATTATCTATACCGTTTACTATCATTATATGTTGTGGGATCGTGCGTGGAGAAAAAGCTTTATTTATATCCTGCTCTCTCTTCCAGTGATCCATAAGATGTTTCCAATTCTCAGGCTCTCTATTACTTCGTAGAACCGCGGCGTAACGAGAATTTCCATCTGTTATCCTAAAACAAACGCTATCTCCTCCCCAGCCAAGAATATCGGTTGGTTTCCCTCTGATAGGCAGGACAGCTTCTTGTAGCTTAGCAATAAGAGTAGCTTCGCTTAATGGGGTAGAGGAATTTCTGTAAGCAAATGGTTGATTCTTTCGAACGCGTCTTGTATCGCCAAGAAACGACGAGGTGCCATCTTTATGATAAACCTGATACAAACCTGGTATCCCCGGGGAAACTTCCTTATTTACCATATTGACGGATTATACATCAAACAAAATCTCTAATCCAAACTATGGGCTCTTCGACTTGATAAACCCCCATGAAATTGCTAAAATGGATCAAAAGTTGCAGGAGTGGTTCAAAATAAGAATCGTCTTCAGAACTTATGATATGACAGCGGCATTACAAAAATTAGACGACGGCACAATAAAACTCACGATTACCATTCCAGCCCCCGTAGTCAAGAAAACGCAAGAAGAAGTGGTTTCGGAGTTAGTAAAGAACGCAAAACTTGCGGGTTTTCGAAAAGGCAAAGCTCCAAAAAAACTTGTTGAGGAAAAGCTAGATAAGCAAGAAGTTCAAGAAGAGGTGTTAAAAAAACTTCTTCCAAGCGCCTACCTTGAGGCGATAAAACAGCATAATCTCAAACCCATTATAAATCCTAAAATCCATGTTCAAAAAGTTGGCGTTGGAGCGGATTGGATCTTTGAGGCGCTTACCTGCGAAATGCCCGAAGTGAAGCTAGACGGATATAAAGAGGCAATTGCAAAATTAACTGCTAAAAGCAAGATTATTGTCCCGGGAAAGGAACCCTTCGACTCCGCTCAGGGCAAGCCAGAGATTAAATTTGAAGAA
>JACPEY010000062.1 GCA_016183245.1 Candidatus Daviesbacteria bacterium
ACAAATTTTGTCTCTTTTTCGCTTCTTTTCTTTATTTCCAGCTGTTCGCCAGTCCTCTTGGAGATAACTACTCTGTATGGAATACCAATTAAATCAGCATCTGCAAACTTGGCTCCGGCTGAAACATCCACCCTGTCATCAAATAAAACTTCCACTCCTTCAGTTTGCAAAAGTTTATAAATATTCTCAACCTTCTCTTTTATTTCTTTACTTTCCAAATCAAGTCCCACCAGATGAACCTGAAAGGGGGCAACAGAATCAGGCCAGATTATTCCTTTTTCATCATGATAAACTTCTACTATGGTAGCCAAAGACCTGCCTAATCCAATTCCATAACAGCCCATGTAATAAGGCTGCGGCTTTCCATCTTTATCCATAAAGTTTGCATCCTGCATTTTGGCTGAATAATGAAAACCCAGCTGGAAAATATTTCCCACTTCAATCCCGCGCTTGGCAACTAAAGGCCCGCTGTTATCAAAAGCCATACAACCTTCTTGAGCCATAGCTATATCAGTTGTGATATCAGGTTTATAATCCCTGCCCAGGTTCATATTCATTAAATCTTTATTTTTCTTATTTGCCCCTCCATAAGCATTTTTGATTGTTGCAAGCGAATCATCTGCAACTATAATCAGTTCTACTTTCTTTTCGATGATGTCTTTTATCCCCACCGGTGAAATAAAACCAGGCTCTGAATGAATCTTTTCCCTTATTTCCTCTTCGGTAGCATGACGTAATTGATATGATTTAATTGTATGCAAAAGTTTTACTTCGTTTACGTCATAATCACCTCTGATAATTGCCAGTATAAAACGGCCTTTTTCATCAACAAACAGAACATCCTTAATTTGTTGCCACAGCGGCAATTGATGCAGCTTTACCCCATCTTCCATAGTAGTTCCCCTGACTGCATCCACTTCTTTTAACTCCTGTTCTTTGTCTTCAATATTTTTTCTATCCGGGATAAATTTTGCTACATCTTCATGGGCTGCATAAGAACTATCCTGGTTGAGCAAAAACTTGCTTTCACCAATCTCTGATTCAACCACAAATTCATGACAATATTCACCGCCAATATAGCCGTTGTCAGATTCCACCAGAATTGTTTTAAGTCCCATTTTATTAAAAATTCTGCTGTAAGTTTCCCACATCTTTTGATATTCTTTTTTAAATTCCTCTTCTGATAGATCAAAAGAGTAAGCATCTTTCATTAAAAATTCACGCACCCGAAGTAATCCTCCGCGGGCCCTGAGTTCGTCTCTGAATTTAGTGGAGAATTGATATAAATTAAAGGGTAAATCTTTGTAAGAAATCTGGAATTTTCTTACCAAATCTACCAGCATTTCTTCTGCTGTCCCGCCCAAAACAAACTCCATTTCATTCCTGTCTTTAATCGTCATCAGCTCAAATCCAACTGATGCTGTCCTGTTAGTTTCTTTCCAAAGGGAAATCGGGTGCAAAACAGGGGTCAAAAGCTCCTGGGCACCGGCTTTATCCATTTCTTCTTTGATAATAGCCTGAATCTTTTGCGAAACTCTCATCCCCAAAGGCAGCATATAATACCTGCCTGCTGTTGATTCTCGAATAAAACCTGCCCGGTAAAGCAGTTTGTGTGATGCCAAAGTCGCATCTTTTGGAGTCTCTTTAATTGTCTTACCAAATAATTTTGAATATTTCATTTAACCTCTCTTCCTAATGGTACTTCTTTTAATGTAGTTAAGGCAATCCAGTTGCTTTCTTCACCTGTACCGTCATCAGGACCTAAAGTCAAAACTTCTGAGGTAAAGGGACCGATTTGTTTTGGCGGGAAATTCACCACACAAATTACTTGTTTCCCGAATAAATCTTCTTTCTGGTGATTCTTCACAAACTGGCCGCTGGATTTTTTAATACCGATTGCCGGGCCAAAATCGATAGTTAGCTGATATGCCGGCTTTCGGGCTTCTGGAAAATCTTCTACTTTAATCACATTCCCAATCCTAATATCAACTTTATCAAAATCTTCATAATTAATTTGCGGTTTAAGCATTAAAAAAGCACCTCCTTAAGTTTATATAAGGACGGTGCTAAGCCGTGGTACCACCTTAGTTGCTTCTTAATTTAGTTATTACGTAACCAACGGGAATACTCATCGTATCCAGCTTATTTGGCGGGAAACCAAACTTAAACGCTTTTATTTTTAATAATAAAAATATAACAAATTGAGTGATTAAAAGTCAAATATTACAAAAACACCGCAGAAAGGTTAGTGTGCAGAATACATCAAGTTATTATATTTACCAGTCTCAACTATTTCTTAGCTCTTTTCTGGTTTTCTTTATTTGTTAGATATAGAAAAAATATTCCAATGCCTAAAATTATCAAGCCTGCAAGTACATTAGTTAATATCTGAAAAATACCAAATATCATTATTAAGATAGATAAAACCATTCCAATACTCAAATTTTTATTTAGCATAAATCTTAACTTAACATTGTTACATTTGACTGTCAACATCAATACACTTTTGAACGATCGTTTAGTTATGTAATATTATGGCTTCCTAAATCTTTTGTTTCAAATATAAGAACATATTGTAATAGATTTAATTCATTTACCCACTCCCTTAACTGCTTTGTATAATTTTTCTTTGAGACCCAGACAGATTTTTGCAAGGGCTTAAAGTCCAAAACTTTAAGAGTCTGCCTTAAAACATTTCGTATCCTTTTGTTTTCCTCAGGAATATCAAAAACCACCACTCTCCATATTCCATCCCATTTTTTATTTATAGAGTCTTTGTAAAGCAGTCTTCTTACTTTCTCTTTCTGTTTCCTTCTTTGTATTTCCTGCATGCCTTTTTCAGTTAGACGGATGCAGATTTCATTTTCAACTAATCCTTTTTCGATTAATCCTTTTTTCCCTAGTCTGTGTATTGCAACAGATGCGCTCCTTCTGCTAACTTCCTTGGGATAATATCCATAAACAATTCTATATGGACGGAAAGCCATATCAATTAGCAGCTCCAGTATTTCTTCTGTCATTGCTCCCATTAACTTAAATCATACTTTTTACATTAGGATATTACAATATTGAACGATCGTTGTTTGATGTAATATTGTGATATTCTTAAACAATTTATAAAGGGAGATTAGAAAGATTTACCCTGCACTCTTCTTTCATCCAGTATATCTTTAGTGTAACCCATACACCTACCGGTAATACAGAAGGCGTCAATCAATAGAGTTGGGGGTAAAACAAAATATCCTATCAGACAATATCTGCCCATTACGCTAAGCAACTCTAATTCTTCTCCAAAGCGGCCACCCTGCTTACCTTGCTTACCCAGTGGTAGATTAAGCATCCCAAATTTCTTATCCAACCAGCTCAATGCAGATGCTGTAACAGGGAGAAGAAATTGTCTGGGTGTTTTAGACTCAAAACCATGCCTTTTAACCATCCTACTAATTGCTGCTCTAAAGATACTCACGGGTTCAGAAGGTAATAGAACAGACTCTATTTGCATAGAAGAGAAGAATAGTCTTTTCTCAACTTAAAATCAAATTAAGGTAAGAGTTTGCGGATGTCTGAGTAGGTTATGAGTACTGCCAAAGCTATCAAAATTGCAAAACCAATCTGGTGCACCATTTTTTCTACATCTTCTTTTACTTTTTTGCGGGTTACAGCCTCAATTACCAAAAATAACAGCCTTCCTCCATCCAAAGCAGGTATAGGCAAAACATTAAATATAGTTAAAGTCAAAGATATTACTCCCACAAACCAAAGATACGGCAAAAGCACCGCGCTTATTCCTCCTGAAGAAAGAATATCATTGGTAACAACAGCCAACCCTACCGGCCCGCTAACAGATTTTGAAACCTGCCCAAAATTTCCATAAATCAATTCATAAAACACATTACCCAATCCAACAAAAGTAATCCTGGTCAAATCCCAGGAATAACTTATCCCGGAAAATAGCTTTTGAGGCAAACTTTTATATTCCTTAAATGGAATCGGACTAAACACTACTCCAATCAAAACATCCCCTGTTTCTTGTTTTTTGGGAGTAACAGTAACTTTTCTTGCATCTTCTCCGTCAATATTAGTCAGTGTTAAGCTCAAAGGATTGCTGTCTTTGGATTTTATAAACGCCCTGGCCTGCTCTATACTGGAAACTCTTTGATCATCAATAGCTACCAGTTTTTCCCCAATTTTTATTCCGGCAATTTGAGCAGGGAAATCATTTTGTACTTCTGCTATATATACAGCCGGCTCAAGGGCAGGATAAATAATCTTAAAGTTTTGGGCAATAATGACTATATAAAACAGTATCCAGGCAAGTACAAGGTTCATAGTAACCCCGGCTACTACTACAACAATTCTTTGCCAGACTGATTTGGCCCGAAAATCCCGGCTTTTACCTGTTTTACCCACAGTAATTGTGTCAACCTCGTCTTCTCCTAATAGTTTGACAAAGCCGCCAAAGGGCAGCCAATTTATGGAATATATTGTTTCCCCGATTTTTTTACCCCAGAGTCTGGGAGGAATGCCAAACCCGAACTCTTCCACTTTAATACCAAACCTTTTGGCCATCAAAAAGTGTCCAAATTCATGGATTAATACTAAAACCAAAAGAGTGATTATAAAAATTAATATTGAAAATAACATACTTCTATCTCGTCATTGCGAGGAACGAAGTGACGAAGCAATCTCTCGACTTCGCTCGCTCAGAAAGATTCGACAGGTCTTCCCAATTCGTGGAAGATCGCCACGCTAATCGCTCGCGATGACAATGAATTATATCTGCGTCAACTCTTCTTTCTTTAGTTTTCCAAAATCTTCAACTTCTGCAACTTTTTTATCTACCAGCTCCTGCAAAATTTTTTCCCTTCTGAAAAATTCATCTTCCCCGAACTTTCCTTCCTCAGACTCTTTTTTCCAGCCATTCCTGAAATCATGCCTGATTTGCCTGATTGAAACATGCGCTTCCTCTACTTTTTGGTGAAGTAATTTAATAAACTCTTCCCTTCTTTCTGCTGTCAGCGGAGGAATAGGCAAGCGGATTAAAGTGCCTTCATTTGAAGGGTTTAAACCTAAATTTGCTTCCTGAATAGCCTTTATTACTTTATCTAAAATTGTAGCGTCCCAAACCTGTATCGTTAAAAGAGAAGGCTGAGGGGCAGAAATATTCCCCAGTTCGTTAAGCTTCATCCTGGATCCATATGCTTCAACTGAAACATTTTCGATCAAAGACGGGTTAGCCCTGCCAGCCCTGATTCCGGCAATTTCCACCTTAAAATGATGTATAACAGCATCTATTTTGGTATTAACGTCGTTTAAAACAGGATCCATAAATAATTCAAAATGCAAAATTCAAAAGTCAAAATTACAAGTTAAAATTTAAAAGTTGCCAAAGGCAATTACCATACTTTTAATTTTTAACTTTTGCCTTTTAACTTATTCTCCCAATGCTATTCTCTCAAACCTTCCAATTTGTATATTTTCCCCTAATTTTCCTATCAATGATTTAATCAATTGGTCTATGGTTAAAGAATTATCTCTAATATACTCCTGTGATAAAAATTCTTCCAGAGATGAAGGATTCATGGAAGCAATTTGTAAAGACAACTCGTGAGCCAAATTTTTAAAATCATCTGTCCTTGCTACAAAATCAGTTTCGCAAAGAACTTCAACCAAAACCCCAACCTTTCCGCCATGGGAATAAACATCTACTATTCCAGCCTTTACT
>JACPEY010000063.1 GCA_016183245.1 Candidatus Daviesbacteria bacterium
ACTCTTAAAAATCCTGTGGGGGTATTTTTAACTATCGCTTGAGGAGTTTGGGTAATGACAGGTGTGGAAATAATTGACAGATCAACCTCTGACAAGGCTAAATCAACTATGATTGTTAAATTAAAATTATCAGGTAAAACAGCTTTAATGCTTCTGCTCAGATAATTCGGGTGAGTAACTACAATAGTATGATCACCAGAAGGAATATTGAAAGTTTGGGGGGTTTTACCGTATGATCTAGCATCAATTTCCACATCCGAATCTGCCGGATTTGAAATAACAGTGATACCTTGACCCTTCTCCAAGGTTAATATCTCACCTGCGGATGATGCCGAATCCGTAGCCAGATCCCTCTCTACAATAACCGCTGTGCCGCTAATAAGTTTAATTTTTCCCTGCCAGGACGCCTGATCTTTTTCCAACCTGACAGTATAGTCTTTAACTAATAAGTTTTTATCCTCATATGGAGTTTTACCAACCTCTTTATTGTCTAAAAAAACCATGGCCCCGCTGGGTTCTGATAAAATAGAAATTCCACTGGTTGGTTTAAAGCCTAAGAAAACCTCCCCCAATTTTGGGCTAAAACGAAGCAGGATAGCAACTATACTAATAAAGACCAAAATCCAAACTAGAACTTTTTTCATAAGAATTTATTATACACTGCGGGCAAAACCATGTACCCAATCAGTCCATGGCAAAGCAAGTCAAAAATGGAGTATGATTAAAGGAAAGTAACCCTTTATGAAAAGGATATATTTATTACTTCAAACCCTTCAGGAAAAATTTTCCTCTTTTAGTCCAAGGCAGAGAATTTCCCTTCTTGTCACCATCTTTATACTGCTGGCAATTCCAATAACCCTGACTGCTTTAAAATATCAGCATAATATCAGGTCTCGAGCAGAGGAAGCGTCAGGAAGAATTCGAGTGTATGATCCTGCTATACAATCCGATGTTGGACCACTGTCTGATACTTTGGATGGAAAAATAGGAACAGTTAATTCACCGCTTGTTGAACTTCAGATTAATTTTCCTAATTGGAATACCGCGCAAGTTCCCTCAGAGTCTTCTTTTGCAACCAAGATAATCCCGCAGGCTCATGCGTATTATGATGATCCTTCTCATTGTGCAGATGCGGATGGTAAGCGGTATAACTCGAATAATAAGTTGATCCTTGAATGTGTAGAGATAAGCTATGATTCATCAAATACGAGTTGTGGAAATCCAGCAACAGACCGGTATCCGTATTACTTTAGTGAATGTACGCAAAAGACTTTTCAGTCACCATCACTTGATTCAGGAGGAACAGGGTATTGTTGTGGGGATAATAGTCGGGCAGCATTCGGAGGAGGAAGCTGTAATGGATCGTTTGATGATAGTCTGAATCCCTCAACAGGGTATAAAAATTATTATTGTCCTGCGTGTGCCGGGAAGAAAGATACTGTAACAGGGAAGAGTTATGAGGTCTGCTACACCTGTCAGGAAGGAGAAGCTGGATGTGTATCAGGAGGTAGTTCAGGTGGAGGAACAACCGGTCCAACCTTGAACCCAGCAGTAGCAGGACAACCAGGGTGTGCGGGAGTGAATGCAAAAGGAGAAGGGGAACAACGAAATGCAGAAGGAAAAGTAATAAAAACATGTACAGGATTTTCATCAGGAACAATGCAGGAGGTAAAAGATGAGAATGGAGTCAAACAGTATGAGTATGACAGTCGGTGTAGTGGAACAACACAAGGGTATAACAATTACTTTTGGAATAGTTGTGTACCACTACAAACTGCAGCATCGATAGATGATTGTTGTACATCAAATGCTCAATGTGGAGGAGGAGAAACCTGTGACTTTAATCAACCGAATAATGCAAAGTGTGGGTATAACAAAGGGACGTGTCAAAGAGGTTCAGGAAGTGGAGGGAATCAACCGGGGGGAGAACTTGGAGGAGGACAATGGCAAGCCAGAGCAGAAAAATCAACACAACCGACAGTCCCTGTAAGCATCTACACACGGAGTGTTAAAATAATAAACGGTGGGACTTCAAGAACTTATGATTTTACAGAAGTAGATTCAATTCGATATCAACGCGAACCATTTATTGTAGATATACAGCTTAGTGAAGGAGAAAATACCATTACCGTGCAATTCTTTTCATCTGCAGAAACAACAAGAAAGTTA
>JACPEY010000064.1 GCA_016183245.1 Candidatus Daviesbacteria bacterium
AGAAAATGCTGCTCAAGCAGAATTATTGATTAGACAAGTGAAAAGTAGTATTGCGGCAAAAACTCCTAAATTAAAACAACCGGTTCGTATTGGAGAAGTTTTGCCAAAAGTAATGGTAGAGATATCTGGAAGAGTTATATCAAAATAAAGTATTGGTTTGGCTGCTGAGTAGTTATTTGCCCCGGGAAACCGGGGCTTTTTATAATTTGACACCATTATTAATTATGGGTATAATATAGGTATTATTTAGGATAAAATTATGAATATAGCTACTTCACAAATACAATTGAAGATTAGTTTATCAGAGCAATTAAGTGATTTACTGCAATCAAAGGCGGCCAGGCTTGGTGTGCCGGTTACTCAATTTGTTAAACACCTGATTATGAAAGAGGTGGAAAATGAAGCTGTTCCTGTTTTTGAAGCCTCGGATTGGCTGGAGCATAAAACCGGAAAAGCTCTAAAAGAGATTAAAAAAGCAGTTGAAGTCAAAGATGTACACCAATTTTTTCAAAACCTTTAAATGCAGATTAAACTTTCCCTTGGGGTCAAATCTGATCTTAAAAAGATAAAACAGAAAGATTTAAAACTGGCTGGCAGAATAGAAAAACAATTGACTCTGTTTGCCCAATACCCTAAACATCCTTCACTAAGAACGCATAAACTTAGCGGGAAGGTGGAAAACAGGTGGAGCATATCTATTACCAAAAGCATCAGAATGGCGTATCTGGTGATTCAAGCAGAAAATGATCGGGATCCTTATGCTTATTTTGTTGCCATAGGAACCCATGATCAGGTATATAGGGACAAGAAATAAAATGTATTGACTATCTAACGATTAAAATAGGTACGGATTTTGTAAACATAAAAAGATATTATAATCATCAAAATAAGAGTAAGATATACAGCAACAGATGCAACATTCAAGCCTTGTATTATTTCTGCTAAAATAACATTTAAAGCGATTAATAAATTTGTTGCTATAAATAACTTCCAGCCCCATTTATATCTTTTAAAAATTGCAATAATCCAAGCGAACTGTGAAATCCACCAAGCGTAATTAGCAATTTCCCCTAACCCTTTGGTTTCATTTGGTACAACGATATTGAATTGATAAGTGCCTTGAATCATACTCCATATACCAGATAAGATTCCCAAAATTGTGAAGGCTAGAATAATTTTAAGCCCTAAAGGCATTTTATTTTTCATAATTTAGATAGAGTCACTTTTGCGAGCTAATAGGTAAAACATTACTCTTTTTGGCTATTACATCTAGAATCTCATCCGCAATTTTACTGCCAATACTCTTAAATTCAAAACTTGAATCTTCCTGATCAATATTGATGTCTCCTACCGAAAATAATCGCGCTATCGGATTCTGGTCATATGCAGCATTGGTAATTTTGGAATAAGGAATAGTTGTAGTACGAACGCTCAAAAGTCCACTTCTAAAATTAACAGATTGTTCCGCTAATTTATATTGTAAATGTATGTATTCTAATAAGCCTTTAGTTGTCCCATACAAAAAAGCTATTACAAAAAGAATCCCGTAACCTATGAAAAAAACTATCCAGGATTTAGCTGCATATGCCATCCAGACTACAGATAATAAGCTTAAAATTCCGGCTGCTACCATTGCTCTAACTATACTATCGAAAAGTCGATAGTATAAAGAATTAACCTCTACCTTTTTAAAGTCATCCATGATTTTACTATTGACCATCATCCCCCCCGTGTCAAGGGGAAGGATTAAATTTTGTCTTTTGGTAGCTATAAACTTACGATGTCATTCCCACTCGCTTCGCGACAACGGGACTCATGAAAATCAAACTTGACATTATCGTAAGAAAAATTGATACTTGGAATAGATGATTAAAAAATATCGAGATGAGATTTTATTAGTGTTAGGCTATACTATCTTCATAGGTACTAACCTAGAGCAATCTCTTTTGCAAGAATTCAATCGCTCAAGTTGGAAAATACAATATATAGGAGGATTTGCCTTAATTTATACCGCATATTTAGGAACTAAAATTTTATCAAGAAGGGCAAAAATAAATAATTTAGCAGGGGCTTTTATAGGTATGGGTATGATTTCTATAGGTATAGTTTTGGCCCTTATTTTTCTTAACTTCTTTAATTCCTTGAATCGGATTCAAAACTCTTTCAACTTTATCTATCTTTATATAGTTCCCTTAGGCGGGATTGTGGGATACTTTACCAAGAAACCTATTGGAGCATATATTCCTCTGCTATTCCTTATTTTATGGTTGGTTTTGTGGGTTTTAAGCAATATTTTAAACGTCTTTTAGTTAAATTTCTGTTAAAATATCTCGATGGTCGTTTTTATTGCGACTGACCAACTTCCGCAGTAATTGTTTCTCTTCTCCTGCTCCAATAATCTCTTAAAAGAACTGCGAGAATTATTGTAGTAACAAAGCGCCCCAAAAATACTATTTAAGTATCGATTTTAAGAGTAAATTATTTGTTTCAAAATTTCCCGATCGAGAAAAAATGACAACAGAAAGATGAATCCAGATAAGGATATATTAGATAGACTATTTAGGGACACTTTAGAAGTATAGTATACGAGCTTGTTTTAATGTAATTTCCTATTTGGTATAATATTTTGACTTAATGGCTAAGCAGCTTCAAGATCAGATGAAGTATATTGCTGAAGCTGTTAGAGTAGGACGATATAGATACACTATTCATGGAGCCCAGCAGCGGATAGCCAGAAGGATCAGGCGGAATGAGGTAGAAGAATCATTAAGGAATGGTGAGATAATTGAAGATTATCCAGAGCATCATTATGGGCCGGCCTGTCTGATACTGGGGAAAACTGATCGGGGCAAAGCGTTGCATATTTTGTGTTCATTACAGAAAGTTGTAGATATTATTACTGTTTACGAACCTGATTTAAAAGATTGGAAAGAAGGTTTGAAGACAAGGAGGAAAGATGAAAAAAATTGACCAGTGTTCTGTTTGTAAAACAAAACTTAAGGAAGAAAAAATTATTTATACTCAAAAGTTAGGCAAGGAAGTTTATGTGGTCAGTGGCGTACCGGCTGCAGTTTGCCCCCAATGTGGGGAACAATATCTTTCTACCGATACTGTAGATAGGCTTCAAGAGGTGATTGAGCAAGGAGAGAAGGGTAAAAGAAAGCCAATCAAACAAGCACCAATTTTTCATTATCCTTTAGCATAACTAGCACTTTTGACTTCAGACTGCTATACTATCTAATACAATTATGGCTACCAAAAGAGACTATTATGAAATTCTGGGTGTTTCCAAGGGGGCTTCTGAGGCAGAGGTTAAATCTGCTTACCGGAAGCTGGCCCGCAAGCATCATCCAGATATAGACAAAACTGCCGGAGCAGCTGAAAGGTTTAAAGAATTAGGGGAAGCTTATCAGGTTTTGTCTGATCCGCAAAAAAAGCAAGCTTATGACCAATTTGGTCATGCTGCCTTTGACAGGTCACGGGGTTTTGGAGGCGCCGGAGCAGGCGCAGGTGGTTTTAATCCTTTTGGCGGAGGCGGCGGCTGGCAAACATACAACTGGTCATCTCAAGGTGGTGGTAATCCAAACATACAGTTTGATTTTGGAGGATTTGAAGATCCTTTCGAACTGTTTGAGCAAATTTTCGGAGGAGGCTCTCCTTTTGGACAGAGTTTCAGGAGAAGGCCGACATATCAGTTAAGTATTACTTTTGATGAGGCAGTGCACGGAGTCACGAAAGAAGTGGAGATTGAACTTAGGAAACCGGACGGAAGGCTGGAAAGAAAAAGAATGAAAATAAAAGTGCCGGCAGGGGTGGATAACGGCACTAAGATGAGATTTAATGATTTGGATATTGTGTTTAATGTCCAAAGAAGCCCGAAGTTTTTGAGGGAAGGGAATGATGTCTTCTCTGAAATTACAGTTTCTATTCCGCAGCTGGTTTTAGGGGATGTGTTTGAGGTAGATACAGTGCAGGGAAAAGTAAAAGTTAAAGTGCCGCATGGCACCCAGCCGGGGTCTTTAGTTAAGCTGAAAGGTAAGGGGATAGCCAGATTAAACGGAGGAGGTTTTGGTGATCACTATGTCCGGGTTAACTTAAATGTTCCTCAAAATCCTTCAAAGCAGGAAAGACAGCTTTATGAAGAGTTAAAAAATTTATCTTCCAAGAAAAAGAGCTGGTTTTAGGTTTAAACAGCTATGCCCTGGGCACGGAGCTGGGCTGATTTTTTCTGGGAACAGCCTTCACACCGAAATTCCGGTTGAGCAGATAATCTGTCATAATTACTGGTTTTGGCAAGACGGTAACCGCGGGTGACATCTCCGCAATCAAAACATTCTGTATTGTCTTTTACTTCCCATTGCGACTGCAGCATTTTTGAGGTAAAAATAAATCTATCAACCCAGAAAAATATCAATCCTCCGATTAAATTAGCTACAGTTGAGCCTATCCAATCCTCTGTTGTCCCAAAAATAGAAGGTGAATGTTTAAAATAAGCTACAACCGGAGCCAAGATAGGAGTGCTTAGCTGCCATCTAACAAGATATAAAAAATATCTTTTAAAGTTAATACCCATTTGGAAATATCACACTATCATAATTTATTCTTGACTTCAATCGGGCAAAGGATTAAAATATCCGTGGTTAACAATCCAATTAGCCTTTGGGTGGGACTAGTGCCCACCCTTTTTTATACTATGGCACAAGCTAGAACAGAATTTGCAGCAGCTTTAAATCAAATAGCCTCTGAAAAAGGGGTGGAGGTGGCAGTGGTTTTAGATGCTATCAGGATGGCTGCTTTGGCTGCTTATAAAAAAGATCTGATGCTCAGAAATGAACCAATCCCTGAAGATTTTGAAGAATATACTTCAGAAGTTGATCCTGTTAACGGCGGAATTTCCATTTTTCACGGTAAGGAAAATGTCACGCCGCCTGGATTTGCCCGGATTGCTGCCTCAATTGCCAAACAGGTTATCCTGCAAAAGCTTAATGAGGCTGAAAGAGGTACTATTTTGGCAGAATATGAAGGCAAGGTGGGCACAGTTATTTCAGGAACGATCCAAAGACAGGAAGGAAATACTTTTTTTGTGGATTTGGGCCGGGCTGAAGGCGTTTTGCCTCCGCCGGAGCAGGTTCACAGTGAAATGTATCATCAGAATCAAAGGTTGAAGTTTTTGGTGAAAGAAATAAGGGAAACAGGCCGCGGATCAGAAGTAGTTGTTTCAAGGTCTGACCCGAATTTAGTAAAAGCGCTTTTTGCTTTGGAAGTGCCGGAGATCCAATCCGGTGCTGTAGAAATCAAAGTTATTGCCCGGGAAGCAGGTTCAAGGACCAAAATTGCTGCAGCGTCTACCCAGGAGGGTGTTGATCCGGTTGGCAGCCTGGTAGGGCAAAAAGGGGTTAGGGTTCAGGCTGTTATAAGCGAGCTCGGAGAAGAGAAAATTGATATTATCAGTTACTCGGATGATCCGGCTAAATTTATTGCCGCAGCGCTTTCTCCGGCTAAAGACATCCAGGTCAGATTAAATGAAAAGGATAAAATTACCACAGTGACTGTGCCGCAAATGCAACTTTCTTTGGCAATTGGCAAGGGCGGACAAAATGTTAGGCTGGCTGCCAAACTAACCGGCTGGAAAATAGATATTGTCGGCGCACAAGAGGAAGAAAAGCAAGAGCCAGATGAGTCAAAAGAGTCCAAGGAGTCAGAGGTAAACAAAGAAGGAACCGGAGAAAAGAAAGAAGAGCCTCAAGTTGGAGCCCCAGTTGCCGATGATACTGCTCAAGCTGCAGATAATAAAGAGGAGGCCAAGAAAAAAATAGAAGAAGAGGTTTTAGATGCGGAAGAAAATGCAGGCAGTAAAGAAGAAAAAGAGGCAGCAGAAAAAGCTGGAGAAGTTTTGGAAGAATCTGTAGATAAAGAGAGTCTGCAAACAGAAAAACAGCAAATGGAAGAGGCAATTGGCGAAACAGATGTTGTTAATGAGTAAGAAGAATCTAAAGAAGCGATTGATACGGAGAAAGATATGAAAGAGCTGAAACAGGAGCAGGTAGATAGTAGTAAGTAGTATGTAGTAAGGAATATGAAATTTATTAAACTTTCTCTTTTCCCATAATACTTACTACCTACTACATTTTCCTTTCAGTTTTGATAGAGGGAGTTAATTCATAAAATGAGTGCAATAAATAGACCGCCTATTGTTACAATCCTAGGCCATGTTGATCATGGCAAGACTACTCTTTTGGATTTTATCCGAAAATCTTCTGTGGCAGCAAAAGAACACGGCGGAATAACTCAACATATAGGTGCATATCAAGTTGAGATTCCGAAGGAATCGAAATCCCGAGAGAGCGAAGCGAATCGAGGGATCCTTCGACTCCCTTCGGTCGCTCAGGATGATTTTACGGAAAACCGTAAAATCACTTTCATAGATACTCCCGGACATGCTGCTTTTGAAAAAATGCGCTCCCGCGGGGCAAATGTTGCAGATATTGCTATATTGGTGGTGGCAATTGATGACGGGGTGATGCCGCAAACTATTGAAGCAATAAAACATATTCAAGGTGCGAAAGTGCCTATGATTGTGGCGGTTAACAAGATAGATTTACCCGGCATAGATAAAAATATCAGTTTGCAGAAGTTAAAAAAGCAATTATCTGATCAAAACATAAGTCTGGAAGAGTATGGCGGAGATGTGCCAATTGTGCCTTTGTCTGCCAAAACAGGTGAAGGGGTAGATAAGTTGTTGGAAATGATTTTACTGGTAGCAGAGATGCATGAGATAAAAGGCGATCCTTCTCAATCTCCGACCGGGGTAGTCATTGAATCTAATATAGATAAATTCAAAGGGCCAATAGCCACCATTTTAATAAAAAACGGAACTTTGAAAAAAAATGACCAGATTATGATCGGCGGGATTAAAGGAAAAATCCGGGGAATGTTTGATTCTTCAGGCAAGAGCTTGGATGCAGCAGGGCCGTCTACCCCGGTTGAAGTTTTGGGTTTGGAAAGCGTGCCTCAAGTAGGTGCAGTTTTAGGGGAGCTGGCAGAGGTAAAAGAAGCAGAGGCTATTCAATCTTTAGTAGACAAGCTAAAACAAGGTGAGGCAAAAACTCTTAAAGTGGTGATTAAAGCAGATAAGCAAGGGTCTTTGGAGGCAATTGAGCAGTCTCTGGGCAAAATGAACGAAGAGAGAAAAGTTATAGATTTTATTTATACCGGTACAGGCGATATTGGGGAAGAAAATATTAAACTGGCATCAACAGTCGGGGCAATTGTGATCGGATTTAATGTTAAAGTTGCTTCAACTGCGCAAAAGCATGCGGACACAGAACATGTTTTAATCAGAACTTATAATATTATTTATGAGCTTTTAGAAGATGTTGAGGAAGTAGTGCAGACTCTTTTGGAAGTTGGACAATTGGAGGAAGTGTTAGGGAAAGCCAACATTATTGCCGAATTTCCGCACGGAAAAAATGAAAAGATTGCAGGCTGCCGGATGATTGAAGGAATAATTGCCAAAGGGCAAAAAATCAGGATAATGCGGGATGGTGCCAGTATTGGTGAAGTTAAGCTTAAATCTTTAAAAAAAGTAAAAGATGAGGTAAATAAAGTAGAAAAAGGCAATGACTGCGGCATGTTATTTGATCCAATAGTGGATTTTCAAATCGGAGATGTAGTTGAATCCTTCAGAGTTATCTAAGAAAAGACTATAATTTCTGCGTACACTTGAAATTATGGGCTAGTGGTGATAGAATCTGGTTGTGAAATACGACGCACAAATTGCAGAACTGAAAAATCTTCTGCCTAATGCCAAAAGCATTTTAATTGCAGTTCCCGCAGGGGTAGATATAGATAAACTGGCAGCAGGGTTGTCATTATTTTTGACTTTGGAAGCTGCCGGCAAAGAGGTCAGTATTGTTTGCGATGACAATATTTTAGTTGGTCAGGCTCATCTTTTTGGAATAGACCATGTCCAAAAAAATCTTCCTTCGGGAAACGGTGGAAATCTGACTTTGACTTTGGAAGGTGTGGCTGCTTCAGATGGCACAGTGCCTTCTTTAGAAAAATTAGACTGGTATGCGGAAGGAAACAATTTAAATTTGGTTTTTCATGTTCTTCAAGGGCAAACTTTTCAACCAGCCAGGATTATTCCTCATTACCAGGGCAGTGGTTTTAGTCTGGTGTTTACAGTGGGGGCGGTTAACTTAAATACCTTAGGTAATTTATATCTGCAGAATCAAAATGCTTTTTCCGGTACCCATGTTGTAAATATTGATACCCAAGTTGCTAATTCTTCCTTTGGCCAAACCAATGTTTTAGATACAGCTGCTTCTTCTGTTTCTGAAGTGGTGACGAATTTAATTTCAGATTTGGGGTATAGTTTGGATTCGGACAGCGCCAGTAATCTTTTGGCCGGTATTTTTGACGCAACAAATAATTTACTAAATCCTAAAGTAACAGCAGATACTTATATGGCTGTTGCACAATGTCTCCGGGTGGGGGGAAGAAAGCCTTCTTCTTCTAAATCTGCTAGTCCTGCAGGCGTAGTTACAGAGAATGTGCCTCAGAATGTAATAACTCAAGCTCAACCTGCTTATGACTGGAACGCCCTTTCAGCTGCTATTGGTCAGAGTGCAACACCTCAACCACCCGTATCATCTACAGTTCCTCCGGTTGTTTCGCCTGTAAGCAATGTTAATCAGCCCTCGCCTGAAGAAAGACCGGCCGGAGAGGGTGTTGTTTCTGAAACAGTTGAACCTGAATGGCTCACCCCCAAAATCTTCAAAGGCTCATCTTTAGGTTGATTTGACAAACTAAAAATAACATTGCCAGAAGATAATAGGCTGAGATGTATCGGTAGTTTTTCATTCTTATATTTCTTCACTAATTGTTGATAATTTTCCCAATAGAGACTTTTTGGTGGATTTGGTTAAAAGCGCAGTTAATTTTTTATCAATTTGATCTAAGCTTAGATTGGCAGAAACACCGATTACACCTGTCAATTTACTCAGCGGGGCTAATGGTTTGTAATCTTTGACATTTAACGTAACAATTATTCTGTCTTCCTTAACAGCAAATGCGTATACTTTCGGGTCAGATAACGAAGTATACTTATAATCCCCCTTGATATGTTTAACATTAAACCTGCTATTGGTAATAGGCAGGCTTTGTTTATAGAAAAAGCCTTCATCAAGCAGCAGCTTGTGTTTGTAAAATTTTTGAGGCATCTTTAGTAGAACTAAGTCTGTCTACTAACTCGCTAACTGCTTTTTCCAGAGTTTTCAAGGATACCCATGGATACCCCTCATGAATTGCCTCAAGAGTATATCCCTCTTTAAGGCGCGCTACAATGACTGCTATCGGTATTCGAGTTCCGACTATACAAGGCGCTCCGCCCATAATATCTGATTTGGATGTAATATACTGATACTTTTTCATACCGGTTATTATACCTGATATTTGCATATTTTAAAAGTTTTTGTTACAATACCCCAAACAAAAGAGCAACGTCTTGGCACCGAGGTTGTCTCTTAAAATTATAAGGAGGATGCCATGCCACTCGATCCTAAGATCAAGCAGAGAATAATTAAAGAGTTTGCAACAAAGTCCGGTGATACAGGTTCCCCTGAGGTGCAGGTTGCGCTTTTAACCGAACAAATTAAAAACTTAACAACTCATTTAAAAGAGCATTCACACGATATTCACTCAAGGCGCGGTCTTTTATCAATGGTTAATAAACGAAGAAGGCTTTTGCAGTATCTATTTAAAAAAGATAACGATAGATACAAAATAGTGATTGAGAAATTAGGACTTTCTAAGTAATTGTGTTATAATGATTTAGTAAGAGTGATTTGGGGATTGCAAAGAGAGAAGTAGTCATCAGTCAAAGACTGAAACTAATTACCTCTTACCCAGTTTCCAAGTCCTCAAAGATGTCATTCCGAACGATTAGTGAGGAATCTTCCACCTTAATCAACTGATTAACTTGAAAGATTGCCACGTCGGGTCGAAACTTCGACCCTCCTCGCAATGACGAAAAACAATGCATAAAGTAATAACAAAAGAAATCGACCTTAATGGTCGCAAATTAAAATTAGAAACAGGTAAGCTTGCCATGCAGGCAGATGCTTCTGTTGTAGTTTCATGGGGTGAAACAGTAATTTTGGCAACTGTTGCCACGCAGCCTTTAGCAGCAGATATTGGTTATTTTCCTTTGTCTGTTGAATATGTAGAAAAACATTACGCCGGAGGCAGGATTTCCTCTTCCAGGTTTATCAAAAGAGAGACCAAACCTACAGATGAAGCTGTTTTGACCGGCAGGTTGATTGACCGTTCTATCCGTCCCCTTTTCCCCAAAGAATTTAAGAATAATGAAGTACAGGTGATTTTAACTGTTTTATCTGTTGATCAGGCCAATGATCCGGATGTTGTTGGTTTAATCGGAGCTTCAGCTGCTTTATCTATTTCATCTGTTCCCTGGAACGGGCCGATTGCCGGAGTCCGGGTGGGAGAGGAAGAGGGAAAATTAGTGGTAAATCCTACCATGGCAGAGATGGAAAAATTGAGCATGGATCTTTTGGTCGCTTCCGGTAAAGAAAAAGTAGTAATGATAGAAACTGCCGGTAAGCAGGTTGCTGAAGCGCAAGTTTTTGAGGGGATTAAGACAGCTCACGGCGCTGTCCAGCCGATTATTGCTTTAATTGAGGAGTTTACAAAAGAGGCTGGTAAGGAAAAACAACCACTCTCTTCTTTAGCTGAAGAGATAGAGAAAGCTTTGATAGTTGAGGTAACAAAGATTACCAGGGAAAGGATTGAGGCAGCGCTTTTTGATAATGAACACCCCTGGCATGAGGCAACGGGCGATAAAATTAAAAAAGAGTTAGCGCTGCAGTATGCTGAAACTTTAACCCCGCAAATTATTGCCGGAATTTTTGACAAAGTTGCCAAAGAAATCGTACACGAGACAGTTTTAGAAAAAGGCAAACGGGTTGACGGCCGCAATATGGATGAGATCAGGCCTCTGGAAATGGAAGTCAGTCTTTTGCCAAGGACTCACGGCAGCGCTTTGTTTAACCGCGGAGATACACAGGTTTTATCTATTGTTACTCTGGGTGCGCCTTCGCTTAAACAAACCCTGGACGGCATGGAAGGCGAGAGGGAAAAAAGATTTATGCACCATTACAATATGGGTATAAATCCTTTCTCGGTGGGAGAGGTAAAGAGATTAGGTCCTCCTAACAGGCGTGATATTGGTCACGGATCTTTGGCTGAAAAAAGCCTTTCTGCAGTTGTGCCTTCTGAAGAAAATTTTCCTTATGCTATCAGGGTAGTGTCTGAAGTTTTGGCAGCCAATGCTTCTACCTCCATGGCTTCTGTTTGTGCTGCTACTTTAGCTTTGTTAAATGCCGGAGTTCCGCTGTTGGAACCGGTGGCAGGAATTGCATTGGGTCTGTTTTCCAGCGATAAGAAATTTCAGGTAGTGACTGACATGAGGGCAGTGGAAGATTTTTACGGCGAGATGGACTTTAAAGTGGCGGGTACTAAAAACGGTATCACTGCCATACAAATGGATACCAAGCTTTCAGGACTCTCTTTTGAAATCATTGAATCTGCTTTGGAAATGGGTAAAAAAGCCCGGTTAGAAATTTTGGAAAAGATGAATAAAGCAATGCCTGCTGTTGGTCCTTTATCGCCATATGCCCCAAGGGTGGAAACATTGCATATTAAACCGGAAGAAATCGGGATGTTGATCGGGCCGGGTGGCAAGAATATTAATGCTATTATTGCCAGAACCGGTGCTCAGATTGATATTGAAGATGACGGGACAGTAATGGTGTCCGGAACAGATTCATCTGGTGTTGATAAAGCCATTACCGAAATTGAAGGAATGTTTAAAACTGTCAATGTAGGGGAGGAATTTACTGGTAAAGTAGTAAGACTTGCTCCTTTTGGGGCTTTTGTGGAAATTACGCCTGGCAAAGACGGATTGGTACATATTTCCCAAATGGCTCCGGGTCATGTTGAAAGGGCAGAGGATATTGTCACAGAAGGACAGGAAGTTAAAGTCAGAGTAACTGATGTGACTCCTGAAGGAAAAATCGGCTTATCAATGCTTTTTGGGGCAGATATTAAACCGGAATCAGAGAGCAGGCCGTCTGGCGGGCCTGCCCGCTATGCTTC
>JACPEY010000067.1 GCA_016183245.1 Candidatus Daviesbacteria bacterium
GCCGGGATTTTTTTAATATCGGCAAATGATGCAGCTGAAGTTTTAGCAGAAAGTGTAACCGGAAGCAGGGAGGAGTTTATTGAACTTATGAATGATAAAGCAAAGCAATTGGGTATGAATGATACCTATTTTGCAAACCCTACTGGTTTGGACGAAGATTACAATAATTCGTACTCAACAGCTTATGATCTGGCAATTTTGACAAGATATTTAATTCGGCGTTATCCGGAAGTTGTTGAAATTTCCAGAACAGAACATGTTTATTTGCCGCAAACAGAGGATCATCAGGATTATGATATGTATTCAGGGATAAACTTGTTAACAACATACCCGGGAGTTGTCGGGTTTAAAACAGGTTATACTCCTGAAGCAGGATTGACCCTAATTACATTAGCAAGAAAAGGTGGACAAGAAGTTGTGGGGATTTTGCTTGGGTCAGAGGACAGGAGGGATGAAGCCAGAGAACTTTTGGATTATTCATTTGAAAAACTTTAAGAGAATCTGAATTGATACTTATGATTATGCTCTACCTAAAAATGCTTCTTGTCATAAATTGTATTTGGTGCTATATATTTGGCGATGACAAGCCAGAGGTTATTAGGGATACTTTTGATAGTTTTTCTTATTGGAGCAGGGATTTATTTGGCTGTTATAAAATTTAAACAGGAAGTGGGCAGTGTGTCTGTCTCCCCTTCTCCGACACCTAAAGATTTAGAATTTATGATAAACAAAACACCTGCACCACAAACAGGACAACAAGCTCCACAGACCACTGAGTTGCCTTTGGCAAAAGTAAAAAAAGTTTCCCAATTTCCCGGAATATTAAAACCGGAAGTTTTGCAAAATAAAAAAGCAGCAATTCAAACCGCAAAAGGGGTAATCCAATTTCAGGTTTATCCTGAGGCAACAATGGCTGCTTCTAATTTTATTGTTTTGGCATCAAACGGTTTTTATGACGGTTTAACTTTTCACCGGGTGGAAGGCTGGGTGGTTCAGGGGGGTGATCCTACAGGTACTGGATCCGGAGGACCGGGATATCAATTTGCTGATGAGCCGGTTACCAGGGAATATGTTAAAGGTATAGTTGCCATGGCAAATGCAGGGCCGGATACCAACGGCAGCCAGTTTTTTATCTTAAAAAAAGATACCCCGCTTCCGCCCAGTTACACAATCTTTGGTATGGTCATTTCCGGCCAGGAAGTAGTAGATCAATTAGTTATTGGGGATGTGATGCAAAAAGTGGTTATCCAAAATCTTCAATAGCTTTCAGTTTTTTGTCTTTAGCCGCTCACCTTGCATGCCTCGCGCCAGTGGCAACGCGGGCGAAGCAGGTCAGACGAAAAATAAGTCCGAAGACTGACTATACCATATCTTGTGTATTGACACTTGGAGATATCAACATGTTATGCTACAATACGTTTTGTGAAATGTCCGTTTTGCCAAAGTAATTTAAGTAAGGTAGTAGATAAAAGATTGGTAGATAGTCGTGGTGAAGTGAGGCGGAGGAGAGAGTGTTTGAAGTGCTCAAAGCGGTTTACAACATATGAGGTTTTGGCTGAGATTGAGCTTTTGGTTTTAAAAAAGGACGGAAGACGGGAGCCATACCTTCGTGAGAAACTGGAGGCAGGGTTAAATAAGGCGCTGGAAAAAAGACCGGGTATTGACAAGGTTTCAGATATTCTTGATAGAATAGAGGGCCGGATTAGGGCAAAGAGATTGCAGGAAGTTACTTCCCAGACTTTGGGTAAATGGGTTCTTTTGGGGCTTAAAAAACTGGACCCTATTGCATATTTGCGGTTTGCCAGCGTTTACCGGACTTTTTCTGATCCGAAAGATTTTGAGAAAGAACTGGAGACTTTGCAGTTAATAAAATCATGAAAAAAGTAAAAGGTAAGAAAGAAGTTAAATCAATCCTTCAGGTAGTTTCTGTACCAAGGGCAAATAATCAAAGCAAAACTAACGGTGAACACAAAACCAGCAGTTTAAGTCTAAATGACCGGACTTTTGAAACCAGGTTTATTCCCCGCTACAAAAAAATACCCGAATTACCTCTGGGTTTGCCGGAACCTACATTTTCTGAAAGCTCAAATAAAATTTTACAGGAGAGATATTTGTTAAAGGGTGAAAATTTAACAGTTGCAGAGACTGTTGCCGAAAGATTTTGGCATATAGCTTATGATATTGCTTCAGCTGAATTTGACTTCTTACAAAACTCGAAGCAAGTTTTAGAGCTGGCTAAGGATTTTTACTCTATGATGGTTCGCCAGGAGTTTTTACCAAACTCCCCTACTATTATGAATGCGGGCAAACAAAATGGACTTCAATATTCAGCCTGTTTTGTCCTGCCTGTCGGGGATTCTTTGCCGGAGATTTTTGATTCCATCAAATATGCAGCACTTATTCACCAGACAGGGGGCGGAACAGGGTTTGCTTTTTCCCGGCTTCGTCCTGCCGGCTCAATTGTAAATACTACCGGTGGTGTAGCTTCCGGGCCGGTTTCGTTTTTACGGGTTTTTAATGCCGCAACAGAGTCCATAAAACAGGGCGGTACCAGGCGGGGGGCTAATATGGGTATTTTGCGGGTAGATCACCCGGATATTTTGGAATTTATCCGCTGTAAAGCAGAGCTTGATGATTTGAACAAACCTATTTACGAAGGAATCTCCCCGCTTTTGCCTGATGATGGCGCCAGGGAATATGTTAAAACCCTTCTTTTAGATAAGCAGATTGCCAATTTTAATATTTCAGTGGCGATAACTGATAAGTTTATGGAGGCGGTAAGTAAGAGGGAAGATTATGAGTTGATTACTCCGGATAACGGTGAGGCAGTAGGTAAATTAAATGCCGGAGAGGTTTTTGATGAAATCATAGAAAGGGCCTGGAAAACAGGCGACCCGGGACTTATATTTATTGACCGTATCAATAACTCCCCTGCCAATCCCGTGCCTTCGTTGGAAACCATTGAAAGTACAAACCCTTGTGGCGAGCAGCCATTGGCACCATGGGATGCTTGCAATCTAGGGTCAATTAATTTAGGTAAGTTTGTTTTAGCTGATGGGTCAGATGCAGACTGGGAGAGTTTGGAAAGAGTAACGCGTTGTGCAGTCCGCTTTTTAGATAATGTAGTGCAAACTAATCCTTATACTTTAAAGCAGATTTATGACGAGGTGCATGGTAATAGAAGAATTGGTTTGGGAGTAATGGGTTTTGCCGACATGCTTTTTAAGTTAAAAATTCCCTATGACTCTGATGAAGCAATAAATTTAGCTGAAAAGTTAATGAAATTTATTAATGAGGAAGGACACAAAATGTCAGAAGAGTTGGCCCAAGACCGCGGTGCTTTTCCGAATTTTGCAAATTCAATTTATGCAGATCCTTCTGCCAGTGCTTTTCAAAACAGGCCGGCCTCTACTGCTTATGAGGGTGGAAGAAAAATCAGAAATTCCACCATTACCACAATTGCTCCTACCGGAACCATTTCCATTATTGGAGATTGTTCCTCAGGGATTGAACCGGTTTTTGCTTTAGCTTATATTCATAAAGCCAAAGCCAAAGGAGATCAGTACAGGATTTTGACCATTGCCAATAAAACTTTTACCGAGATTGCCCAAAAAGAAGGGTTTTACAGTGATGATCTGGCAGCCAAAGTATTGGAACATGGTTCTGTTAAAGGCGTTTCTGAAGTGCCTGAACAATATCAGAGAGTTTTTGTGACAGCTCAGGAGATTGATCCGGTTTGGCACGTTAAAATGCAGGCAGCTTTTCAAAGATATACGGATAATGGTGTGTCCAAGACAATTAACCTGCCTAATTCTGCTACCCGTGATGATGTCCGGACTGCATATATAACAGCTTATGAGACCGGTTGTAACGGAATAACAATTTACCGGGATGGTTCCAAGTCTGTGCAGGTTTTGAATGTTTCATCTTCTTTGTCTAAGACCAAAGATGATGCTGCAGCGCCTGTGGCGGAACGGCCCATGATTCTTCGGGGCAGGACTTATAAAATTTCCACCCCTGCAGGAGAGGCTTTTATAACAGTAAACCGTGATACAGAAGACCAGCCTTTTGAAGTGTTTGTAACAGTTGGCCGGGCGGGCATGCATACTATGGCAGATGCTGAAGCCATGGGAAGACTGGTATCTTTATCTTTAAGACTGGCAAGAGGAGCAAAAGAAACTGACCCAAAAGCTGTTGCTGCAAAGATTGTGGGACAACTGCGGGGGATTGGCGGAGCGTCATCTGTAGGTTTCGGTAAAAACAGGGTTCAGAGTTTAGCTGATGCAATTGCCAAAGTTTTGGCAGAAGATTTAGTAATTGATACCCAGAATGGCAATGCAGAACAAGTTCCTTTGAATTTGACAAACGGCGGGATCAAAGAGTCAAGTACTGGAGATCCAGAGCTACCAGTTGCAAACTACAAACTACCAACTACCAATGCAGATCTTTGTCCTGAATGCGGTTCAGTCTCTTTTGTCATGGAAGAAGGCTGCAAAAAATGCCACTCCTGTGGATATTCAATGTGTTGACAACTGATTTAATAATCTTATAATAGTACTAAATGAGCCTTGAATCTTTATCTGGCCCTGAAATTAGAAGAAGAATTGTTGGTTGGTCTGTTGTTACAGCAGCGGCTACTACTTTGACAGTGATGGGGATTTATGACTGGATGAGACAATCTGATAGTTCACTGAGTCAACAATGTTCTGCTCTTAACGCAGCTACATATGATTTAGAAAAGGAATTATTTCAAGATGGGACGTTAGGTTCTGACGGTGGTTTAATCGTGAGATATCTGGAAGTTAGGAAACCGGACGATTCAAGATTAAGAGATTGGGGACGGCTCAAAAATGAAAAAGACAGAATCTGTGCTGAGGATCGACGGAGTGATGATCAATCGTTTAATTTTCTTGCACGTATGGGGGCTTTAGGTGGCGGAGCATTTGTTTTATTGGGAATTCAGAATATTCTTAATTTCAGACATTTACTCAGAAGAAACAGCAGATAAAGATTTAATCTGTCTCGTAACTGCTACCCTTCGGTTACATAATTTGTAATCCTCCAAGCACAAATTCGACCTAAAATCCGCAGGTGTCAATACAATTCCACCCCAAGGGTGGACATATAGACAAGGGGATTATTTGGTAGAATTTACTCATGAGTGAGCAAAAAGGGTTAGTTATTTTGTATACCGGTGAGGGGAAGGGGAAGACTACGGCGGCTTTGGGAATAGTGCTTAGAGCTGTGGGATATGGGAAAAAATGTCTGATAGTTCAATTTGGCAAAATCTGGTTTACAGGGGAGAAAGAAGGGGTAAAAAAACTTGCTCCGTTTGTGGAGTTTATCCAGGGGGGTAAGGGGTTTGTAAAAATTTTAGGGGATAAACTACCCTTGAAAGAACACAAGAAAGCAGCCCGCGAGACTTTTGAGAAATTATACAAAAGAATGGTTTCCGGAAAGTGGGATGTTGTTGTAGCAGACGAAATTGTGGGAGCAGTTTCATCAGGCATACTTCCTGAGAGCCTGGTTGTTAAATTAATTACAGATAAACCAGAAGGATTGGATTTAATATTAACCGGTCATCATGCTCCAAAAAGCCTGATAGATTTAGCAGATCTGGTAACCGAGATGGTGCCGGTCAAACACCCGTTTGATAAGGGTATTTTAGCAAAAAAGGGTATTGACTTTTAGCACTCAGAGTGTTATTCTGCTAATAATTAAAAGATAATATGGCTGACTTTGTAAAACCAATTATAAATGAACCTCTAAAATTAAAACCGACTATGCCTGTTGGCCCTTTACGCGATACGGTGATTTTTCCCGGCAACTCTGTCCCTATTATTTCCGGCAGGCCAAAATCAAAAGCTGCTTTAGATATAGCCTGGAATTCAGACAAATTAATAGTTTTTGTAACCCAAAAAAACTCCCGGATTGAAGATCCTACAGATAAAGATTTGTATAAAGTAGGTACGGTTTGTCTGGTAAGAAGGGTAGTGAAAAATCCTGAAGGGGAATACACTTTGCAGGCAGAAGGGTTAAGCAGGGTATATCTTAAAAACTTTATCCAAACAGAACCATATCTTGAGGCGGAAATAGAAGAAATTCCCGACCTTTATGAAAAAACAGAGCAGACAGAAGCTTTAGTCAGGACTGTCAGGGAACAAGTGAAACGTTACCTTGAGCTCGGAGGCAATCCTTTTTTTGACCAAAGCAATATTGCCAACTGGTCTCTTTTTACTTATTCAGATGACCCTAATCAGTTGGTTAATTCCATTACTCAGGCAATTGATTTTAAAACTATCGACAAACAACAGATTTTGGAGATGGTTTCTGCAGCTGAAAGGTTGCAAAGACTCTCCGAGCTTTTAGCAAAAGAGATCAGGATTTTAGAAATCTCCCAGAAAATTTCTTCACAAACTCAGGAAAGGGTTTCCAAGATGACTAAAGAGGCAATTTTGCGGGAACAAATGAAAAGCATTGAAGAGGAATTGGGTGGAGCAGATACAGAACATCAGGAAATTAAGGAATTTGAACTCAAAATTAAAAAAGCCGGAATGCCAAAAGAGGTGCTGGAACGGGCCAGAAAAGAATTATCAAGGCTTGCCAAAATGTCTTCTTACAATCCGGAAGCAGGTTACATCAGGAATTATCTGGAATGGTTAACAGATTTGCCCTGGAAGCTTGACAGGCGCGGCAAAGTTGATTTAAAAAAAGCAGAAGATATTTTGGATACTGATCACTACGGACTCAAGAAAGTCAAGGAAAGGATTATTGAATACCTGGCGGTTTATAAGCTGGCAGGTAAAATGAAAGGGCCGATTCTTTGTTTTGTTGGTCCTCCGGGAACTGGTAAAACCTCAATTGGTAAATCTATTGCCAGGGCTTTGGGTAGAAAATTTGTCAAAGTTTCTTTAGGCGGAATCCGGGATGAAGCAGAAATCCGCGGACACAGACGGACTTATGTAGGCTCTATGCCAGGAAGAATAATTCAGGGAATAAAACAGGCAGGCGCTACCAACCCGGTTTTTATGCTGGATGAAATTGATAAAATCGGGTCAGACTACAGGGGTGATCCCTCTGCAGCTTTGCTTGAGGCTTTGGATCCGGAACAAAACGAGGGATTTTCGGATCATTATCTGGAAGTGCAGTATGATCTTTCCAATGTTATGTTTATAACAACTGCCAATATTTTGGATACTATTCCTATAGCTTTGCGGGACAGGTTAGAAATTATCAGATATCCGGGTTATACGGAAGATGAAAAGTTCCATATTGCCAAAAAATTCCTGATTCCTAAACAAGTGCAGAATCATGGCGTAAAAAATGACCAGATAGAATTTCAAGATGAGGCCTTATATTCAATCATAAGGGAATATACCAGGGAAGCAGGCGTCAGGAGTCTGGAAAGGGAAGTTTCAGCAGTGCTGCGTAAAGTTGCCCGCAAAATTGCCGAAGGAAATGGTGAAGTCAAAAAATTCATAATTAGCCCACAAGATATACATAAATTCTTAGGCCCGATTAAATTCCTGCCGATTTTGGCAGAAAAGATGGATGAAATAGGCATGGTAACAGGTTTGTCTGTAACTGAGGCCGGAGGAGAAGTTTTGTTTATTGAAGTTACATTGATGCCCGGCAAAGGTAACTTACTCTTAACAGGGCAACTGGGAGATGTGATGAAGGAATCAGGCCAGGCAGCCATGTCTTATGTCAGGTCCCACTGGGCTGATTTGGGGCTTGCTGAGGGTTTTTTCCAAAAAGTTGATGTCCATGTCCATGTTCCGGAAGGTGCAATCCCTAAAGATGGGCCGTCAGCCGGGATTTCTTTAACAACTGCGATAGTTTCTGCATTTACCAAAATTCCGGTCCATAAAGAAGTAGCCATGACCGGTGAGGTAACTTTGCGGGGTAGGGTTTTGGAAATCGGCGGGTTTAAAGAAAAAGTTCTGGCAGCACACAGGGCCGGGGTCAAAACTATAATTGCTCCAGCTGACAATGAAAAAGATATGGAAGATATCCCCGATTATGTACAAAAAGACTTAAAATTTATTTTTGCCAAACATATGGATGATGTCTTAAAAGTAGCTTTAGTCAGGCCTCCCCAGCCAGCTGTCCGAAGACGTGTCCCAATCCCCCCTCCGGCTTACATGGCTTAATTCGGCTACTTGACTTAATAATGGCTTCTAGTGTAAATTCTAAAGTACTGCCTCAATAAATTTTCATGGATTTTATAGTAAATAATGCAAACTTAATTATCTGGGTCGCCGCGGCGACTGCGCTTATCTATGGCTTCTGGTTGATTGTGGAAATAATGCGTAAGGATGCCGGTGATGAGAAAATGCAGGAGATTGCCTCAGCTATACAAGAAGGGGCTGCAGCTTATTTGCAAAGGCAATATAAAGTGGTTGCTCTGGTTGCAATAGCATTGGCAGCTTTAATTTATTTTATTTTAGATCAAAATACTGCTATCGGGTTTTTGATAGGCGCAGTACTTTCTGCACTTGCAGGCTTTATCGGTATGAGTGTAGCTGTGCGGGCAAATGTCAGGGTAGCCCAGGAAGCCAAAAAAGGTTTATCTCAAGCTTTTATACTTGCATACAAAGGCGGGGCAGTAACTGGCTTTTTGGTAGTAGGTTTGGCTTTGGCAGCAGTTTATGGTTTTTTTCAATATACCGGCGGTAATTTAGCTTCTTTAGTCGGGCTTGGATTTGGAGGGTCTTTGATTTCTGTTTTTGCAAGACTTGGCGGAGGGATATTTACCAAAGGGGCAGACGTAGGGGCTGATCTGGTAGGTAAAATTGAGGCTGGGATACCGGAGGATGACCCCAGAAATCCGGCAGTTATTGCTGACAATGTTGGGGATAATGTCGGGGATGATGCCGGAATGGCAGCTGATATTTTTGAAACATATCTCGTGACTGCAATTGCTTCAATGATTTTGGGGCAGCTTCTTTTCCCGGGAAGTGATGCAGCAGTCACCTTTCCCCTGCTGATACTTGCTATGGGCATCTTTGCATCTGTTGTTGGATCATACTTTGTCAGACTTACGGATAAGAATATCATGAGGGCACTTTACAAAGGCATGATAGTTACGGCAGGGCTTTGTGCTGTTTTATTCTATCCTGTAACTGAAGCGCTCATGGGCGGCAATGGCAGTTTTCCGGCTTTGAATTTATATCTGGCTTCTTTAATCGGAGTACTGGTGACCGGAGGAATGGTGGTAATTACTGAATATTACACAGGTACAAAGTATGCACCTGTCCAGAATTTAGGGATTGCCTCGAAAACAGGCCATGCAACGAACATTATTGCAGGTTTGGCCTTGTCAATGCGTTCAACTTTTTGGCCGATTATTTTAATTTCCGCAGCAGTTATAGCAAGTTTTGTTTTGGCAGGGCTTTATGGGATAGCTTTGGCCGGAGTCACAATGCTGTCTTTGGCAGGGATTGTGGTGGCAATAGATGCATTTGGTCCTATTACTGATAATGCAGGCGGGATTGCTGAGATGGCAAATTTGCCTTCAAAGGTACGCAGCGTGACAGATCCTTTGGATGCTGTGGGTAATACCACTAAAGCTGTAACAAAAGGTTATGCAATCGGTTCTGCTGCACTCGCAGCTATGGTATTATTTTCTGCATATGCCCAGGAATTTTCTGCCCGGGGCTCGGAATTAACATTTTCATTATCAGATCCTAAAGTTTTAGTAGGTTTGTTTATCGGCGGTTCACTGCCCTATCTTTTTGCCTCATTTGCAATGGAGGCTGTGGGACGGGCCGGAGGAGCAG
Source organism: Candidatus Daviesbacteria bacterium (assembly GCA_016183245.1). Taxonomy (GTDB): domain Bacteria; phylum Patescibacteriota; class Microgenomatia; order Daviesbacterales; family UBA10151; genus UBA10151. The sequence continues at coordinate 9,783 of JACPEY010000067.1, forward strand.
TGGTGGAAGAAGTAAGAAGACAATTTAAAACTATTAAAGGGATTATGGAAGGCAAAGCAAAGCCCGATTACGCAAAATGTGTAGATATTGTTACGGCTTCTGCGCAAAAGCAGATGTTAATCCCTGCTTTGATCCCTGTTTTGTCACCTGTTATTGTAGGGTTTGTCTTGGGTCCGGTGGCTTTGGGAGGGATGCTGGTAGGTTCAATTGTAACAGGGATTTTTGTGGCGGTTTCCATGACAACGGGTGGTGCAGCCTGGGATAATGCTAAAAAATATATTGAAAGCGGTAAGTTTGGCGGTAAGGGTTCAGAGGCTCATAAAGCTGCAGTCACAGGCGACACAGTTGGTGATCCTTATAAAGATACTGCCGGGCCTGCAATAAACCCCATGATTAAAGTGGTAAATATCGTAGCTTTGCTTCTGGTTCCGTTTTTAAGATAAAATAATTATCTATGAAAGTACCTGAGGTTTTGAAACCAGGCGTAGAAAAAATAACCTCAAAAATTTCTCCTGTTAGACCTTTGGGTACGGCTTGCGAGCGCATAAGGAAGATATTGTTCCTGTAGCGTTTTTAGTTTCAATGCCACTACTTACTTGGGGAATAGGAGAAATTACCGGCGATGTTGCAATACAGAGATTGTTGCCAAAAATTACTCTTGCAACAGTTGCCGGTTTAGTTCTATCTGTACCTTTGGCTTATTTTTCTGCTCGTGCAGTACAAAGAAAATATAATCTGTTTAACAAAGACTGAATGAATGCTCCTTGAGTGCGTCAGCTTCATATGGTTCATATGTGATTTTAGCTTTACACACCGGGTGTGTAGGCTCAAAATTCTGCATCAATTGCGGCATGCTTGATCATCTCTAATTCTTTTCCATAACTTGCCTGATCTAAAACAAATTTTTCATAATATTTTGGAGATTTGAAGAAACTTAGAATCATCTCCTTTTTCACTGCAGGATTATTACGCAACGCAATATATTCCAAATAAGAAGACCAGGGGTAAAACTTCAGATCTTTTACAATAAAAGCTACCAGTGGATTTAAATGGATATAACGTGATACATGGATAAGTTGTTCATCTGTTTCAATATGAACTGCTTTAAAAGCGCCCTGGAAAAGTGGTCCTTGGCGGTTATATTTGATGTTTCTATATTTTGTTGTGCTCTCGGAAAGCTTACGCATAAATTCTGAAATACCACCTTTCTGTATTTGTCTTACTAGTAGGTGAAAATGATTTGGCATCAGACAATAACAGAGAATATCCACAATCTTCTTGCTTTCATCTACAGGAAACATTTTTGGTCCATTACGCATGGAGAATTTAGGTTTGGGATTTTGGATCTGGTAGTAGAAGATAGCCTCGATAAAACGGGAGAATTCCCTATTACTTGTAAATAGATTCTGCTTTTCTAGTCCTCTGTTGTAAAGATGATAATATTCCCCAATAGCAAAAGGGATAATCCGGTGAGGCATACTATTTTAACTTTAGCTTTACACACCGGGTGTGTCAATATACTTCCACACCCGGTGTGTAGGTTTGGAATAAAAGGGTAAAAAAGTTAGGGGTTGGCTAGGGGTTGGCTAAGAGGAATTTTTTGGCTAGATATAAAGCAGCAATCATTCTTGACTCTGTGAGTTTTTCCTGGTTTATCAATTCTTCAAATTTAACAAACGGGTGCAAAATTACCTCCAGTGTTTCTTCTTCGTCACCTTCCAATTTACTTTCAGTTAACTCTCTTGCTAAAAAGATATGAGTTTTTTGGGTAAAATACCCTGGCGACATGGTGACTGTCCCGAGTTTATCCAATTTTCCTGCCTTCAAACCAATTTCTTCCTGTAATTCTTTATTGGTTGTTGTTAAATCATCGTGGCCGGCATCAATTTTTCCTTTGGGTAATCCTAACTGATACTCATCAATTGCGCAAAAGTATTCTTTGACTAAAATTAATTCGCCGTTTTGGTTTATCGGAACGATTAAAGCAGTATCGTTTTTTTCCAGGATTTGGTAAGTTACTTTTTTATGATTAAACTCTATATTAATGTCTTTGATTGTAAAAAGTTTTGTTTGGAATATGACTTTCTCACGGATTCTTTTGGGCATATTATTGGGTAGGGATTGGATTTGGAGGAAGGGTAGATTGTCCGCCAAGAGCTCTTTTTACCTCATTTATAATTTGATCAGGAGTATATGATGTTTTCATCAGATAGGCATGGGCGCCAAGCTTGAAGCCTTCTTTAATAACTGCTTCCTGGCCTAATTGAGTCAAAAGTATGGTAATCATGGGAGATGTCGGGTTTTGGGTTTTAAATTCCCGCAACACCTGTAAACCATTCATTCCAGGAAGCATGATATCCAGAAGCAATAGGTCAAAGGGTTCTGCTTTTAATTTTTCCAAAGCCTCTTTTCCATCAACTGCAGTTTTAACTAAAAATCCTGCTTTACTAAGTTGTCTAAAATATAAGTCTCTGACAAATTTTTCATCCTCTGTAAGTAAAATTTTTCGAGGAAAAGCATCCATATTTTTTAGCTTGAATTTTGATTTTGTGAAGTTGAGGCCTGGCTGCCAAAAAGGGCATTTTTTACTTCATTGACTACCTGATCAGGGGTATAAGATGCTTTAATTAAATAAGCCTGGGCACCTAAGTCAAAACCTTCTTTAATAACTGCTTCCTGACCAAGATTAGTCAAAAGTATGGTAATCATGGAAGATGTCGGGTTTTGGGTTTTAAATTCCCGAAGCAGTTGCAAGCCATTCATTCCAGGAAGCATGATATCCAAAAGCAACAGATCAAAGGGTTCTGCTTTTAGCGCTTCTAAACCGGATTGTCCGTCTATTGCGCTTTTGACCGAAAAACCGGTTTTAGTAAGTTGTCTTGTGTATAACTCACGGATAAAATCTTCATCTTCGACAAGGAGAATTTTTTTAACTGCTGGATTCATTTTATATATTGTATCCTAATTATTTAATAATTCAAAGTCCCTGCTTGAATGGCTTCTGAAACAAATTTACCCTGATTTAACATACCGATACCTTGGGTTACTATTGGGAGCGTGAATGAAAACTGGCTGCCTTTTCCCACTGCTGATTTAACCCAAATTTTACCTTGGAGTTTTTCGATAATTGATTTGGCAATATAAAGACCCAGTCCTGTTCCCTTGTTTGCTTTTTGTAATTGGTTCGAAACCCTGAAGAATTTAGAAAAAAGATGAGGTATGGCTTCGGCAGGTATGCCTATACCTGTATCAGAGACTGTAGTTTCGACCTGGTCAGGCAAAACTTTCACAGATACATCTATTTTTCCGCCGGGATCGGTATAATTTATGGCGTTATATACCAGGTTTGTGATGACTTCACCGATGCGAATAGGGTCGGCAAGTACTTTAGGAAGAGCATCGTTTACACTCAGCGTGAGGATTATATTTTTTTGAGCAGCCTGACCTTTTAAGTCTTCAATGGTTTTGGAAAGTATTGCAGAATAATTAACAGGTTCCGGAGATACAGATAACTGTTCCCTCTCGATTTTGTTAACATTTAATAAATTCTGAATTAAAGTTTGCAGTTGTTGGGCAGCAGTAAATGCTTTATCCAAAAGATCCATATTTTCCTTGGGAAGCTTGTTTCTGTCTTCGTTTAAAAATACAGAAAGATAGCCGACGATGCTGGTTAGAGGTGTTTTTAACTCGTGTGATGCCATGGATACAAAGTCCAGTTTCATTTGTTCCAGTTCTTCTTCAGAAGATAAGTCGCGAAGGATTAAGATACAATTTAAATTTGTTTGTACAGCGCCATTGATTTGAGCAGTCATCAGATTGACTTTTGTTTGTTTACCGTCTTTGCCGACAAGTTTGGCACTTTGATTAAAATTTCCCTGGCAGTAAGTTTTGGATAATATCTCATCATTGTCGGAAAAAAGGCGCATTACCTGATCTATTGGTTTTCCATAGATTTCTGCCTCGTTTAACCCAATTAATTGTTGGGAAGCTTTATTTATAAAAATAATATTTTTGTTAAAATCCAGGGCGATAATGCCGTCTATTACTGAAGAAAGAATTTCATTAAATTTATTTTTTTCTGAAATAGCAATATCGCGGTCGTTTTCAAGGGCATGAATGGTTTTAGAAAGCTTATCTGCCAATGTATTGAATGAGTTACCTATTTCTTCAAACTCATCTCCGGTCCTTATATCAACGCGCTTGTTTAAGTTGCCATCAGAAAACATCCTCACGCTTGCAGATACTTTACTCAGCGGTTTTAGAATCCAGAACAATAATATTACAGAAGAAATTGCACTGACTATTGCCAGCAAGACAAATAAAAGTTGCGGAAGATTTACTAATAGTCCAATAAGATATGGAAGAAAAACTGCCAGAATGGCAATAAAGGTAACTTTTAAATACAGGGTTTTCTTACCCATTACATCCAGCGTATCAGAATCCTGGGCGGTTTTCCAGTTGACAAAATATTGTTTCCTCAAACATACTGAATTGATGGAAGGATTAAGGAGTTTTTATTCTAATAAAAGAAATGTTATCTCTTTATTACTTTTTTTCCTTCTTCTAGTCTCCATCCCTATTGGTACATATTTAGTTTCTAAGCAGCAGATCTATAAACCTAAAGCTTTTGAAAGGAAACAGGTTGAAAAGTCTGTAAAACAATTAATGTATTATTCCTTTAATACCCCGTGCTTTGTTTTTTGTCCCACTTATCCGGCAGTAGGAGGTATGCTTGATCAGGATAAAGTGCAAAATAATTTTAATATTTTATACAATTCTCCTTATGATGCTTTTGCTGTGTCGATAATTGATCCTTATGTCGGGGCAAGCGAGGCAGCGAAGTTTTTACCTAACAGTGTACAGATTAACCAAATTAACGCTTTGCGTAAATCAAAAGAGCTTTGGCCAATAGTTTATTTTAACCGTTTTGTGGGTCCTTGTAATGGCCGGAGGGAGTGTAAGGCAGAATTTGCTAATAATATTGGGGGAATTGATTTAACTGCAGATTCGGAGGATTCTGTTCAAGCCTTGGAAGAGTTTTACCAGATATTTGATATGGTCTTAAATCTTGCTAAAAATATTGGGGCTAAAGGTGTAGTAATAGATCCTGAGTTTTACAATAATTATCCAGTGGATTTGGTTTACGAAGTTGCCGCGTTAAATCAAATGAGTAAAGAGCAAGTTATTGCAGAATTAAAAATAATTGGAGGCAGTATTGCCGATAGGACACAGCAAACTTACCCTGATGCGATCTTGTATGTATTGTTTTTTAATCTAAATAATCGGGATTCAGCTACAAAATATATTATCGAGGGAATCTTGGAAACTGCTAAACAGAAAAATTATGCTTTAAAAGTTTTGGAAGGCGGCGAAATTACTTCTGGTTATTTGCATGTTTCCGAAGAGGCATTAGCTGAGAAAACCCAGTCGCGCAGAAAGGATTTTGAAGCGCATCTTGCCCAGTATCCCAACCTAAAATTAGCAGCAACACTTGCGCCTTACTATGACTTTAATCAAACCAGGGGATGGATTAAACAATGGATTACTAACAATGCAGCTAATCTTAAGGTTCGAGATATCAATGATTTCAAACCACTATTCCAGTATTTATTCGGTGAATACGAATATGTATGGTTTTACGGAGCTTGGGCTGCCCCTTATGATCTTTTTAACCCTCAAGAAGCAGATCGATATGATGGCGCAATCAAGGATGCGATTGCAAAGTATAGACAAATTCCTTTTTGTGGAGGGATTGCAGGTATATCCTGTCCTGCAGGTTTTACCTGTAAACTGGATGGTAATTATCCTGATGCCGGAGGAGTATGTATTCAGGATGCTTTTTCGGATATTCCTTATACTCTATATTACCGGATATCAGATTCTCCTTTCCCTTCAAACCCTGATGAAAGTACTATCCCCTGGAAACAATATTCTCAAGGAGGAACTCAAGAAACAATTAGCTTTAATAATCCTACCCCAGGACAAGACCTTTTTATCTTTGTTCAATTCAAAGACAGCAGTGGAGAGATAACAACTTACTCTCAGGCTATAAAGTATACGGGGGATTAAGTAGCGCGTACGGGATTTGAACCCGTGATTTGATCGTTGAGAACGATCCGTCCTAGGCCACTAGACGAACGCGCCGAAGTCATCTCGGCAGCCCAGTTAGACTGGGCGCCGTGGTCAAATTATATCACGCTGACGGGAAAGTTTGACAAGCTGCGCGCATTCAATTAAAATCTGTGCAAATTACCGAAATTTACTAAAATGGTTAAAAACGATAAAAATTTGCAAAAGGATATAAAATATGCCTATCTTACTTCCGGTGGTTTGGCTGATGCCAAAGCTGAACTGGAATTTTTAAAAAAGACCAAAAGAGGGCAAATTGCAGAAAGAATTAATCAGGCAAGGCAATACGGTGATTTGGCTGAAAATTCAGAATACGACACAGCCATGGAAGAACAAGCCATGGCAGAGAGCCGTATAGCAGAGCTTGAAAATATTTTAAAAAGTGCAAAAGTTATAGCAAGTCCTACATCGCAAGATTTTGTGGTTATTGGATCAACAGTCAAAATTGAGATGGATGATGGCATTGATGAATTTATGATAGTTGGAAGGGTGGAAGCAGACCCTTCAAAAAAAAGAATCTCTAATGAATCTCCCTTAGGCCAGGCTTTAGTTGGAGCCAAAAAGGGAGAAGTAGTAGAAGTTGCAACGCCAATTGTGAGGTATAAGTGTAAAGTGCTTGAAATCAAGTGATTAATAATTTATGAACAAAAATAATTTACCATTAATAGAATTCAATCCCAAACTACCGAAATTATCAAATAGTGAAAAGGCAGTGCTTGAGCTGCTTGTTGAAGCCGGAAGATTAATTGTCCCAATTTATTTGGAACAGGAAAAACAGGCAAAAATAGAAATAGACAAAAAAGAAATTGAAGAAGAGAGCCAAAAAGACCCTGCAATTTTGTCTCCTTATACAGCTTTGGAAAAAGTTAACGGGGAAATTGTGGCTACTCCTTATCATAAAAAATATGCAGGTTTATTAAAACCCATTGCGGAAAAATTAACTAAAGCAAGTGAGATAACAGATAATAAAGAATTCGGAAAAGCCTTAAAGATTCAGTCAAAAGCATTACTTGATGGCAGTTACGAGGAAGCTACTGCAGCTTTTCTAAAAATTGAATCACCATATATTTTTGATATTGCTATTGGTCCAGTTGATCATTTTGATGATGAACTCTTTTTTGGAAAAGCCTCTTATCAGGCTTGGGTCGGGATTTTAGATATGGACGGAACTGAGAGGCTCAATAATTATAAGAGTGTTACATTAAGCGCGAGAAGGCATGCACTGATGTCTAAAGGAATGGTTGAAGCAGCAATAATTAGAGCAAAAGTGCTTGATGTGGTTTTGTTTTCTGGGTTTATGGCCAGAACCAGGTTTGCAGGCGTGAACTTGCCCACTGATACTAACACTATAGAAAAATATGGGGCCCAGGTTACTCTTTTTAACCAACCTAATGATTTAAGGGTCAAAGAGCAAATTGTGCCAACGTTCAACAAAATTTTCTCCAGAGGGTTTAAAGAGGGTTTTAGCCAGGAAGATTTAAGACGAGGTTATTTGCGCTCTATTGCCCTTCATGAGCTGGCTCATAGTTATTTATATTATAAAAATACAGCTAAGAATTTAAAGGATTTATTCCCTAGTATCAATGAACTGGCTGCTACTGTTTTAGGATTGCGTCTTGCAGGAACCCTCCTTTTAAAAGACAGAATCAATGAAAAACAGCTACAATCAATGATTGTTGCTTTCATATGCAGAAGTTTTAGTCTTATTGAGGGAAGAAGAAATACACTACCTCTTGTTAACTATAGATTAGGAGGATTGATTTATATTAATTTTATGCTACAAAATGGGGCTTTAAAACAGCTGGATAACTTAGTTTATATTAATTTTACTAAAGTATTTGTTTCTCTTCATGAATTATCAAGTATGTTGGAAAATCTACTAGCACATGGCACCAGAATGGATGCAGAACTATTCATTAAGAAGTACACTACATTATATTCTTGAATACTAAATATTAGTAGAGTATAATTATTTGTCTTATATGGCTATGGCAGCTGTTGAACGTAATGCTGAGATTGGTTCAGCACAAGGACAAAATTTAATACCATCCCCAAGACCGTACAAAACCTATGTTATAGAAGGTATTGTTTACGAACTCTTTAAAATAAGAGCTGATAATGAAGAAGCCTTAAGGCGCAGATTTTTCCCTTTTGAACTAGATTTTGCGTATGGCGAAGGTAGAGCTTTTACTGTTCCCTATTCCAAAACTATACATAACATACAAAGAGGGAATAAGGTATTGTTCGCAAGAACCCTGGGACCAGATGCTCAAGATGTAGGAACATTGGCTTATCAGGTAAGGAAGCCTCACTTAATTAAAGAGAAAAAATTAAAGAAAAGAAAGAGATTAAAGAGAATACAAAAAGATATTAGTCAGGAAACTCAGGGAAAAATAGAAAAAAGCATAATAATAGATGCAGGATTAAGAGATGTGCATAAGGATTGGCGAAAACTTGGGATAGGTGCGACTATGGCTAGAGTTGTTCTCGCGGAAGAAATGCCGCATATATGGATAGGATTAACTAGAGCTTGGGGGTTACAAAGAGCAAATGAGAAAATAGAGCTATTTGAGCAATCTTATCCATTTGGCTTACCTCTAAACGAAGGGGAAGAGAGTACGAGAGGCGCAAAATCTTTTCCACTTGAGTTTCAAGAATTATTAATAGCTGTATTACCTGATTCAGTATTTAACAAAATAGATTTAAAAACAGGAGTATGCAAAAAAGTTCTACCGCCCAAAAAAAGCGATTTTTTTGTTCCTCCTACTGATAATCCAAGAGCATTAGAGATTGATCGTATTATGCGGGTAGAGCTGGGTGCAACTCCTGAGGCCGGAGACGCTATACAGACTCTTCACGTAGTTGATAGAAAAGCCTTGCAAGCTCTAATAGACTCAGGTTTTGGAATAGGAAATGAACAATCTGCTTTATCTATTCAGCCTCCAGGTCCTAATGTAGGAGTAGCAAGGGGTGGTTTGAGTGATTGGTTAAAATGGCTATCCCAACGTCCTAGGTAGGGCCTTCTTTCAAAAAATAAAAGCTTCAGGTATACTTTAGGCATATTCTTATGTATTGGGCTGATCGGGTTGCAAAAGAAATAATAGGCTCAGGAAAATATAAGCCATATTGGGTGGATGATATGTTTACCCCTTCAGGTTTTGCCCATATTGGTTCTTTAAGGGGGCCTTTAGTGCATGATTTTATTTACAAAGCTTTAAAACGTGCCGGGGTTAAGGCAAAATTTACC
>JACPEY010000012.1 GCA_016183245.1 Candidatus Daviesbacteria bacterium
TGGCTACAAATTCCAGTTGCTCATCAGTCAAGACATCTGTAAAATACACTTTGGGCAGTGGTAATCACCTCCTTGTTTTAGTGAATATGGAGGCTACCACTGCCTTAATTAATAGTCAAATGGAGTTTTGAAACGGGTTCAGACCATCACTATATGCTTCTTGATGCGATGCAATTGGCTTCTATTATAGAAATAGAAGAATTAACTAAAAAAGGACGCATACGAATAGCTACCCATCCCACTCCCCGTCCGATAATATATCCATGGGAAGAACAGGAAATAGCCGAATGGATTAAAGCAACTTCAAACTCTGCTGCTGCGGAAATGGTAGTAAACGGAGAAGCTGATGCCTGCATTACTACTGGTTCCAGTCTTGCCGGCAAAGAGATGCTTATTTCTCGTCATATGATTGGCAGTCCCTGGATGATTTTTACTATCGGAACGCCTTTGAACCAGAAACAATTACAAGACTTTTTATAATTAGATGAACAAAATAAAAGATAACCAGTTATATTTTCAAAAAAAATGCCGCATTGAAGACCTGCTGAAGGGTAAAAAAACGGTGATCGGAATTCATGGCCTTATTGGTTCATTTACTGATGAAGCTCTTTACCGACTTGCTCATGAAGAACTTGGAATAAAAACAGAACAATATCTGATTAAGGAACTCGTTCATGCAGAAAATGTCATCAAATCTGTAGTTAGCGGTAAGACCGATCGGGGGATTTTTGCTGTTGCTAATTCTGGCTCAGGTGCTTACCTTGCATCGGTTGAAGCTATGGCTAAATACAATTTCAAGATTCTTGCTGTATTTACCATGCCTATCAACATGAGTATTTTATCTCACCCGCAAATTACTTCCATAAAGGAAATTAACCTGTTTCGCGGTCATCCTGTTGCGATTGCTCAGTGCAGACGGACGCTAAAAAAACGCTGGCCGCGAATTCCTGTTTCACCTGATACGGATGAGCTGGATACAGCATTATCAGCAAAACTGCTCAAAGTTGGTAAGATAGAAAAAAAGACAGCAGTTTTTGCCTCAAAAAGAGCAGCCGATATTTATGGTCTAAATATACTAGTTGAAGGAGCACATGATGATCCTTTAAATTCAACATCATTTGTCGTAATTAAAAAATAATATGAAAAATCTTTTTTTAGATAAAAATACCAATGTTGCAGTTATTGGTTTTGGAAGATTTGGAAAATTAATGGTAAAAATATTACTCAAATACAGCCAAGTAAAAATTACCCTGATTGAAAGTAAAAAAATAAATATCTCTCACAAAAACCTAATAGTTGGATCTTATAATGCAGTCAAAAATGCGGATGTAATTATTCCTTGTGTACCAATTTCTAATTTTGAAACATTGGTTAAACAAATAGCCCCATTAGTTAAAAAAAACGCAATTATTATGGATGTTTGCTCAGTTAAAATATTGCCTGTGGATATTATGAGAAATCACTTACCTACGTCTACCCAGATAATTGCCAGTCATCCAATGTTTGGTCCGGACTCTTACAGAATCAAAAAACGGCTCAACGGTCTTAAATTAGTCATATGGAACATCAGTACGAAAAAAGATTATTATCTACAAGTAAAAAAGTTTTTTTCTAATCTTGGACTTACGATAATTGAAATTACTCCAAAAGACCACGATAAATATATGGCTTTTAGCTTAGGCTATTCTTATTTTATTGGTAAAATCGGCCAGCGGATGGACATTAAAAAAACCCCTATAGATACATACGATTTCAAACTTCTACTTGACCACATATCAATTATCAGAAAAGATTCAGAACAACTTTTCTTTGATATGCAAACAAAAAATCCATACGCCAAAAAAATGCTTACAAAACTAAATAGAATTTATGATGTTTTGTTGAAAGAAATTAAATCAAAAAAGTAGATTTAATTTCAGCCTTGGTTTTGAGAAATATTAGCAACGCTACAAGAAATTATCCTGTCTGCACTTTCAACAGAAGGCAAGACTGCAAGGGTCGCTTCCATCTTCTCTCTCCAATTACAAGCATACATCAAATCTTTCTTAATTACTCCTGTTTTCGGATCTTTACAACCTCCTCCTGAACATTCTCCACGCATCTCTGAAATACATACTCTTTCTGTCATCTTCAACACCTCCTTTCAGTTAAATAATGTTTAATCCACCGGTATCCATGGACCTCTCAATTTTCTAAATTTACTGATTTCCCTGACTAATATGCCTAATTCGTCAACGGTAAGATGCTGTCCAGAATCTGTTTCTGAAGTTCCTACTTCAATTAGTAAAAGATTGTATAAATATTCATCTCTGTTATTAACCTTCATTTTTGCCGCCTCAATTGTTCCTTCCATAATTTCATCTCTTAATTTAGGACCAAAGCCATGATTTGGATCAAACCCCCTTCTATTTTTAGGAAACATCTTTGCTACTCTCTGAACAGCTTCATGAACAAAACGATTCCGGTATTTACCTTTTTCTGGAACATCAACCCCTCGATGAATAAAAACAATATTTTCATCCGACAAGAAGGGAACCGCATAGGAACGCAAACCGTGCCAGGTGCTTTCCATAGAAGTTATATTTTCATTACCAGGACTGGTTGCCTCTTCATACGTTGTTCCCAACCACTTACCGTGTTTTAAACCAAGCATCCATTTATTTCTGCCTGCTGCTACTGCCATTTCGGTTATATGCCACCCCAATTGATCATTAGATGGATTCCACGGCATAAACATTCCTTTGGGGATCCTGCCCTCATAAAGAGGCAATTGGATATGGGGAGTCATAATCTCAGCAGCGACTCCCATCTTCATTTCTTTTACAAATCTCTCTGCAAAAGATATACTAGGCGGCACCTCTTCAACTGAACCAGTTATTAATGCGCGCAGAATAATATCAGCATCCGTCCCCATACCTTCTGTCTTTCCTTCTTCAGTAAGACTAAGTCCAGTTCGTGATTTTGTGCCTACCATTCGTTCCGCACTTAAAGCTTGCATCATACCACCTTTACCATCTGGCACTTGAATCTCAGCCATCTTGTATTCTTCATCAAGGTGATTTAAGTTAAAGCTACACTTCCCTGCAATTATTTCTAAATCGTATGTTCTATTTTCTAATGTTCTCATTATCAAATCCTTCCTGGGATAACATTTACTTTAAGTTATCCGCTGAACGCGGAATTGTTTGTAGTTATCCCGTTAAAGTGAGGTTACTCACTTTAACCCAAAAAAATACCCCCCTTGCGGGAGGTCTGTTTACTATCCTGCGGACTTTATATCCTCAAGACGAAAAACAACCCCCCTTACGGGAAGTAAAGTAAAAGTAATATGCAAAATTTTGTTGATTTATTTTCATAACAAAAAAAGATAATACCACTACTTGACAATCCAGTCAAGAGTCAGTTAAGATATGGTTTATGTCAAAAACTATTGCCATAGATTTAAAAAGAGTGGAAATTTTAGTTGTCCTCCTTATTGTGCTCCTTTTAGGAGCATTTCTGGGAGGTCTTTTTAGATAAATTTTATCTAAAAAAGAAAGGAATTTAGCCTCCCATTCGGGAGGTTTTTTAATGGAAAGAGAATTTGAATCAGACTTAAAACCTAGATTAGCTCTAACAGCAAAACACCCTTTTGCTCCCAGAGTGGCGGAGATAATAGAGAAACGGGCAAATGGTCAATACTGTAAAGAAATTGCTCTAGATTTGGGCATATCAGAACAAACCGTCAAGAACCAATTGACAGACGGGTTAAACAAACTTGAAGACTCCACTGGAAGACGGGCTAATCATGGTAACTATATCGGGTTATTAGTCGAGCATGAAATGATGGTAATCAAGATGGAAGGAGGTGTTTAAAATATGAGTTTTGTAGAAGCTGATATAAAACGTCGAGCTACTCAGGCAAAATCAACTCGTGAACGATATGCAGGAGTATGGTCTGGCGTAGTTCCGGAAACCACAGCAAAAACGCAAGGAGACTATAGAGTTGTTAAACCTGCCGATGTAATTATTACACAACTAAAAGCTATCTTATTCAGCCCTCCTATTGAAAGCGGTCAAAATGGGTAATCCGGAAACAATACGTGAATTATTCAGCGACCGTAAAATGGTAAAACTAGGATGGGGAGAAGGGGTAGTAGCTATTAGAATACCTGTTGATTATGGTGGCGGATATGCTGGAAATGGGGAATACAAAGTAAGTTTAGGTGATGTATTCCCCCTAAGAGGAATTGATAAAATAACCGGTGAGGGATGGAGCATTGGTTATACTAATGCCCGCATAGATCAGAACGGATATCTTTAATTTTTAATTGTAGCTTGTTGTTACCGTTGTAGGTATCCAGTTCCAGGGTAAAGGCTAAGTCTGCGGTTTGGGCAGATCTTAAAAGATCAACCTGCCCGCCCATACCAAAGGCAATGGCATCCAGGAAATCGACTTTAAATTTTAAATGTTTGCCGTTGCCTACTGTTCTGATATCTGAAACTTTCATATTTCTGGTAGCAAAAACAGGCTTTCTGTTGTTCATGCCGAAAGGCTCAAACTTTTGCAACCCGGAAACTAAACTTTTAGTCAATTGTTTAGTTGCTACTTCTGCATCAATTTCTAAAATTCTTTCACTTTCCGGTAAATCTATTATCCTGCTTTCCAGCTTTTTTTTAAAAACTTCTATATTTTTGCTTAAAAGAGAAAATCCTGCTGCTCCCGGGTGTCCGCCTACATCAATTAAAATATCTAAATGCTCTCTTATAACTTCTACAATATTTATTCCATTAATAGACCGTGCAGAACCTTTGGAAATTTCCTCACCTATTGAAATTGCAATTGCCGGACGGAAATGCTCTTCACAAATCTTTCCTGCAACCAACCCGATAATTCCGGCAGACCAATCTTTACTGGCTAAAATATGAATCTTTTTTTCCTGAAGTCTTCCCATGGCATTCAAACGCGGACCAATCATAAACCCAATCTCATACGAACCAATATCCCCAGTTACTCCTGACTCGTTTATCAGAGCCAGCAAACCGGGATTTGCTGTTTTTCCCAAAACCTTCAACCCTTCAAAAACCACTGCCCGGTTTAAACAAAGTAACGGCACAAGGTCGCATACTGTGGCAATTGCCACAAATTGCAAAAGTTCCTCAGATAATTCTTTCTTGATTAAATCGCGCACTAAACACCAGGCCACTGCTGCCCCGCACATTTTGGTAGAATGAACTATCCCGTAAGCTTCTGGTTTTTCTTTTTCCGGAATATGGTGATCAGTAATTATCAAATCCAGACCAATTTCTTTGGCATACTTTGCCTGCTCAAAAGCTACAATCCCGTTATCAACTGTAATTACAAGCCGGGCACCATTATCTTTGGCAAACTCTAAACCTACTTTTGATAATCCATACCCTTCTTTTTCCCTGTGAGGAATATACGGCAAAACTTTTGCTCCCAAAGAAGTTAAGCTTTTATATAAAATCGCCGAAGCACAGATTCCGTCAACGTCATAGTCTCCAAAAACTACTATCAATTCCTCTTTTTCTATTGCCTGCAATATTCTTTTGTTGGCTCTTTCTATACCCGGAATCTCTAGATCTTTTTCGTAATCTTCCAGTTTAGGGTTAAAGAACTTTTCCCTTTCCGCTTTACTCTCTATCCCTCTATTCAAAAGTAATTGTTCAATTAAATCCTGCGATTTTCTCGGGGGAATTTTCCACTTCATCTGGCAAATTGTACCACACCATCTGTTAATATGATTAACAACTTTAATAACCAACTTTCATACCAATATTACGCTTAAGCGAAGAATTGGTATATTCTCACCCTGTGCTACTTGTGATACACCTGCCACCCATGGTACTCTTTTCCCATGGCTTACAAGTTACCAAAAGAAGTACAAGATATTTTAAATAAATTTCAAAAAGCCGGATATCAGATTTATGTTGTCGGAGGGGCAGTTCGTGATTTAATAATGGGTAAACAAGTTTCTGACTGGGATTTTACGACAGATGCAAAACCGGAAGAAATTTTAAAACTTTTTCCGGAAGGTTTTTATGATAATAAATTCGGTACGGTGGGAATACCGTCATTAGCTATTGGCAATTCGCAATTAGCCAAAAGCAAACAGCTAAAAGCGAATAGTCATATTTTCGAAATCACCACCATGCGCAAGGAAGGAAAATATGCTGATTTCCGTCATCCGGGAAATGTAGTCTGGACAAATAAAATAGAAGAAGATTTAGCAAGGCGGGATTTTACTATTAATGCAATGGCTTTAGGCACCACGCCTGTCATTCTGAACAAAGCGAAGCGAAGTGAAGAATCTCTCACTCGCCTCGCTGAGTCGGCGAAGCGGGCGCATGTGGGTCTCAAACAAGTTGAGAGACCCTTCGCTAACGCTCAGGATGACAATTATATTTTAGTTGACCCATTTCATGGCCAGGATGATATTAAAAATAAAATTATCCGGGCTGTTGGAAATCCGGGGCAAAGATTTAAAGAAGATGCTCTCCGTTTAATACGGGCCGTCAGAATAGCTGCCCAGTTGGGATTTGAAATAGAAACAAAAACTTTCCAGGCCACTGAAGAAAATGCAAAGTTAATTGCAGAAATTGCCAGCGAAAGAGTCCGGGATGAACTGCTTAAAATTATGGCATCTGAAAATGCCTACACCGGCATCCTCAAACTCAGGGAAACCGGCCTTTTGCAAATGATTTTGCCGGAACTGGAAAAATGTTTTGGTATTGTCCAGCAAGGACCAAAACATGACCGGGTTTATGATATCGGCGAACACTCATTACTTAGTTTAAAACATACTCCTTCAAATGATCCACTGGTCAGGCTGGCTGCGCTTTTACACGATATCGGCAAAGTTGATACAGTTCATACTGCCAAAGACGGCAATGTTACTTTTTATAACCATGATGTGGCAGGCGGAAGGACAGTTTTGCAAATTGCTAAAAGATTCAATTTATCAAAAAAGCAAACTGATAAATTATACAGACTGGTCAGGTGGCATTTGTTTACTGTTGATGAGAGACAAACTGATTCTGCCATAAGACGTTTTATAAAAAATGTAGGAGTAGAAAATATTGACGACATGATGGCTCTCCGAATTGGTGACAGATTAGGCGGTGGCACCCAAAGGGCAGTTTCCTGGAGAATGGAGGAATTTCAAAAAAGAATTAAAGAAGTTTTGAAAAAACCATTTTCTATTTCTGATTTAAAAGTTAATGGCAATGATGTGATGAAAGAATTAAACATAAAACCCGGTCCAAAAGTCGGTGAAATTCTACAAAAACTTTTTGAAGAAGTATTGGAAGATGCTAAAAGTAATAACAGGGAAAATCTTCTGGAAGAAATTAAGTCACTTAGGTAACCTAAGTCAACTTAGTGTCCCAAACGCTCTTCCCACCAGACCAGTAAGGCTGTGGCATTAAAGATTGAAGAATAAGTGCCGGAAATAATTCCCACCAAAAGCGCTACCACAAACCACCTTAAACTCTCCCCTCCAAACAAAAGCAGAGCCAAAAGCACAAATACCACTGTTAAAGAAGTATTTAAAGATCTGCCCAAAGTTTGAACTATTGATACATTAGCAACATCAATAAATTTTCTCCCTATATTTTTTCTTAAATTTTCCCTGATTCTGTCAAATACTACAATTGTGTCATGGACAGAAAAACCAATAACTGTCAAAAGCGCTGTTACAAAAAGAGTATCTACTTCAACCCCTAAAAAATTTCCCAAAATTGCAAATACCCCGACAACCAGAAAAATATCATGGATGAGCGCTGCAACTGCAGCAATACCAAATCTTAAAGACGATGCCGGTTTGGGTATTTTTCTAAAAGAAAAGGCAATATATAAAACAATCACAATTGATGCTAAAGATACCCCGATTAGCGATTTCTGCCGCAGCTCATTTCCGATCACCGGCCCCACAAACTCCACCCTTCTGTCTTCTGCTTTCCCAAACTTACTATTTAGATTGGCCTTCAACTGATCGATTTTATTTTGCTCAACCGGTTTTGTCCTGATGATGTATGTATTATCTAAAGCAGGAGTAATCTGACCCACCTCAATCCCTTGTGAGGAAATCTGCTGTTTTAGATCGTTTAGATCAATACTTTTTTCAAACTTATACTCCAGCAATGCTCCTCCTGTAAAATCTATCCCTAATTTCAATCCTGAGGTAATTAGAAAATAAAACCCAGGTAAAATTATCAACAACGAAAAAACAAAATACCAGATTTTGTACCTCATCAGATTCATATTGCCTCCTTTAGATCCTTATGCATTTCAGATTTTAAATCTTCAGCTGCCTTTTTTATTTTATCTTCAATATTATCAACTTTCTCATTTAAAAATTGCCAGATTTTCCCTTTATCGTCTTCTTTTAAGTGATTTAAAAAAACTTTTTTATCCTCAGGAGAAAGTTCGGATAAAACAGCATCCAAAACAGTATGATGCAGACTGGAATCAATTAAAGTTGAAAGGTGCGCTTTTTGATCCAATGATAAATTTAACTTATCAAGCTCCATAACAATTGATTCTACTGTTATTAAATGAGAATAGAAATGTTTCATGCTTTGCTCCTGACTTTAACAGGCCCCAAGGGAATTTCGTTTTTCGGATCATCAATAAAAAAATACAAAACCGGACCTTTTCTCGGACCGCCCCCAAGACCCAATACATCCATTACTTCAGGCGACCCCCCTAAATGCTTACCTGTCCACGCAGAAGGTCCTGCATCACCAATTACAGCTACCACTGCCTGGCCAGTTTTTGGATTTACTACCAGCATTTTCCTGAACTTAAAAAAATCCCTGTATTTTGCAAAGTTTTCCGCAAAACCCGGAACCAAAAATGTCTGGATTGCCAAATAATAACGCTCTCTTTGTTTATCAATATCACTAAATTCTTGCTTTGTAGGCGCAAAATATCCCCATGCGCCCAAACCAGGCGCAATGCCGGCATCGCCGTATTTGGCCCAATCTGACGCAGAATCGGCATGGGCATGTAAATTATCACCGGGATAGCGGTATAAATGCTGCTCCCCTCCTATTAAGCCATAATTCCTGTTAAGTCTAATGTTGTCCATATCCGCCTTTACCGCAAAACCAAAATTCCTGGATAAAATACCGGTAATATCCTTCTCTTCCAAAAGGTCTAGAACTCTTACTTCTTTTGGTATTTTATCAGATAAACTTTGGGCAAGTAATACATTCTGATCATAATCTTTTAAAGCATCATCACTGCTGACCAGAAAATTTGGAGCAGGCAACTGGCGAGTATGAGAAGGGGCAGATAGTAACATCAGTCCGCCCAAAGACCCCAATGCCAGATGCTTTAAAGCAGCCCCGTGTTTTTCCCAAAAATTGTTCTGGATAGTACGATGTCGCAACGTCCATTTATTTTTAAGATATTCAAATGACGGTTTTTTTAGTTTAAATTTCATACTATTCTTCGAGCGAACATAGTGAGCGAGAAGCTACCTTAAAAATATTAGGCGTAAAAATGTTCTGGTTACTACATAACTTGTAAACATTGAGACCAGCACCCCAATTGCTAAAGTTATCGCAAAACCGCGTATCACAGATGTTCCCATACCATATAAAATAGCAGCAGTCAAAAGCGTTGAAACATTTGATGCCCAAATAGAAGACCATGCTCTTTTAAACCCTAAATCCAAAGCCAAAATCCTGCTTTTGCCCCAGCGCGTTTCTTCTTTCATCCTCTCAAATATTAAGATATTTGCATCAACTGCCATCCCAATCGAAAGTATAAATCCGGCAATTCCTGCCAGAGTCAAGGTTACCGGAGGCAAAACAAAAAAACCTGTCCTGAAAAATGCCAAAACTAAAAGCGTATAAACGACCAAAGCCAAATCTGCAACCAATCCCAAAACACCATAATATGCTGCCATATATAAAACCACTACGCTAAGCCCGATAATACCTGCTATCAAACTTCTGCTTACAGACTGAGCACCTAATGTTGGCCCGATGGAGTGTTGTTCGATAATTTTTATCGGTACAGGCAGGGCTCCGGCATTTAGCTCAATTACCAAATTCTTAGCCTCGTCAGAAGTAAATTGTCCGGTAATTACCGCATTCCCCCCGATAATTTCCTGCTGTACGGTTGGGGCGGAAATAGGTTCGTTATCTAAAAATATCGGCAAAGACCTGCCAATATTTCTTTTTGTAATTTCAGCAAACTTTTTTGCCCCCTCGTCAGTAAACTCAATTGCTACTTGCGGACCGGCTCTAAGCCCCTGATTAGATCCAAAAGTGACTTGGGCTTTTTTTAAATCAGCGCCGGTTAGGTTCGTAGGTTTTGCAAAAAATATTGCCGGGATTCCGGATTTAGTCGCCTCCTTCTCTTCCGCCGACAAAGTAGCCGGCATTTCCCTAAAATCAAGTTGTGCTGTCTTTCCCACTAACCTGGCAGCAGCTGAAGCATCCTTTAACCCTGGTAGCTCCACCAAAATTCTTCTCTGCTGCCCCAATTTAGATGTCTGAACCAAAGCTTCTGAAACACCATATAGATTAACCCTTTTTTCTATGATATTTTTTGCAGATTCCAAGGCATTATCACGATCAGCAGGAGCAATTTTATCCATTTGGGTTTCTAAGATAACTTCTGTTCCGCCCTGCAGATCCAAACCCAGCTTTATAGGAAATTTTCCCAGGATATCTACTTTTTTACCAAGAATTTTCAAAACAGGAATTTGCGGGATGGATGGGGTATTTAGCCATACAGCCAGAATAGTCAAAACTATAATTGTCCATAAAATCAACCGCGGCTTCATTTAAAAGATTATATGAAAAGCTTGCGGTTCGCGCAATGCTTGAAAAGATAAATCTGCCGGAAAAAGCCTAAATTACCACACCGGAAATTAAATCATCTTCATCCCCTAAAAGCATTATCTTAGGTTGGGTAATAACCCGCAGGATGAACGGATCGCGTCTTTTAACTCTGAATTGGAATTCAGCTTCATCCATAAAAGAATAGTTTATTTCCGCTTCGCGTCTGGTTTGTTCATCAGCAATGATTGCCTGCAGTTCCGGCAAAACAATTTGACCGACAACTAATAAATCAACATCATCTGTTTCCAATGACTGAGTCTTAAGATAACGGGTAGCAAGCATGGCATATTTAATCCTGCCTAATTTTCCCTTACTTTTTATAATTGTCCCTCCTAATCCGGTTGATTTAGCCACTAAACCCAGCAGTTCCCGGTAATAAATATAATCTTTACGGAAACGGTAAAGTCTGCGGTTTGCCCTCCATTCAGAAGACATCATTCCGTATTTTTCCATCCGGGAAAGCTCGCGGCGCACCGCATTAATCTCTTCAGAAACACGTCTTACTATCTCACGGACATGAAAAAGCTCTTCTCCTGAAGATAAAAAAAGTTGTAATATTTTTACCCGGACTCTTGAGACAAAAAGTTCCTCAAGCATATATTTGGACACCACCTTTCTGAGCAGTGGAATCTCCTACTAAATTTAGTAACTAATCTTAGATCCCTCCGGGACAGTCTGGATCCAAATCTGACCTTTATTTAATTCTATTTCCTTACCGTTTTTATCCGTATACTTACTTCTTGCAATTCTGGAAGTTTTAGCCCATTTGCCTTCTGTGACGTTACCATCCTGGAAAAACAGCGCTTTACCCGAGCCTTCTGTCCCGTATAAAAGATGGACATTGCCAGGATAACCATCATTAGCATTTGATTCCTTTTGAAACTGAACTATGACAACTTTAGGACTAAGTTGAGTATTATTATCCAAATCCATATGGTCTGAGCCGCCATTCTTCCTTTTATAAGAATTTGAGGCAGGGTCATAAATCCAGTCAACATTATAGCCTGATTGGGATTCCCAGAAATTAACCTTAATATTTGCAGTTGCCCCCCCTCCTTTATCATCTTTGAATTTCCAGGATGTAAAATTCTTATCCCAACGCAATCCGGCTGAATCGGTCGCAAGGAAACCGCGCTTGGCCCCTACTTCCCAAAGCTTAGCAGTTGTTGAATACATGGTATGTTCTGTAGCAACAGGATGACCCAGTCTTTGATAATCCCTCCAAAAAACCGGGAACCCAATGCTGAATTGGTTCAAATCTTTAACCCCGTACTTTATAATCTGACCCAAAGCATCAGCCGGCCCGGGAGTATTAGCACCTCCAACATGAACATAAAGGGCATCATATTCTCCTAACCAGGACAGAAAATAAGTTCTTGCAGATCTGACAGGCCCTACTTGAATATCCGAGAGATTACAGTAAAAAAGTGCCATGAACCGGGTAATCCCCCCTTCAGCTACTGCCTCATATATAACATCTGCATAGCTTAACCCTGATTGAGGTCTTGACTCAGTATGATTTTCAATCATTACAGCCAAAGGTCTTCTTTTACTCCAGAAATCCTGAGCTTTCTTGGTGTGCGGGGTACCGTTTAACGGACAACTTTCTGTTTTTGGTTCATTGGGATCTTCAACAAAAGCACCACCTGGTGTAGGTAGTTTTGCTGTTGCGCTCTCTTTGGTAACAGGAGTCAGGCTGATTGCAGAAAATAAAGAATACGACAAACTTGCTGAAACACCATATAGAACCACTCCTAGTATAATTGAGGCTAAAAATTTCTGCGGATTGGTTAAGCTTTGAAATATCGTAATGATCTTATCTTTCATCTTTTTCTTCCATTACTTTCTTAATCACCAATTCTTCTTCTTCTGACAACTGATATTTAACACTCTTGCCGGAAACTATTTCTTTGCCAAATACCCTGGTCCCTGATCTGGCATGTAAACTGGTTATTACAATCCCAGACCCGTTATTATCCAACAAGCACACTGTAAAACTCTGGTCTCCGCCTGTATCATCATAAGGATTAAACCGCAAAAGTTCTACCTTTTGTATATGCCCTAATCCCTGAGCTTGAGTTTTATTAACTTTACCATCCAGATCCAGCAATTTATGATTAAAACCTTCCACCGATTTTACAAGCTCTTCAAATTTTTTCCTGATATCCCTTTCTCCTGATTTCGGAAAAAGAGATTCCAGAAATTTATTTTGCCGCCAAATCAAAAAACTTAAAAAACCAAGCCAAATAAAAGCTGCCGCCAAAGCCAATTCGGCCAAGACGGACCAATCCGGATACATAAGTTACTCTTTAAATATACTGGATGCAATCAAGTCTTGTCAACCCCGCCCTCGTTTGGTGCTTGACAAAGCTGGTTCGTGCGTGCTAGGCTCAACTGAGCGTACCAGTATGGCAATCCACCAGACTAAGAAACAATCAGACCTAGAAAAACGCTTACAACTGCTTCGAAGGCAAGTCTATGGTCAGGAATCAGTAGCAAGTAGTAAGTATTATGTAGCAAGGGAAGACAAAAAAAATTCCCTTACTTCCAGCTTCCAACTACCAGCTACTGATATTTCTTATCTTCATCAGGATCTACTGAAAATTTTAATCTTCTCATTATTTGCAATCGGAGCCCAAGTGATTTTATTCTTTCTTTCAAAAAACCATATTTTGAATTTAAATCTTTTTTGAAAGGGGGTGAAAAAAATTATGGCACAAATGTATTGCGTTAAATGCCGCCAAAAAAGAGATGCTGAAAATGTACAAGAGGTAACTATGAAAAATGGTAAAAAAGCCTCAAAAGGCACTTGTCCAGTCTGTGGCACCTCTATGTTTAGAATCGGCGGGTAAAATTGTCTAAATGACAATTTTACAAAGGAAATTTTGGTGAACCAAGTCAGACTTGGCAAACCAAGTCAAACTTGGTAAACATTCACCATTTCGAAAATCCCACGAAACCCAAAGGTAGCGTGGGATTTTTCGTCTTTCCACATCGCTACAGTTTTGACTTTAGCTACTTGGGCCGATCGGCCCATTTAAGTATTGTCACGATTCTTCTCTGGCCCGGTATTGCAAAGCCTCGGCTATATGTTCTGATTGAATATTTTCTACCCCGGCCAAATCTGCAATGGTGCGGGAAAGCTTTAGCACCCTGTGATAACCCCGGGCAGATAAATTAAGAGAAGAAATTGCCATCTTTAAAAGATCTAAACTCTCCTCCGTCAATACACAATACTCCTTAATATCTTTATTTCCCATCTCCGAATTAGTCAAAATCCTGCCATTGAATCTTTTTTCCTGCAATTTCCTGGCTGCCACAATTCTTTTTCTGATTTCTGAAGAATTTTCAACTTTTAGATCGGCAGATAATTTATCAACTTCAACCGGAGGAACTTCCAAATATATATCAATTCTGTCCAGGAAAGGTCCGGAAATCTTGCGTTTATATTTGGCAATAGATCCCGGCATACAAGCACAATTTCTTTTTGTATCTCCCAAAAACCCGCAAGGGCAGGGGTTTTGGGCAGCAAATAAAATAAATTGTGCAGGCAGATGTACCGAGCCTGAGGCTCTGGAAATTGTAATATGGCGATCTTCCAAAGGCTGCCTCAAGCTTTCCAGGCTTTGGCGGGAAAATTCTGCTACCTCGTCCAAAAACAGTACTCCCCTGTGTGCCAGCGAAATTTCACCCGGACGGATAGTATTTCCCCCACCCAAAAGTCCCACATACGAGGCACTGTGATGGGGAGAGCGGAAAGGACGGATAGTTATCAGAGATTTATTGTTGTCTAAAAGACCGGCTACGGAGTATATTTTTGTCACTTCTACTGCTTCATCAAAGTTTAAAGGAGGCAAAATTGAAGGAAAGCTTCTAGCCAGCAGAGTTTTACCGGCTCCGGGAGGACCTTTGAGTAAAACATTATGTCCGCCTGCTGCTGATATTTCCAAAGCCCTTTTGGCACTTTCCTGTCCTTTAATTTGAGAAAAATCATATTCATAATTTAAGCGATCCTCCAAATTCAAAACAGGTTTAGGAACAAATGGTAAATTTTCCTGTCCCAGCAATATCCTGATCAGTTGCTGGAGCGAATCCGGCGCTAAAACTTCTAAACTATCAATAATTGCAGCCTCTTCCCCGTTTTCTTTTGGCACTATCATCCTTTTTATGCCGCTATTTTTACAAAGGATTGCCAAAGGCAATACCCCGTTAACTTTTCTCAGATGTCCGTCCAAAGATAACTCGCCTACAATTAAAGTATTCTGAAAATCCAATTTTTCCGGATTGGCACTGATTTGGCCGGATGCCAGAAGCAAACCCACAGCTATCGGCAAATCATAAGCCGGTCCCTCTTTTGGCATGTCAGCCGGAGCCAGGTTTACAATAATCCTATGAAGAGGAAAATCAGCACCGGAATTCCTAAACGCCGCCCGTATTCTTTCTTTACTTTCTTCAACCGCCCTGTCTCCTAATCCTACTATTGTAAAAGAAGGAAGCCCCTGGGCAGAAATATCTACCTCACATGTGACTAAATTTGCCTCAAGCCCTATATTTGCAGCGGATATTATTTTTGCAAGCATTTGATCGTAGATACATTATATAGTAAAATATACAAGCCTAGGAAGAAGGATAATCACCCGCCTCTCAGCCGCTTTGCGACAGTGAGGGTGGGAGGAAAGTCCAGACAGCACAGAGCAGGGTGGTCGATGTAAGTCGATACGGGTAACCGCTAGTTTCGTCCATAGGGACGACCAGCCTTTGGCTGGAGAGCAACAGTGACGAACCGGGGTAAAGCTCGGGTGAAACGTGGCAATCCTCCCCGCTGCAATCCTAGAACCGATAGAGCTGCTCGCTCTTTTATCGAAAATTATTTCCGCAGCTATAATTTGTATCACTACTGCCATGGGGACTGCCAAAAGTGCTCCTGCTATACCTAGTAATCTTCCGCCAATTGCAATTGCTAAAATTACTATCAAAGGATTTAAACCAACCGCCCTTTTCATTACCTGCGGCACTATCAGGTGATTTTCCAACTGTTGAATTACAAAATACATAATCGCCACCGCTAAACTCAAAACAGGAGAGATTGTTAATGCAATTAAAATTGAAGGTATAGCTGAAATAATCGGTCCAATTACCGGTACTACCTCTAAAATTCCTGCTACAACTGCCAGCGGCAAAGCATAAGGAACTCCTAAAATAAGTAGCCCTACATACGTCAATGTGCCTATGACTAAACTTAAAAACAGCTGGCCTCGGAGCCACCCTCCCAATTTTTCCTCTATCCGTATTAATAACTTTTTAACTCTTTCTTCTTTTCTGACAAAAATGGCAGCAAGCCTGTTCTCTAAATCTTCGCGTTCCAGCATCAGATAAAAGGTTAAAACCAGCAAAAAGATGATCGTTAAAATATTATCAAAAATTGACAAAGTTATAGCAAAGGCATTTTTTGATATATCACTAAGTTGTGATTGCAAAACCGATTTATCAATTACAGCTTTTTCCAGCAACTGGTCAATATACGGAGGCAGGGTTAAAAAAAGCCTCCTGGTTTCTTCCACAAGCGGAGGGATAACTACTGCCAGCAAGCTGGAAACAATAGCTATAATAATAAGGTAAGTTATAGCAATGCTTAAAGATTTAGGGATCCTGAGTTTTGTTAAGAATTTGACTAAAGGCGAAAGTGCAGACATTAGTATTACTGCCACAAACAGGATTATTAAAAGATCGCGCACCAGATAGATAATCCAGATAGATAATATAAAAAGAGCAGTAAATATTATGGTCTTATGGGAAATATCAATTTTATGAGGCATAATTTACTCCCTTATCATACCATTTGACTATCAAATCTTCCACTTTACTTATAAACATATTATCTGTTATATCAAACCAGAATACATCTTTTTCTTTTTTAAACCAGGTAATCTGGCGTCTTGCAAAACCATGAATCTTCCCCTGCATTATTTTCATTAACTCTTCTTGACTGGTAATCTTACCTTCCAGATAATCTGCTAAAACTCCATATTCCAATCCCAATTGCCTCATTCTTTTTATACTCAAACCAGAATCATTAAGCCGCTTTGCTTCATCAATCATTCCCTGATCTATTCTGTCAACAACACGCTTGTCAATTCTTTGATAAAGAATTTCCCTTGGGGCAGTTAAACCAATCTTTAAGAAATTAAAGCCTGTCATTCCCGCGTATGCGGGAATCCAATTCCGAACGGAAGTCTGTTTTTTGGATCCCTGCCTGCCCGACAGTGCCAGTCTCTGGCAGGCGGGCCTGCGCTCGCCTCGCTGAAGCTTCGGCGAAGCGGGCAGGGATGACAATAGAATCTCTATTGCTCTGATTAACCTCCTGGGGTTTTGTCTATCCGAACTATTCATTTCTTCCCACCTTTTAAAAGATGATTTCTGAAGTCTCTCCTGTAATGCTTCCACAGGCAGTCCTTCCAATTCTTTTCTTAATTTTTCATCAACAGGACATGCTAAATTAGGCAATCCCTCAAGCAAGGCTTTAAGATATAAACCGGTTCCACCGACAACAATTGGTAATTTACCTCTCTCCCGAATATCCCCAATCACACTATCTGCATCTTTAACAAAGTCATAAACCGTATATTGCTTTGCCGCATCGCACACATCATACATCCATATCCTGATTCCATTAACTTCCCACCATCCATCACTTTTTTCAATTTTAAATTTTGAATTTAAAATTTTAAATTGATCTGGCATCTTACCAGTACCAATATCTAATCGCTTATATAGTTGTCTTGAATCACAACTGGTTAGTTCGCCGTTAAACTTTTTAGCCAGACTAAGTGCCAAATCCGTTTTACCTGTTGATGTTGATCCTAAAATAACTAATAATTTGAGCATAGCGAAAATTATAGTCTTTCGTAGAAAGTATATAATTTATTCAATGTCATTACTATTTCCTGTTTTTAGCCTTCTAATAAGTTTTCTATTAGGGGCCATTGTAACAAAAAGAGTGTCTTTAGAAATACCCGGATTTTCCCGTTTATTTTTTACATTAATATTAGGAATTATTTTATTTACTTCTATTAATTACTTCAGCTCTCTTCTGTTCTCTTTTCCCAAAGGGATTATAGTCGGACAAGGCAGCATTATTGCATTATTACTATTTTATCTGCTTTATTATTATAAACCTGATTTCAAAGACCTTTTTCCCTTCAGGGATCTCCTGCAACAAAAACTTCTTTTAGTTTGCATAGGAATAATCGGCATTATATTAATTGCTCTTTTTCATACACACATAATTCGTAATATTGAGGGGGATCTTTATACCGGGGAAAGTACATTTGGAGATTTGCCTTTTCATTTGAGCACCATCTCTCAAATCGCCTACGGCCTTCAATTTCCCCCTGATGAACCTATGTATGCCCGCTATCCCTTAGTGTATCCCTATTTTATAAATTTTTTTTCCGCTATTTTAGTTTATGAAGGATGGTCTCCAAGACTATCGATAATAATCCCCGGCTTAATTCTTTCCGTAAGTTTGCTTGGATTAATTTACGATTTTGCCTTTAACTTAACTAAAAACAGCCTTAAAAGCTTTTTAACCGTAATCTTCTATTTTTTTAATGGAGGCTTAGGTTTTTATTTTTTTCTAAAAGATTACTCGTTTAATATCACATCTATTTTATACGCTTTATCACAAGCAAGCTCTTTAAAAGAATATTCACATTTATTTGAACAAAATATTCAATGGGGCAATTTCCTTTCCAGAATGATCGTCCCGGAAAGATCGTTACTCTTTGGGATTCCTGCAGGAATAATTATTCTCCGTTTATTATTTTTTAGAGGTACAGATAAACTCGCAAGCATTTTTGATTTAATTTTAGCTGCCTTTCTAATATCTTTAATGCCGTTGCTTCATACCCACACAGTACTTGCCATGATGGTAATATTACCTGTTTTAGCTCTATTGACGATTGATAAACGGCACTGGAAAAATCAATTAACAAGATATTTTTTTGTAGCATCTTTGGCTGTTATTTTTGCCATACCTCATATCCCTTTATTTTTAAATCACTTAAATAAATCTGAAAGTTTTTTTAAGCTTCATCTTTGGTGGATGGCAAAACCTGATGAATCTGTTTTGTGGTTCTGGTTTAAAAATACTTATCTATTTATTCCTATTTCACTAATCATTTTGATATTTTCAAAGATATCCAATAAAAATATAAGGACTTTACAACTAATTACTTTTATTCTTTTAATCATTATTAATGTTGCCCTTTTCTCGCCCTTTGACTGGGACAATGTCAAGTTTCTTTTCTGGGCAGGATTATTCTTTGCAATAGGAGCAGCTTCTTTTTTTGGATTTCTATTACAAAAAAATCATTGGTATATAAGGGTAGCAACTATAGTTATCGTCATTACCATGATTTCAACAGCTTTATTGTCTATATGGCGAGAGATATATTACAAAAATGTGCTTTTTTCCAAAGAAGCAGTATCTGTAAGTCAGCAGCTTATAAAAACCACTCCTCCTAACAGTCTTCTTCTCACCTATAAAATACACAACTCACCGGTAAGTAATTTAGCAGGCAGATCTATAATGATGGGATACCCCGGCCTTCTTTGGGTACATGGTATAAAGTACCAAGACAGGGAAAAAGAAATAAACGATATATACGCCGGATCTGCCGATGCTAAAGACTTAATTGAGAAATATGGTATAGATTATGCAGTAATTGAATCATATAATCCTCAAGATATGTTTATTAATAAAAGCTTCTTTGAACAATACCCTGTTGAACTAAAAACCCAAAATTATACTATCTATAAACTAAATGAACCAATATAACAAAATCCTTTTTTTGGCAACACTGGGATTAATTATCAGATTATTACTATCTTTTTTACCAGGCTTTAAAATTGACATGGGGGACTGGTTTGCCTGGTCTATTAGATTAAGTAATTTTAATTTTTCACAATTTTATAGTAAGGATGTTTTTACAGATTACACTCCCGGATATTTATATATTTTGAGCATACTTGGTTTTTTAAAAAATCATCTGCAGATACCAGACAATCAGTTTTATCTTCTTCTGAAATTACCTGCCATCATTGCAGAACTAATTTTAGGGCTTTTAATATATAAAGAAGCCAGAAAATTTGTTTCTGAAAAACTGGCTTTTCTTGCTTTTTGCTTAGTTTTGTTTCAACCTGCCTTAATTTTTAATAGTTCTATATGGGGACAAGTTGACAGTGTTTTAACTTTATTTATGTTGATTGCTGTTATTGCTTTGATAAGAAATAATTTAATTCTCAGCTCAATTTCTTTTGGAATATCTTTATTAGTTAAACCACAAGCAATAGCATTAATTCCCCTATTCGCAATTTTTCTGGTAAATCATTTCAAATTATCCAATCTAATCAAACTATTACTTCCTGCTTTGTCAGCAATTTTTATCTTGACTTTCCCCTTTTTTTCAGATCAAACTCTGATAAATTTATCAAAGCATATTTTAAATACTGCCAATGAATATTCCTATACCTCTATAAACGCCTATAACCTTTGGGGGACGGTTGGATTTTGGATTCCTGATGTCACAGTCTGGAATAGCATATCTTATCAAAATTGGGGATATATTCTGCTGACAAGTTACTGGATTGTAATTACATATTTATACTTTAGGAAAAGGTTATCCATCTATGCTGTAGCTGCTCTTGCAACGTTGGGCTTTTTCTTTTTGCCAACCAGGGTTCACGAAAGATATCTTTATCCTGCCTTAGTTTTCTTAGTTCTACTTACTGCTACATATAGATCCAAATTATTGCTGGCATTAACAGGATTATTAAGTATATTACATTTTCTTAACTTATATTATGTTTATGTTTATTACAATGAATTTTATTTTCAACTACCAAAAGTTCTGTATAATCCAATTATTTACAATTTTTTAGAAGCAAGCAGCAAAAATCTATCTTTGCTTTCTACCATCATTTTTATTTCCATAACTATTGGTATAATTAAATATCATGCTAAACCTTACGACAATTAAACCAAAATATATCCTAATAGCAATTTTATTACTGGCAGCCTTTTTGCGCCTATATCGTCTTGATTTTCCAAACAAATATGTTTTTGATGAGGTCTATCATGCATTCACTGCCAAAGAATTTTTGGCAAATCACAAAGAAGGATGGGAATGGTGGAATACTCCGCCGCCCGGAGTGGCATATGAATGGACTCACCCGCCTTTGGCAAAAGAAATAATGGCAGTATCTATGTTTGCACTGCGCACCCAGGATGCCTGGAGCTACCGGTTACCGGGAGTATTATTTGGTGTTTTATCAGTATATTTAGTTTATCTTTTAGGACTCAAATTATTAAACAGCCAAAAAGCAGCCTTGATTGCTGCATTTGTTTTTTCTCTGGACGGATTAAATTTTGTTCAATCCAGAACCGGCATGAATGATATATATTATGTCACTTTCGTGCTGGCCTGTTTATTGCTCCTGCTCAACAAACAGTTTATCTTTGCAGCCATTGTATTTGGATTGGCCTTATCAAGTAAATGGGCCAGCATTTACGCATATTTAATCTTCATACCATTGCTACTGAAAAACCGGCAATACCTTCATCTTGCCTCTTTTGCTGTGATTCCTCCAATTATTTATTTTCTAAGTTACTCCCCATTTTTTTTCATTGGTCACAATCTCAACCAGTTTAAAGAATTACAACAGCAGATGTGGTGGTATCACACTAATCTTAAAGCTACCCATTCATATTCTTCGCCATGGTGGTCATGGCCGCTTAACTTATACCCTGTCTGGTATTTTGTAGATTACGGCAAAAATACTATAGCCAATATATTTGCTTCAGGAAACCCGGCGCTTTTTTGGAGCGGGGTTATTGCTGTCATATTAACTATCAGGGAAGTAATTTTAAAAAAATCATTAAATTTATTGATAATACTCCTGGGTTTTTTTAGTTTCTGGCTGCCGTGGTCTATCTCTCCCAGGATTATGTTTTTATACCACTTTAGCCCATCAGTGCCTTTTTTATCTTTAGCGCTGGGATATCAGCTAAATAAACTTCTAGAAAGTAGCGAACGGAAAAAATTGGCTATTACAATCTTAGTTTTAATAATACTCGCTTTTGTTTTAATCTTTCCATTCCTTACAGCAGTACCAATTCCCAGAGATTTTGTTAAGGTATTTTTTATGACCAATCTTTCCAAAAATATTTTCTAAAAAATTTTAGCTGCTGGCAGATGAATAATTTCTTAATGCAATTTTCCAAATGTTTAAAGATAAATAAAATAAAAAGGCCGCAAACAAAATTGAATAAACCAAAGAGGACAAAGAAAGTAATCCCATTAATGATTTTGCAGGAAATGTCATCATAATCCCAACAGGAATAATGAAAGTAACCAAACCCCTGATCGGTTCCATATAAATATCAACAGGCACTCTTCCCATTCCCATAAGATCCCTATAAACAAAAACTGCATTATCTACCTCAGTTGTAAAAATCCCTAAAGACAGGACAAATATATGAAACGATAGCGCAATTACTAACCCTACCAAAAGCATCAAAAAATAACTTGATAAATGAATTATGTCCAAAAGCTGCAGCTTATTTATAAAATATAAGAGGGCAAAAATTAAGGGAATCAAGGTAGCAAAATCAAACAAATCCGCACCTGTAAAAAGAGAGCGGAAAAGCGGGTTTAAAGGTTTCATCAAATAATAATCAAAGTTTCCTGAGAGTATTACAGCTCTAAATCTGTAAACTTCCCGAAATATTAGTTGAGATAATATATCCAAAAGATTAAAGGAAAGGAAAAACAAAATTACCTGATCCAAATTATACCCTGCTAAAACCTTGGTGCTTTTGACCAAAACAACCAGGAAAAATATAAAAGCAGCAAACCTTAAAATTTTGGCAAATATAAACAACACAAATGCCCACCTGACATTAAGCTGTACCTGAAATGAATTTATTGTATAAAGCCACCAGACTTTTAAATATTTTCTCATACTAATTCCCTACTGCACTAAAGTGGCGAAAACCTGCATCCCGAATTATCCTCATCAATAAAATTAAGACCAATATCCAGATTGCAATTACTACAAAACCATTTAGCATCTCAGAATAATTCATTCCGCCTAAATAAAGTTTTGCCGGAAAATAGATTAAATAGGGAAATGGCGTCAGCATAAGCGCACTAAATAAATTCTTTGGCAATATATCCAGCGGAAAAAGACCTCCTCCTAAACTTTCCAGAAAAACTGACATTAAAAACAACACTCCCCACGAACTTTCAACCCAGAAAGCAGTTAAACCAATAATAAAATTAATACAAAAATAAATTATTAACCCGCCTGCAATTGAAAGAAAAAAGGGGATTAAGATCGCGATATCTGTTTGAATAATAACTGGAGGCTTCAGTAACAATATAAGCAAGGAAATTTCAACAATAAAAAAACCAATATTGAAAAGTTTATCTGCCGCGTCTCTTGTTAAAAAATACCTGATAAATCCCAGTGGTTTAATTAAGAAATTCACTATGCTACCAGTATTGATTGAATCTATTAAATCTGAAGCCCTGCTGGATAAAACAATCGTGCGGATTAAAGAAGCTGCTAAAATATAAGTTAGGATTGAGGACGCAGTATAACCAAAAACTTGTACTTGTGACTTAAAAACACTCCACCAGATAAAGTAAACTAAAAGAAGCTGCATAATTGTCCGCAGTCTCCATATCACAAAGTTAACCCTGTATATTAAAAACTGTTGCCAGGTTATCCTGAAAATTTCCCAGTATTTACTCATTGTTCAAAGATTTGCCGGATAATTTCTTCAATTGCCGGATCTTCAATGGTTATATCAGCTACCTCAAACTCCGACAGCAACTTTGCAGTCTTTTTAGATATCTCATCTTTTGCCACCCTAAATTCCACATGATTACCTGAATATCTTTCGGCCCTACCAAACTCTTCTATCTTTTTCAAATCAATATTTTCTTTAAAATCTACTTTTATCATTTTATACGGAGCATATTTATTGATTATTTTCTCCAAACTACCATCGTAGATAATTTTACCTTCATTGATGATAACTACTCTTTTGCATAACTTTTCAACA
>JACPEY010000068.1 GCA_016183245.1 Candidatus Daviesbacteria bacterium
AGACCTGGGTCTGCCACCTTCTTTTGCCTGAGGTACTAGCGGAGAAATTATCTCCCATTCCTGGTCTGTCATATCGCTCGGATATGACTTGGGCATATTTAGATATTACCCTAATTGGGGCTTTTCAAACAAGCTCTTAGATCATCCGGTTTGCATGCTACCAAAGCCTGAACATTGTCCGTAAAAGGCCTTTTACCTTCTGGGTCAATCTCTTTAATAACTTCGGCAGTAGTTCTTTCCCGCAAAACTTCTACCATAAATAGAGCAGATATTTACATCTTATCACATTTTGTAAATATGCTACTTTTTAATCTCTGTACATTTATTTTCCCGACATTCACAACTGTACCCGGAATACTCCAGACAGGCTAAATCAGGAGGAGCTGTTTTAACCCACTGCGCATTAAAACAACCAGTGCAGGCAAGTAATGCGCAATCACTATCCTGCGAACATGCTTTAGAATCTGTCTTTGCCTGCTTTTGATCTAGAAATTCAGCAGCTTCATCCGGAATAGAAGGCTTCGGAGCCGGACATTGTTTAAATTCACAATTCGGGCCTTCCCTGCCAACATATGACCCATTAGGACATAGTTTGGCCTCTTCATTACAGGCTTTAGGGTCATTTTTAAATGGAAAAGACATATTTTTTCCAGCTCCAAAATAATAAACCCCACCAGCAATTATTAGAAAAACTAAAATTACAACTAAAAGATAAACTGGCACAAAACCGTTGTTTACACTGAATTTTTGTGAAGCGGACATTAATTTAAGTGTATACCTAATGGCAAAAAAAGTGAAATATTACATCTGATAAATCCAACCTGGCTGCCATTTCCAAAAGTAACCATTATCGGGGAGTAAGCCGAAGCTCAACTTTAAGACCTAAGGCATCTGCTAATCTTTTAATTAAGGACAAAGAGGGTCTGGCATTTGCATTTTCTAATCTGGATATGACCGCCTGTCCTGTACCCATTCTTTTGGCCAATTCTTCTTGCGAAATTTTCTTCTTTACCCTGGCATCTATGATTGCCTGAACTATAGCAAACTCCGGCTGCAAATCCTCATAAGCTTTTCTTGCTTTTGGATTTTTAAAAAGTTCTTTTTTAAGCTCCTCAGTTGTATAATATTTTGGTCTTTTCATATTTTATATTCCTCCAATACCCTTTTATCAGTAACTACTTTCAACATAATTTTATGACAAATTTATCATAATTACAAGTGGTAAAAAATATGCCTCAATTAAGAGCAACCCAAATATATCCCGAAATCAAGTAAGGAAATTTTACCAGCGGAAGTGAGAGAAGGCTCTATTTGCAGCAGCTTGTCTTTGTATATCTTCTTTTTTCTTAATAGCCACTCCGGTGTTATTTGCAGCATCCAAAAGCTCTGCTGCCAGTTTTTTATCAAATGAATGATAATCTTTATTAGACCTGGACCGGGCACCTGATAAAATCCACCTGATTGCCATAGCTTCTTTTCTGTCTCCCCGGACTTCAACCGGCACTTGATACGAAGCCCCTCCCACCCTGCGGGGTCTGACTTCCATCTTTGGTGCCACATTGGCAATAGCTTTTTCAAATACTGACAAAGGTTCTTGTTTGGACTTTTCTTTTATATCCTCCAGAGCTTTATAAACTAATTTTTCCGCAACAGATTTCTTGCCATCACTCATGACTTTATTAATAAACCTGCTTATCAGTCTTGAACCATAGATAGGATCAGGAGTTAAAAGTTTTTTGGGTGCTTTCTTGCTTCTCATATTATGCTCCTCCGGCTGGCGCGGCTGGTGTCGGTGCAGGCGCAGCTGCTCTTGGAGCTGGCCCGCCAGCAACGCTTTGCCCCGCTCGCAACGATGTAGCGTTATCGGGCGAGGTAGCAATGCGGGCTGGCCCGCCTCCGCCTTTTTTAGTACCATATCTGGATCTTCCTTGTTTTCTGTTAACTACTCCTGCCAAATCATATTTTCCTCTGACCAGATGATATTTTACTCCCGGCAAATCCTTTACTCTTCCTCCGCGGACCAAAACAATTCCGTGTTCTGCCAAAGAATGACCTTCCCCCTGGATATATGCTGTTACTTCAGTTCTGTTAGACAACCTGACCCTGGCTACTTTTCTCAGTGCTGAATTAGGTTTTTTGGGAGTCATGGTTTTGACCAAAGTAACTACCCCGCGCTTTTGCGGGTTAAAATCCTGGGTGTATTTGCGGTCTTTGGCATTAAAACCACGGCGAAGCCCTGTTGCTTTAATTTTCTTAACAACCTTTCTTCTGCCTTTTCGCACTAATTGATTGATCGTTGGCATTATGCTTCTATTTTTGCTCTTTCTATGCTTGTTGGAATCAGCCGGCCAATTATAACATTTTCTTTGAGCCCTATCAGCTTATCTTCTTTGCCGGAAATTGCAGCATCTGAAAGTATTGAGGTTGTTTCCTGGAAGGAAGCTGCTGACAGGAAGCTCTCTGTTTGTAAGCTGGCGCGGGTTATTCCCAAAACAACCACTTCTGCTGTGGCCGGTTCACCGCCGCCTGCCAAAACCCGTTCGTTCTCTTCTTCAAAACGAAGTTTATCAATAATTTCACCCGGCAAAAGATTAGTATCACCCTGAGTCTCAACCCTGACTTTATCCGACATCTTTCTAACAATCACTTCAAAATGCTTTTCATTAATCGGCACGCCTTGTGATTCATAAACCAATCTGACTTCATCAACAATATAACGCTGAGCAGCGCGTAAGCCTTGAATCCTTAAAGTCTCTTTTACATCTACGTGTCCTGAGGCCAAAATTGTACCGGCATCAATCAACTGTCCTTCTTCCACCACAAGGGTAGAAGTTGCCGGAATAATATACTCTCTTTCTTCATGAGGCTTTTGAGTGGTCCTGACTCTTACGCGTATTCCCATGTCAGTTTCTACTATTGAAACCTTCCCGGCAATCTCAGACATCGGCGCAACTATCTTAGGAGTCCTGGCTTCAAACAGCTCTTCCACCCGGGGCAAACCCTGTGTAATATCTAAACCAACAATTCCTCCTGTATGAAAAGTACGCATTGTCAGTTGTGTCCCTGGTTCACCAATTGCCTGAGCAGCTACCACCCCAACAGGCGTACCAATAGCAACCATTTTTCTGGTGGTCAGGTCAAAACCATAACACATACTGCAAATGCCATAACGCGCTTCACAAGTCAAAGGCGAACGCGCGGATACTTTAACTACCCCAGCCTTCAAAATCTGGGCAATTGTATCTTCTGTCAAAACAGTTCCCTTCTTAACCAATACTTTCCTGCCTTTAGGTTCTAAAATATTCTCCGCAACTACCCTGCCTAATAATTTCTCCCTGGAGGTATTAAAACTATTTTTGGAAATATCATAAGAAAGCGCTTCCGAAGTTTTACAATCTTCCATCCTGATGATTACATCATGAGCCACATCAACCAATCTTCTGGTCAAATACCCTGCATCTGCTGTTTTCAAAGCTTTGTCTGCCACACCTTTTCTGGCACCTCTGGCTGAAGTAAAGTATTCAAACACGGATAACCCCTGCCTGTAATTTGATTTTGTGGGAAGTTCCACAATTTTACCGGTTGGATCAGTAGACAAACCCCGCATGGCAGACAATTGTTTCGCCTGATCCCTGGAACCCCTGGCCCCTGCTTCCACCATCATTCTAATCGGATTTTTTGGACCTAAATGATCCCAGGTCGCATTTGCAAGCTCCTCAGTTGTTCTAATCCACACCATTTGTGAAAGCTGTGACTTTTCCTGTGGAGTAATTAAACCTTTGGCAGTATTTTTCTCAATTTCTTCGATTTCTTTTCCTGCTCTATCCAGATATTTTTGCTTATCAGGTACAACTTTAGCATCAAAAACCGAGATGGAAATACCGGCAATTGTTGCTCCCCAAAAACCTATGGCTTTAATATTATCAATAAGTTGCGTTGTTTCTTCTTTACCAAGGGTTTCCATAGACTTAAGTACTATGTCACGGATCGTAAATCCTTTAATAACTGAATTCATAAATTGCATCTTGGCAGGCAGAACTTCATTAAACAGGATTCTGCCGACCGATGTTTCCAGCACCTCGCTACTTATCCGAACTTGAATCTTTTGTTGAATACCAATCTTGCCTATTCTATAAGCCCGGATAGCATCTTCTGTCATGTCAAAAAACTTCAAATCTCCTTCTTTTTGATTTTCTTCAAACGAAGTCAGGTAATAACAGCCCAAAGCCATCTCTCTGTTTGGCACTATAATTGGCTGGGCATTAGCCGGACCAAAGATATTTTCTTTGGCCATCATCAAGTTTTTCGCCTCTTCCTGAGCATCAGCAGATAGCGGCACATGAATTGCCATTTGGTCTCCGTCAAAATCAGCATTAAATCCTGCACAAACACAAGGATGGATAGCTATTGCATTACCATCAACCAAAATCGGATAAAAAGCCTGTATGCCCAAACGGTGCAAAGTAGGTGCGCGATTGATAAGGATCGGGTGTCCGGTAATAATCTCTTCCAAAATATCCCAAACCTCTGAAGGACGAAGTTCCAACACATTTTTCGCTCCTTTAACATTAGATGCCAATCCCCTTGCAATCATTTCGCGCAAAACAAACGGCTTAAACATCTCCAGCGCCATTTCCTTAGGAAGACCTACCTGATCAAGCTTCAATTTTGACCCCACCACAATCACTGATCTTCCGGAATAATCAACTCTTTTACCTAAAAGGTTTTGTCTAAACCTTCCCTGTTTACCCCGCAGCATGTCAGAAAGAGACCGCAGTACGTGGGTAGTGGCCGGACCACCTCTCCTGGAAGTACGGGAGGTCGCATCAATTAAGCTATCAACAGCTTCCTGCAGCATGCGTTTTTCATTTCGTAAAATAATTTCCGGAGCGCCTAAATTAATCAGTCTATTCAAACGATTATTTCTGTTAATCACCCTTCTGTAAAGATCATTTAAATCCGAAGTTGCAAATCTGCCCCCGGGAAGCTGCACCATTGGCCGGAGATCAGGAGGTAAAACAGGTAATACCCGTAAAATCAACCAGGCAGGGGAAATCCCGGATGAACGCATTCCTTCAATGACCCTTAGTCTTTTGGTGGCTTTTATATGCTTTTGTCCTGTGGATTTCCTAACTTCCTCGCGCAAATTTGCCGCTAATTTATCCAGATCTAATTTTTGCAGGACTTCCAGGAAAGCTTCTGCTCCCATCCCGACTTCGACAAAATCTGAAACCCCATATTCAGAAAGTTTGAAGTATTCCTCTTCTGACAGAAGTTTTAACGGTACAACGCTTTTGACCAGATCCGAAACTGCTTTAAAAATTCCCTCCAAAGTGCCAATCTCTGCAACCAGATTATCCCTCAGTTTTTGAATTTCAGCCCGACTTTTGAGCTCCTGTTCTTGTGCTTCCAGTTCAAACTTTTCGGCATCTTTTTTCTTTTTTAAATCAACCAGGTCTTTTTTAAGACTGCTTTCCAGTGATTTAATATTCTTTTCCAAAGTTTCCCTGGAAGAGGCAATTTTTTCTTGTAAATCTTTATCTAATTTTCCCAATGTCTCAGTTTTACCGGCTGGATCAACACTAGTTGCTAAATACGAGGCAAAATAGATTACTGCCTCCAGATTTTTAGGCGAGATATCAAGCACCAAAGATAATTTTGAAGGTGCGCCTTTGACAAACCATGAATGTGCTACAGGCGAGGCCAAATTGATATGACCCATCCGTTCGCGCCTGACTTTGCTTTGTGTAACCTCAACTCCGCACTTATCGCAAATTACTCCACGGAATCTGATCCTTTTGTACTTACCGCAGTAACATTCATAATCTTTGGTCGGACCAAAAATGTTTTCTGAGAATAAACCATCTTTTTCTGCTTTTAAGGTGCGATAATTAATCGTTTCAGGTTTACTCACTTCACCAAAGGACCAGCTTCGGATTTGCTCCGGCGAAGCAACGGTTAATCTTAAACTTTCAAAATCAAGTAAATCATTCATAATAAATTTCTACTCTCCTTCCTCTTTTTCTTTATCTAAAGCACTTGCATCTACTACTTCAAAAGCGCTACCTTCAGCTTCAAGTTCCTGTTCGCTGCCAGTTGGTTTCATTTCCAGCGCTTCCTCAAGTTGGGCAACTTCAGCAGCCACCTCTGGTTTTTCCTCAGCTTCTTGCGCTTGGATAACTTTAGCGCCAAGCGTCTCAACATTTAGACCCAAGGCTTGCAATTCTTTAACTAACACTTTAAAAGATTCAGGGATTAAAGCCTGGGGAATATCAATTCCCTTAACAATTGCTTCAAAGGCCTTGGCCCGGCCTACCACATCATCAGATTTTATAGTTAACATCTCCTGCAAAATATGCGCAGCCCCATATGCTTCAAGTGCCCAAACTTCCATCTCTCCCAAACGCTGTCCTCCCATTTGGGCTTTCCCACCCAAAGGCTGTTGGGTAACCAGGGAATAAGGACCAGTGGAACGGGCATGAATCTTTTCCTCAACCATGTGGATGAGTTTAAGGATGTAATTTATACCGACCACGATTGTATTGCCGAACGGCTCTCCGGTCCTGCCGTCAAAAAGCTGCACTTTACCGTCAGCAGGGAATCCGGCCTTTTTCAATTCTTCAATTAATTTTTCTTCCGGGATTTTCTCAAAAACCGGCGCGGCAACTTTATAGCCCAATTTTTTACCTGCAAAACCCCAATGTGTCTCGAGAAGCTGACCTAAGTTCATCCTAGATAAAACCGAGAGAGGAGAAATAATAATATCAACCGGAGTTCCATCCTCAAGATGAGGCATATCAGCAGCAGGAACAATCTTGGAAATAACCCCTTTGTTTCCGTGTCGGCCTGCTAACTTATCCCCCTCAGTAACTTTCCTCATTTGTGCTACTTTGACTTTAATTCTCATCAAAGTGCCGGTATCCAGCTCATCTCCCTCGTCCCGGGACAGTATCTGTACCCCAATTACCGTACCTCTTTCTCCGTGAGGAATCCTCAAAGATGTATCCCGCACTTCTTTAGCCTTTTCCCCAAAAATAGCCCGCAGCAACCTTTCTTCAGCAGTCAGTTCTGTCTCACCTTTAGGCTGAACTTTACCGACTAAAATATCATTTGGCCCCACTTCTGCCCCGATCCTGACGATCCCTTTTTCATCCAAGTTTATGAGCGCCTCTTCAGATACATTCGGAATGTCGGAAGTTAACTCCTCCGGCCCCAGTTTGGTTTCCACCACATCAACTTCATATTCTTCAATATGAATTGAAGTTAAAGCATCTTCCCTTACCAGCCGGTCTGAAATCACAATAGCATCCTCATATCCAAGCCCGTCAAAACTCATATAAGCAATCAGCAAATTCTGTCCCAGGGCCAACTCTCCATTCTCGCAGGCTGCCCCGTCAATCAAGAGATCACCCTTTTTAACTTTTGCCCCGACACTCACCACCGGCCTTTGTGAATAACAAGTCCCTTGCGGCGAATGAACGAATTTTCTGAT
Organism: Candidatus Daviesbacteria bacterium; assembly: GCA_016183245.1. GTDB lineage: Bacteria > Patescibacteriota > Microgenomatia > Daviesbacterales > UBA10151 > UBA10151. The sequence goes on from JACPEY010000068.1 coordinate 7,493, forward strand.
TTCATAACGCAACTCTCCGCCTTTTGTTGAAAGAATTAGTTTTTTCCCATCAACATACTTTATAGTTCCGTCTGCCACAGCCCGAACCACCCTGCCCATATTGTCAGCTACTACTCTCTCCATGCCTGTCCCAACAACAGGCGCAGACGGCCTAAGAAGAGGCACTGCCTGACACTGCATTTGAGTGCCCATTAAAGCACGGTTAGCATCATCATTTGCCAAAAACGGGATCAAAGATGCACTGGTACCAAAAATCTGTTGCGGGGAAATATCAATTAAGGAGATATCTTTGGCCGGGCCTTCAAAAAAGCTACCCTGAAAACGCGTCGGCACTCTTTCATCCAAAATATACCCTTTATCGTCAGTTTTCACAGTAGCCTCGGTGATATTATAGTCTTCTTCATCATCAGCCGTAAAATAAACAATATCATCAGCAATTTTCGGCTTGCCGCGCAGCATTACCACCTTTCTATAAGGGGTTTCTAAAAATCCATACTCGTTAATCCGGGCATAAAGCGCCAGATAGGTCACCAAACCAATGTTTTGTCCTTCCGGAGACCTGATCGGATCAATCCTGCCATATTGGGAATGGTTAATATCGCGGACAGAAAAAGAAGCCCTGTCCCTGGTAATACCTCCTGCCCCCATAACAGAAAGCCTCCTTAAATGATCTAATTCTGATAAAGGGTTAACCTGGTCCAAAATAGAAGATAGTTGTGAAGAACGGAAAAATTCATTCACTGCAGCAATCACAGGTTTGGCATTAATGAGTCCGCCAGGTGAAACCTCAGCATCAGCAGCTGTTAAACTCATCCTCTCTTTAATAATCCTCTCAAGTCTTAAAACTCCGATCCTGAAAGCATTTTGCTGAACCAATTCTCCGGCACACCTGACACGCCTGTTAGCCAGATGGTCTATATCATCTAACTTACCCTCTCCTTGGCTTAACTTAATAAGATACTTTAAGGTAGCAATTATATCGTCTTTTGTTAAAATCCAATTTTCGGGGGTATTGGGTAAATCCAAACCCAGTCTTTTATTGATTTTATACCTGCCTACCTTAATTAAGTTGTAACGCCTGGCGTTAAAAAACATTCCGTCAAGCAAAGATTTGGCATTATCTAAAACTACCGGATCACCCGGGCGCATTTTTCTAAAGATTTCCAGTAGCGCCTCCTCAGAAGTTTTTGTAGGATCTTTTGCCAAAGTTGCTTCAATGAATTTATCCTCGCCGGTATCAACATCTTTGAAAAGTTCGGTAATTGATTCATTTTCGGAAAATCCCAATGACCGAAGCAGGGTAGTTGCGGCAAATTTTCTCCTTCTGTCAATTTTGGCAGTTAAAACCCCGCCTCTTGTCACAGAAAACTCAAGCCAGGAACCACGGTATGGACGGATTTCAGCAGAAAAAAGTCTTTTTCCGGTTATCGGATCATCTGTTGCCTGAAAAAATACTCCCGGCGAACGGACAAGTTGATTAATAATTACCCTTTCCACTCCATTGACAATAAATGTTCCTTTATCAGTCATCTGAGGAATATCTCCCAAAAATACGTCTTGTTTATATCTTTGTCCGGTTTGTTTATTAATTAAGATTGCCTCTATTTTCAAAGGAGCGTCAAACGTCACGCCTTTTTCCCGGGCCTGGTCAGCAGTATATTTAGATTTACCAAAATAAAAAGACCCCAGTTCCAGGGTCCAGTTCTTACCTGTAAAGTCCTCAACAGGAGAAATTTCTGCGAGCACTTCAGAAATTCCTTCTTTTAAAAACCAATTATATGAATCCAGTTGAATTTGAATTAAATTAAGTTCAGGAACAAGCGAGGGTGCTTTGCTCCAATATTTACGCGTTTTTTCTATTGTGTTAGATGAGTTTAACAACATTAGTAGATGGCCTTTTTCCCCAAATTGGTAACGGACAGATTTACCTACCTGGTGGGATCAACAAAGAAAAGCATACGTACTCGTACGCCTTTATTTTTTGTATTCAATTGGCCTTAATTTACCATGAATTACATCATCCGTCAAGTGGCAAATTTGTAAGTGCCCAGTAGTTTTCAAAACTTTGTCATCCTGACCCGCCTCCCAGCCGGAGGCAGTGAGGGCGGGGAAGGATCTCGCACTCGCCTCGATGAGTCGGCGAAGCGGGCGAATGAGCGTCTGAAACAAATCCCGACTTTGTCGAGGACACTCGATGAAATCGGTGTTCAGAGATTCTTCCCCCGCACCGTATGGTGCAGGGTCAGAATGACAGGTCTTTGTTAAATCCTGAACGGCTACGCAAATTTTCTCTGTTGCTTACGAGTCAGTTTATCCTGAGCGAACCTGTGGTGAGTGCAATCGAACCAGTCAAAGAGATAGCAATCTTGATCACAAACTTTGATACGGCCGTCTAAGTTTATGTTATTTGCTTTGCGACAAAACATACCACGATCATGGACTATTTTATCATTAGGTAAATTTACTTGTAGTGAACCCTTCGACCCTTCAACAAGTTCAGGGTCGCACTGAGTAAGGTGAGTAAGGTCGAAGTGCGATAAACTCAGGGTAAATCTTAATCGAATCTAAAAGAGAAAAGGATTTGGAAAATAATTTTATCTGGCTACCTCAACGCCCTTAGTATTATTACATCTAGAAATCATGCTTTTGGGAAAGCTATATTTGTCTAAGTCGCTACATTTTGGAAGTTCTTGTTCCACATAGACAATAATCCATCGGCTATTAACTTTAGTTGCACCCCATGCAAATCCGCTACCTATTTTTCCTCCTCTTCCTACAGCATATATTCCATCATACTGATCAATTGCAAACAATGCATTATTATCATCCAAGCTCATATTAATTCTAGGAAGCAAGAATACTGCTTTTTTAATTGATAGCGAATCGTCTGCAGAAATGTTATTTATTTGATTTTGATCCAAAAATTTAAAGGTGGAAAGAAATTGATCAAAGATGCTATTTTCTTCGGAATTTAAAGGATGTTTAGATATTTCAATTAAAAACCCTTTAAACAATAACAGAACAACTTCAGAATCTGTGCACTTATTCAAAATATATTTGGATCTCAATGCGTCTAATCCACCTACCTTAATAGTTTTTGAATCGCTAAGATGATATGTAGGATCATTTACTCTTTTATCTACAATTTGCTTCCAAGAACCTTCATCACTTTTCTGTACATACATCTCAATCCTTAATTTATTTCGAACCACACAACCATTTACTTGAAAGGTTTTTGGGTCATTAATAGTTAGGTAATCTTGACTAGATTTTACATCAAGGGTTGTTGGATACTTTACGCTAAAACCCAATTCATTCTCATATGTTTCCCAGTTAGCAGTTTCCCCGACATCAGTCGGTGTAGGACTGACATTTGTTGAGGAAGGTTCTGAAGTTTGTTGAGGAATAACAACAGGCTTTATCTGTTTTTGGTAAATTAAATATCCACCAACTACTAAGGCAATTAAAAGGACAATTAAAATTGGAGCTAATCCTTTTTGTTTTTCCATTAAATTAAGTATAGCCCTAGTCTTACTGTAAACACAATGAATGAAAATTTTCTGATGCGGTCATTTAACTAATGCCACCCCATTAGCTTTAGTTATAACAATATGATGTACGATCGTATAAGTTATTGACTAAATTGATCTTAAATTAAAATATCCTCTTGCCTCCTGCTCATCTTTTTTCATTTGTTTTATTAAATCCTCTGCAGAATTGAATTTTTTGTTTCCGCGGATATTCTTTATCAGTTTCACAGAAATCCATTTATCATAGATATCTTGATCAAAATCCAATATATAAGTTTCAGCCAGGAATTTTTTTTCATGAAAAGTTTTGGCTTGGCCAATAAAGGTCAACGAGGAATATTGTCTGTCTTCAATTTTAGTCCTGGAAATATATATACCTTCGGGAATATCTTTTGTGAGGTTTATGTTAGCAGTAGGAAACCCTAACTTTTTGCCTCTTTGACTGTGTCTTCTGACTTTCCCCCAAAACTTATACATATCATGGATAATTTGCTACATTTTGATTATGTTCTTCCAAAGTGCTGGCATAATAGGAATTTCCCTTTGAGTCGTGATAGTAATAAAGATAAGGAGTAGAAGGATTTGCATCAGCCACAGCTTTCAGGGAAGAAACAGATGGGTTGGCAATAGGTGCCGGAGGTAAACCGGCATAAAGATAAGTATTATAAAGGGAGTCTACCTTTTTATCTTCACGGGTTAAATGCCTTTTCCACCAGCTTTTCTCTTCTTTTTGGTATCCCAAAGCATACTGCAAAGTAGCATCCGCATTTAAGGCCATCCCGATTTTATATCTTTTCAGAAGTATTGATGCCACCATTTTTCTGACATTATCAGAACGTGCTTCCCTTTCCACAATTGAAGCCAAAATTACTCCCTGCACCTCAGTCAACCCCTGGGATTTAATTTTTGATCGTAAATCATCAGCGAAACGGGAATCAAAAGTTTTCCTCAAAGTACTGGTTATATATTCAATAGTGGCTTCTTTTGGAAAAAGATATGTATCGGGAAACATATAACCCTCTTTGGCGTTTTTCAAAAATTGGCTCTTATTTATTCCCAACTGCTGATTTAATCTTTCGGCCATTTCTTCTATCCGCCACCCCTCTATCAAAGTCACCCACTCATCTTCGCTGCCGGATTGCATTTTCTTTGCGATTTCCGGAACAGACATAGAAGGAGATATCTTATATGAACCTGCCTGGAGTTTATTGGTAAGGTTGTTCTGCCTGATGTAAATTTTAAAGGCTAGTTCTGATTTTATTAAACCGTCATCTTTGAGCTTTCTGGCAATTTCTGATACACCAGCTCCCTTGTTTATTACAAAAACTTTCGTAGATTGACCCGAAGATACCGGACCAAGCTGACTTTCCCACCAGCCTTTTGCTAAAAAAATTATAATAATTATAAAGATTAAAACCGTTATAATTTTTTTCATAGATTATCCAAAAACTGCTGTAAAATTTCTGCAGCAGAATAAGCATCTTCTTCGCGGCGTTTATTTCGCCTGACACCCTGCTCTATCATCACCTCCAAAGCCTTTTTGCTAGATAACGTCTCGTCCGCAGTTTCTACTTCAAACCCTCTTTTTTTCAAAGCCTTAATAAACCCGATGACATTTTTACCCATTTCTCCTTCCGGCAAACCAATCACGATTTTATCAAAACTATTATCTTTAATTATTTTGGAAGTTTTATCTACAGCATCAGAAAACCCTCGAACTTCTAGAATTTTCCAGGGGGAAGCCATTTCGCCTTCAGAGACAGCCAAACCAATTCTTTTTAAACCAAAATCAATCCCTAAATATTTCATCAGATCATCTTGCCCAAAACAACCAACCGTTTAAAATTTAACCCTGGCGGCACACAAGTCATGAGTGAAACATACCTTCCCCGATCATCCGGCGCCACCAAAACTGATAAGTTCGATGGATCAACTACTTTAAAACCTGACACTTCGTAAACAAATTTTGATCCGGAAGCCTCAATAATAATCTGATCTCCTTTTTTTAAATCAGGCAATTTGGCAAAAGGCGCGCTTTTCAACGCAAAAAGAGAACTTAATGCCGAGTGGCCGGAAATAAATACATTGCCTTTTTCACCCGGCAAAGCAGAGCCTGGAAGGTGTACTAAGCCTTGCGATAAATCATTGCTATCAACCAACACTTCTGACTTTTCAATTTTAAATCTTGGAATAGACACGCTAAATTTAGTATAGTTAGGTTGAGTCTCCCTTGAGTTTAAAGAAACAAAAGCCGGAAAATTGTCCCGGTTTTGAACTGAAATCCCCAACACCCTCTCATTTGTCCTTTTGGGGCTAACCAAAACCTGGCTCTGATAACTTTGTTGCAACTGCCAAACCTGAAAGGAAACTACCGGTAAAACCACCTGCATCAGGATAATTGTTCCTATTGACAAAAATCCCAGCGCAAGAAGTTTGCCCGGAGACCGCCTTAAAACCGTAATCATTTAAGCCCTACCTCAATTTTGATATTTTTTGAAAGTATCGGCAAACGCTGCAAAGGACCTGGTAAACTGGGGGTAATTTTAATTTCAGAGCCTAAAATATTATCCATCCCCTTGATAATGTCCATCGCCTGAGAAGGATCTTTAAACTTAATTTGGTTTAAAATTTTATCCGTATCAATCTTTGGCAAAAGTTTTGCCCTAAATTTTGCTAAAAATATTAGCTTCCCGTCTTTTTCAAGCTTTGAAACATCGGCCTGAGTTTCTGTATCTGAAAGATCAATCCGAAAACCGTCAGGCACCTGTGTAGTGACTAATTTCGAAACAATTGTTTTTAAATCTGCATCATCAAACGCTGTTCCTTTATAATTTACAGTCATATTAAGGGAAAATTCACCGGCCTGATCGTTGATATTTTTGCTATAACTTTTTTTCGTAGTGCTTTCAGACAAAGCTTCTTCCAGGATTTTTTTGTTGGGATATTTTTCCTGCAATTTTTGTTGGCCTTGTTTTCGCAAATCTGAGGATAGTTTAGCCAGCAATCTTTGCTGATCTTCAGAAGAAACAACAGTAACATCTTTAGAAGTGCCTCCCGAAAAATTACCCTCTGATTTCGCAGCCAGTTTGTCGCTTGAAAAACCTGCAACTATAAAATCAGATCCGGATGGCAAATTCCCGTCTGCTCCAATTGCAACTGCCGTAACTGTAGCATTGGTTTTTCCAAAAGTAATTCCGCTATCACTGGCTGATTGGGAAGCTATATTTACACTTACATCTAAAGTAAACTTAACTCCTCCTGGACCGCTCATTTGGCTTCCTTTACTTAAAGATTGCGAATCCGAAGTTTTGTTATAAACAATAATTGTTCCTTTGGCAGGATCGCCAATTTGTCTTTTGCCTGTAGCGCTATCTTTGGCCGAGCCGGATACTTCCACATTAACAACTTGGCCGGGAATTATTTTCTTTTCTTCATCAACAGCTTTTTGGTTGGGATCAGCCACAACTTGGGCATCTTTTTCCACAATTTTGGGTTCTACAAAAATCTTTATATCTGCTTTGAGCAAAAACAAATAAGCGCCTGCAATTAAGACAATGCTGATAATTACCCCCAATAAAAGGATAAGTGTGGTAAAGCTTCCGGGAATAAATCTTTTAAAATTCAATTTCTTTGCTGCCTTTGCAGGTTTGGCCGGCAATGAAGTTTCTTGTTCAAAATCATCAATGTCCAGAGCATGCTCCTGCGGCGGTACCAATCCTGTTCCTCCCGCCACCTCACTTTCGGTTTCTTCTGAACTAAAATCATTTTGATTTTGCTTTGCCACATCCCCTACCATAAATCCAAAGTTGTCCTGCTTAGCAGACTCAAAAGGATCCTCAGAATCAGATATATCAGATGAGGGCAGAGTACCGGAAATCTGATCTTCTGACTTATCTGAAATCCCGGCATCTTCCTCCAAAATATTCAACCGTTCCACCTGCTTTTTCACCGGTTGATCTGAATATGAAATACTTTCATTTATTTCAGACCCTCCGGCCAAACAGACACTTTTAATCTCAATATTATCCGTTAAAACCTCTATTTTGGGAAAGTGCAAAAAAGAAAGTTTTGACATCCAGGAAAAAGATGCCAGCTGGCTTTTTAATTCTCCGGATGACGAACCGTAAATCAAAATCTTGGAAGGCAGGGTCTCAACATCGGTAAATGTAAGCAAGGCTTTTTCTATATCAGAACCGGAATTTTCTCCTCTTATAATAACTTTTACACCATCAGGTTTACCTGCCCTAACAACTGTCACTGTTAAATGCTTATCTTCAAAGCCAACTAAAATTGCAGTTGTCGGGACACCTTCCTGTTTTTCCAAAAAGTGCGCCAGAGCATTGCTTGTTGCTACATAAGCCATCGGTGTCAACTCAAGTTCCTTAACCAGGTTACGAAGAAGTTTTAAATATTCATCTTTTAGGTTATCATCTAAAATCCAGGAATTAGGCACGCCGAAAAGAATTTTTTGCGGTTCAATCTCTTTTAACCCTATTACCTGGTCCAAAAGCTTGTCCAGGGTGGATACAATTTCTTCATTTGAGGAATAACTCTGGGCGGCTGTTTCCAGAATCTTTAACTCTTTGCCATCTATAATCCAAAGGGCAGCAGCAAGCTGCTCAACCCCGATATTTACTGCAAAAAAATATTCTTTATTCTCTTCCTTCTTTCCAAACGGCAAAGAGGCAGTCAGTTTATTTAAAAAACTCATAAAAATTATTGCCTGAAAAGGGGCCTTACAAGTTTATCTTAACACAAAATACTTTTACTATGCCACAATTTGTGCCCTGATTCTCCGGATACCTGCAGAAACCGCTTCTTCTTTGGTAATTTTAATTTTGCCCTGCAAAATAGTCCCACGGTTTATCTTACCGATTATTCCAGTGTGCTCAACATGCGGCCCGCCGCAAAATTCCAAAGAATAATAACCTGCACGCTCCCGTTTATCTTTAGAATTTGGATCCAAAGCAAACCCCGGCCCGACCCCGTAAATACTTGCCTCCATACCATACTTTTCATCAAACAAGCCAATGGCACCAATCTTTTTAGCCTCATCCGGAGAAACAATTTTCCGGTCTACTTTTAGATCTTCCTCAATTCTTTTATTCACAAGATCCTCCACCTGCTTTATTTCCTCATCCGTCATCTTTTTGTCGTAGGAGAAATCAAACCTTAAACGCTCGCTTGTAATATTGGATCCTTTTTGAAAAACCTGCGGACCCAAAACATCCCTCAAAGCCTGATGCAACAGGTGAGTGGCAGTATGGTATTTAGTGACTATTTCAGATTGATCTGCCAACCCTCCTTTAAACATTCCAGCTGAGGCAGTTCTAGACAATTCTCTATGTTTTTCAAATTCTTTTTTAAATTGCTCCCGATCAATTTCTTGTCCTTTTTGTCTGAATAATTCCTCAGTCACCTCAAAGGGGAATCCAAAAGTCTGGTACAAATCAAAAGCCTTTTTGCCATCAATATTCTCAATCTTGCCGATTTCTTTCAGGCCATGGTCTAAGGTTTTAGAAAACCTGCTCATCTCATCATTAACCACCTGCTCCACCATCTCGACCTCTGAATCTTTCTCATAGATTTTTAAGATAACCGGAACTAGTTTACTAAGGGAATTTAAGGCTATTTCTTTATTTAAATGTCTCATTTTTACTGCCGAACGGCGCAATAATCTTCTTAAAACATAACCCTGCAATTTATTAGAAGGGATCACTCCATCAAGAATTAAAAATGTCGCTCCTTTCATATGATCGGCAATTACCCTCATGTCAAATTCATTGTCGCTACCATATTCTTTATCAATAACTTGTACGATCGCATCAGTTATTGATTGATACAGGTCTGTTTGGAAGATATCCGGAGTATTATTTACTGCTGCAGTTAATCTCTCCAACCCTCCGCCAAAATCCACATTCTTTTGCGGCAACTCCTCTAAGCTGCCATCTTCTGTCTTTTTGTATTGGATGAAGACAGAATTACCAATCTCTAAAAACCTGCCGCATTCACAATTTGGATGGCATTTTTTTCCATATTTGGAGTCATGCTCTGTCTGGGTAAATTCATAAAAAACTTCAGAGTCAGGACCACCAATTTCACCAACCGGCATTTTATCTGGAGTCCCTGAGCGAGAC
>JACPEY010000065.1 GCA_016183245.1 Candidatus Daviesbacteria bacterium
ATACAATCAGTCAAGATGATTGTATCTTGACAAAGTTCCTCCAAAATAAGCAAGCTTGATTTTATAAGCTAAAATTAGGAGGATTTTTAATGCCCAAATTTTATGCCTAATATCTTTAATTTTATTATAGAAGTAAAAGAAGAGTTAGGAAAAGTCGCCTGGCCCAGCCGGGAACAAACTGTCCGCTACACTATTTTAGTTATCATTGTAGCTGTAGCAGTAGGACTTTTTTTGGGAGGGTTAGATTATATTTTGACTGCCTTTACAGCATTTTTATTAAAAAACTATGGACAATAATAGTAATACCAAAGATCAAAGATCAAAGATCAAAAATGAAGAAGCTTCAGAAAACTCTGATAACTCAGAGTCTGAGATAAATAAGCGATCTAACGCACCGGAAAATTCCGGCACTCCGGCTGATGAATCTGAAGCAAATCCTGAACCGGAAACAACTGAAGAAACTGCACCAGAGGAAACTAAAGAAAAAGTTGAATCAGAAAACGAAAATGATTCTTCTGTCATTCCGAGCGACAGCGAGGAATCTCAAGATTCAGAATCAGAAAACCAGAATGAATCTGGAGATCCTTCGGCTACGCCTCAGGATGACAAGAAAAAAGATAACCCCAATGCCAAATGGTATGTGGTGCATACTTATTCCGGACACGAAAACAAAGTAGCTCACACTTTAAAGCAAAGAATTGAATCTGAGCACCTGGAAAATAAGATTCTCGAAGTTTTAGTTCCCATGCAGGAAAAAATTGAAATAAAATCAGGCAAAAAGGTAAATATTAAAGAAAAAATCTTTCCCGGTTATATTCTGGTAAAGATGGTTTTAGATGATATTTCCTGGCTGGCTGTCAGGACCACCCAGGGAGTCACATCTTTTGTTGGCATGGGCAACAAACCAACTCCTATTTCTGAATCAGAAGTGCAAACCATTGTTAAATTTACCCAATCCGAGGCTCCGATGTACAAACAAGTCTTTTCTGCAAACGATACAATAAAAATTGTGGATGGTCCTTTTGCAGATTTTATCGGTAAAATTGACTCTGTTGATGAAGAAAAAGGCAAAGTCCGGGTGCTGGTATCTATATTTGGACGCGAAACACCAGTAGAATTAGATTTCTTGCAAATTAAAAAGATTTGATGTCATCCCGACCCGCTTCGCCGAAGCTTCAGCGAGGCGAGCGAATGTCGGGATCCAATTAAAAACCAACCTCAAATGGTTAATTGGATTCCTGCATTCGCAGGAATGACAAAAGAACATTATGAAAGAATTAATTAAACCATTAGGAAATATTATAAGAAGATCATCAGAGGTGCCTCTTGATGTTTGGAACTGTGTGGTACCAAGAAAAACACCATTCTCTCCAATAGCAATAAGTCAGGGATTTCTTGATGGTGCTGCAATAGCATCAATCATCAGTATAACCAGAAATGGAGATGTCGCATTAGCTGTTATTTTAACTGGTGCAGTCTCTTACCTGCACTACCTTGATAGAAGAATGAGTGGAAACTGGAGATAAATCATGGCAAAAAAGATTAAAACATTAATAAAACTTAATATTCCTGCAGGCACTGCTACCCCTGCTCCTCCTGTGGGGCCAGCTTTAGGCCAACACGGTTTGCCTATTATGGAGTTTGTCAAAGCTTTTAATGACAAAACGGCTGACAAAAAGGGTAACATTTTGCCGGTGGTGATTACGGTTTATGAAGACCGGACATTTTCATTTATTACCAAAGAGCCGCCTGTTGCTGAAATGATTAAAAAAACCTTAAATTTAGAAAAAGGATCAGGCACTGCTTTAAAAGCACCGGTTGGAGAATTGACAAAAGCTCAAGTAAAAGCTATTGCCGAAGCTAAATTACCTGATTTAAATACTAAAAACGTTGAAGCTGCTATGAAAGTGGTAGAAGGAACTGCCAGAAGTATGGGAGTAAAAGTACAAAGTTAAAAGTCAAAAGGTAAAATTCAAAAGTATGGAAGTCCGCCATGCGGGACTTTTAAATTTTAACTTGTAATTTTGACTTTTGCATTTTGGATTTTGAATTAATTATATGGGAAGACCAAAAGTAAAAATTATTGATGATTCGCAGCCAGAGGCTGAAGTCAAAGATCAAAAATCAAAGATCAAAGATTCTAATAAAGAGAAGCGGGAGCGAGCAAAGTCTGAAGTCGTCAAAGCAATCAGTGAAGTTGAGCAAACTTCCAAGCCTGTCATTCTGGGGAGCACTTCGACTTCGCTCAGTGTAAACTCCGCGACACCAGAATCAAAACAAGAAGATTCTGGACAAGCCTTGCCTGCCGGCAGGCAGGCCAGCATGGCAAAGGAGAAAAAGGCTCAAAAACTAGGAAAGGCCAAGCCCAGAGGCAAAAAATACCAGGAAATTACCAAAGATTTGGACAGAAATAAGGTTTATCCAATCAATGAAGCTGTTGATACAGTAAAAAAGCTTTCCTATACTAAATTCAACGCTACCCTGGAAGCACACATAAATACTTCTCAAACAGGAATCCGCGGTTTGGTCTCTCTGCCTTTTGCTGCCGGTAAAAAATTACGCATATTAGCCTTTGGAAAAGATGCTGATACTTTCTCCTCTGTCATTCTGAACAAAGCGAAGCGAAGTGAAGAATCTCTCGAGAATGCGAGTCTCAAACAAGTTGAGAGATCCTTCGCTAACGCTCAGGATGACACTATAAAAGCTGGCACCGATGAAACTATTGAGGAAATTAACAAAGGTAAAATTGATTTTGATTTAGTAGTCACTACTCCGGAATGGATGCCAAAACTTGCCAGAGTTGCCCGGATTTTAGGACCCAGAGGTTTGATGCCCAACCCGAAAAACGGCACTATTACCCAGGATTTAAAAAAAGCAGTTGAAGGGTTTCAATCAGGAAAAACAGAATATAAAACAGAAAGCAAGGCCCCTGTTATACACATGGCCATCGGTAAATTAGACCAGCCCAGCGAAGAGTTAATAGCCAATATCAAAACCCTGCTGCAAACTTTAGGAAAATCCCGGGTCAAAAAAGTCACCCTCTCTCCCACCATGGGGCCGTCAGTTAAACTTGATTTAGGTTCTCTCTAAAAACAATTCTATATGCGCGCAGAAGTTCCCTTAGCATCTGTAGTTGTTAGAACAAAAAATGAGGAATCTACCATAGGAAGAACCTTGCTTGCCATAGCTAATCAGAGTCTAAAACCTCATGAAATTATTGTTATAGATAACGCTTCTACTGACCGGACTTTAGAAATTGCACAAAATTACACTGATAAGATTATTAATTTAGATTCAAGGTTACCATATAATCATGCCTTTGCTTGCAACACAGGAATAGAGCATACTACAGGAAACATTGCAGTTTTAACTAACGGACACTCAACACCAGTTTCTTCGGGTTGGCTACAAAGTGCTACCAGGCATTTTGCAGACGAAAGAGTGGCTGGATGTTCCGGCTTTCAATATCCTGTATCCCGTACACCTTGGGAATTATTACGTTCTAAGCTATTAACCAATATCATCAGATCCGGCATCCAGGGGCGTAATAGTATCTCGCTAGCAAATGGAATTGGCCTATTCAATACAGTTACGGGAGCTGTTAGAAGAGAATTGTGGGAAAAACACCAGTTTGATGAAGATTTCTCTGAGTGGTTTTGTGGAGGAGAAGACAAAGATTGGGCTTTTTACTGGTATAAGCAGGGATACCGCTTTGTCACGGAGCCTAACTTTTCGGTTTACCATAATCATCAAGGTGCCAACACGCTCAAAGAAACATTTTTACATGAATTTGATTATTTAATGATGTATTTAGGAGCATACAATAGATATAAACGGAATATTTCCGGTAAGCCGCAGGAGCCTGTTTTCATGTATTACGCTCGAGGCCCCTATAAGGAAGATTGAAATTCCTGCTCACAACGGCCGTTGTGAGTTTGTTTTAGCAAGACCTATCTTCCAATGTTGTCTGATTCCACTACCATTACCCAATCCTCTATCCCCACACTTTGAATAAAACTCCTTAAAGCCTGGGTGCAATTTTTCTTGATTCCCCAAACACTTTGCTGCAAAATTACAAATCCCCAATCTTTCAGCTTTCTTCTCAGCACATCCCGAGCTATTCTTCTTTTCTCAGGCACATCAAATATGACCAGCCTCCACTTACCATCCCATTTCTCATCATTCTGCAAAAAACTTGCCAGCAATGCTTTTTCTCTACCTTTATCGGTCAGCCTGTAAACCAGTTTTTCATCGCCGGTCAACTCAACCAAACCTCCTTCCCGAAGCCTTCTTAAAGCTTGCGCAAGTGAAGCTTTTTTCAACTCGGGAATACCATAGTGATAACGGTAATGATGGTAAGCAAAATCCTCAAATCTGACATAACCATCAATTGATTTTTCCAAAACCAACAGGATTAAATTTGCCAAACTCTTTTTCCTGTACATATTACAAATATAACACGGCCGTAGTAACTTTGTACAGAATACTGATCTAGCCTTGCTTTGCTGTACTTGACAAGCATATCTTATAATATTAAAATGCACCAAATGAACAGAGTAGGCAGAGAAAAATCTTTGAGTGATTATGTAGCTAGTTTGGGAGATTCCCAAAAAGATAACGTACTCAAATTATTAAAAGTTGAAGCAGTTTGCAGAAAATTCGAGGGAAATACCGGTGGCTCCGCATATATTCCCCCTTATATTCCTGAGGAAATACATAATCCAAATCAACAATCAGGTATAGCATGGCCGGAGGATGAAATATTAAGAGTACAGGGAGGATTAATTAAGTTTAAAAATGGGGTGTTTCTTGCTAATCAAGGAGGAACATTTGTTGGCTTGGAGGTGGAGATGCGTACCTTATTTATCCCGGTTACAGCGCCCGAAATATTGCAAGTGATTGATAAATATAGGCGATATGGTGTTAATAGCCGCACTTTCTTTCGTCAATTCACAGATCCAGTGGTAACAGAAAAAAGGCAACTGTGGCTGGCTCAAACATTAGAAAAACACCCAAATCCTTCAGACCCTCTTTTCAGTACCCGAAGCAGAGAATCACGAACAAAAGAGTTGGATTATTTAAAAGAAGTGTTTCCTTTTTGGAAACAAGAAGTAACAAATGCTATAAATACCAGGCCAACTAAAAAAGAAAGAGCTTCCTTGGAAGACAGATTGCGGGAAGAACATCGATTAGTGGCTGGCGCTACCCTCGAGCTGGCTCAAAAGAGAGTAGGCTCACCAGAAACGGAAAGTCGCTATTATATGAAAGATATGTCTACTTATTTGAGCAGAGTTGGTAGTTTAGAACGAAGAGCAGAAGAGAGTTTAGTGGATCATTCACAGCTTGACTTACTAAGGCGTGACTGGCTAAAGGAAGCGATAAAAAAAGCTGAGGAGAATCAAGGGTCATACCTGAAAACAAAAGCAGTTTTAAGTTTTGTTATTAAATATGCCCCTGACTTAGGGTTGGATTTGTCAGGATTTAGTGGGATTTTGAAGGAAGCTACCCGGGAAGCGGTGCAAGATTTACAAGAAAAAGTGGATAGCGCAGAGAGAGAAGCGCATAATGGTTTTATGGAGCGACTTATGAGAGAACAACTGATGAGAGAGTTTTTTGGGGGAAGAAAAAGGTCGATATCAGAAAGAGAATTAGTTGATAGTTATGCCAAGGATGTTTTCCTTTGGGCTAGACCTGCAGAATATCAGGCGGATGAGATGGGATTATTAAAAAAGCAGGTTGAGGACATTTTAGACAGATATGATAAAATCAAAAGACCTGTTTCAGATAGAATTTTTAGCCTAATTTTGGATCTCGCCAGCAACTTTAAAACCTTTTCAGTCTAAACTCGGTCTTTACCCAAAATAATTAATATATCTGCTTCCCCCAAACCAAAAATAGCCAGGATCATTAAAGCAAACAACACTCTGAAAGCGATCTTAGCAAGAGCCTAAATTAAACTAATTCTTTTTTCGCAAAACTTTAACCAGTGTCCCAATATTCATTTTTAGACTATAAACAGACACTAAACCGAAAAATAAAACAAAAATTGCTGAACTTATATGAAACAAAACAGTCATAGCTGAGGCTAAATCCGGATTAATACCAAATACGCCTGACAGGATTAGCAATCCTGAAGCCTCAGCCGAACCTACATACCCCGGCGCTGCCGGGACAAGGTAGGTCAAAGCAGACAAAAGCTGGCCTAAATACATCTTCAAAAAACTCTGGTTTGCCTGCAATGCAATAAAGCTAAAATACCAGATCGCTGCATCTGCTGCATATGCTAAAACTGTAATCCCGACCATTAAACTTAAATCTTTAGGATGCCTGTTCAGGATTGAAAATGAGTCTAAGATGAAACTACTGAACTTATCAAAATATATCTTAATATGCTTTTCTATTAATAAATGGCGCAAAAAATTAAACAACTTCCCGGCAAGGCTTGCCTGATAAACCGTGAGGTACGTTAAAAACAGGGCTGTGGTTAGTATAATCGTTATAACCATTATAAGCGAAGCTTGCCCCTTCGGGGTAAAAGTTATACTAGGATCAATCATCGGTATAATAAAGAAAAGAACCACGGAAAGGAATAGCACTGCTAGAAAGTCAACAAACCGATCTATAAATATCCAGATTACTGATTTTCCTAAAGGCAGTTTGTAATGAGTATTTAAATAAACACCTTTAACAATCTCCCCTGCTCTTATAGGGATAAAAAAATTTAGCATCATGGCTGCTCCATTTAAAAAAATTAAATCCAGAAGTTTTATTTTTGTAATTTCTGAAAGAAATATCTTGAGCCTTACTGCCCGAAGTAGCGGAGAAAGCAGCATAAAAAAAATTACCGGCCCCAAATAAACCAGGTTTACTTTTGATAAATTTGAAATAATCTGGGGAATATCCACAAACCTCGACCAGATATAAATTAAGATTATTCCCAAAATTGTGTTAAATAGAATCTTAAACATAACTTGATAACTACCTCTATTAAATATACACTATTATTAAACGCAAAGTGTAAAGTGCAAAAGGTAAAGTTACAGCGTAAAGCTAAAAGCTTTAAGTTTTACGCTGTAGTTTTGAGCTTTGCGCTTTGAGCTTTAAGCTTTTTATTATGTTCTCTACTTTCAAACAAAAACTGCTTTTAGGGGTCTATGTATTTATCCTGCTTTCAATTCCTGTTGGAGCATATCTTGCTTCCCAACAACAAAATATTTCAAGCAGCGCCAAGGAGCAAAAAAACAATAAACCAACAGTACAAACCCCAAAAAAAACAATTACCTCTCCGGCAAAAGGATTACTCAACGCCTCTGCGGCCCGATCTGAAACTACCTCTTCTCCCTCACCCTCCTCATCTCCTGATACTATCCTGCCCACCTCATATGGACCCACTTTATCTTTAAAAGCAGTACTGGAAGGCAGACCCAAAAACAACCAGGCAACCCGGCTGTTTGTGGGAATCCTGGAAGGAGCTTTAACAGCAAATCCAAAATTTCTGCTAAATTTTACCATTGATTTGCCGGCTTCGGGAGAATACTCCGGATTATCACTTGCAGGTTTGACTGTCGGCTCAAGATATACTGCGCTTTTAAAGGGGTCTGCCCAGATTGCCACAGAATCTGCATTTACCATGTCTCCTAATATTACTAATTTAAATGAAGGCCAACCGGTAAACTTAATCTCAGGAGACTTAAACGACGATAATATTGTCAATTCTGCCGATTATTCCATTGTTCAAAAAGCTTTGGGATCAATTCCTAAATCTTCTAACTGGAATGGAAATGCTGATTTGAACAAAGACGAACTTATTAATACTTTTGACCTGGGGCTAGTTTCTAAAAACATAGGCCGGGCAGGTGCTTCCGGAGCCTGGGTTTCACCTGTTCCTAGACTTGCCTCCTCTTCTGCAAGTTTGTCTGCGCCTAGTGTCGGAGGTCCGCAAGGGAGCACAGACGGCTACTGGATCTGGGTTCCAAAATAGCTTATGGACATATTCTCAACACTTGTTGGTTTTATCAAAGAAAAAAGAGTAATTTTGATATCTTTATTTTTAACGCTTGGCATACTAAGCAGCATGGTAAGCGTTATAACTCTTGTGCAAAGGCCGCAAATTTTTCTGTCAAAAGCAAGCAGTCCTAATGTTGAACCGGATGCAACCACTCTCTTTGTCTCACCCGGTAATAAGTACAAACTTTCATATGACAAACGCCAATGGACTTATCAAACCCAACCGGATGAAACATTCGGCTCACGGGTGGTATTTGATCTAAATAAAGAATACGGTTTTGCCAGGCTGGATATTATTGAGGGGGAAAGCAAAGAAAATTTGGATAGTTTAACCGATGAAATTATCAAAAAATTATCACTTGTCCCTGCTCAAATTGAATCGGTTCAATTTAACGGCAGACCCTCAAATCTTTTAACCTTTACTGAAAAAGTCCTGGGTGAAAATAGTAGTTATTACCGGCAGATTATCAAAAACAATGACCAATACTTAATCCTGGAAAAGAGGTTTCCCCACTTAGGATATAGTCAATATTATCTGGACAATCTATTACAAAATATATCAATTGGTATAGGAACCACACCAATAGTCAAAGGCATTTCTAACTCTGCTGATTTATTAACAACAATGGAACTGGTTGATCTGGTCCGCCCTTCTATTGTAAATATCATACACGCATATTGCCTGGATATTATTAACCTGCAGCCTGAGGTTTCCGGTTTATCTTTACCCAAATATAATTTATGCGGGATCGCAAAAGGGTCGGGATTTATTGTAAACGAAACAGGGGTGGTTGCTACCAACGGACATGTAGTTAAAGTTTACCCTGAAGAAGGATTGACAAATAACCTTTTTTTTGGGGACAGCAAAACATTTACTTTAGACCTTACCAAAGGAATCCTTCTTTCAAACGGCCAAAACCCTACCCAGGCTGCTCTTGAGGATTTTTACAGTCAGGTTAATTTGAATCCGCACTATCTTGACCGGTTTTTGAGCGAAATTTTCAAGCTGGTCAATCAAAAAATCATCTCCATTGATATAAGCGGTGAAAAATATTACGTTAATGCAGGGATTGAACCTATCGGAATCGATCCCGGGAAGATAAACAGCAGGGATTACCTTAACTCTGTACTGCCTTCATCTACTACTTTTGCAGCCGACCTGTTGGATTTTAATTACCCGAATCGATATTCTTATGATGCTATTATAAATAAGAAGTATCCGGAAATTTCTGATGTAGCTTTACTGCAAATTAAAACTTCAGAAAAAATCCTCTTTCCGGCATTAGAACTTGGAACCATAGACAACCTTAGGGAAGGTTCGGACATAGTGGTAATAGGTTATCCTGCTTTGGTGGAAGGCGGGCAAAACCCTCAGGCAACCATTAGCTATAAAACTTCTACTAAACCTACTGTCACCAGGGGTATTGTCAGCGCGCTCAAACAGGATACATCCGGCAAAAGTATAATCCAGACAGATGCTTCAATTGACCGGGGTAACAGCGGCGGGCCGGCTTTTGACCAAAAAGGTCAGGTTATCGGCATTGCCACTTTTTTAGTAACCAGTCAAAGCGGCAATTTTAATTTTTTGCGTGATGTGGCTGAACTCAAACAACTAATGGCCAAAAATAATATACAAAACCAGCAGGGTGATTTATCTTCTGCCTGGAGAGAAGGACTAAACAGTTTCAAAAATAAAGAGCACCGGAAAGCTTTAAAATATTTTCAATCTGTTGAAAATTTAAATTCTTCTCATCCTTCTGTTAAAGAATTTATAAAAGCTTCTGAAAAAGCCATTGCCAGCGGAGAAAGCCTGGAAGGATTTACAGGTTTTTTCAAAAATGAGAAAACTTCAAATACCATATTATTTGTTTCCGGAGGCATTTCAATAATCAGTTTTATGTTAGCAGGATTTTTGGGCGCATTGCCGCTCTTTGTCAAAAATAACGAGTCACCATATTGAGCAAAAATTGCCTCTTGACAGGAATTAGTATACTAGCTTACGCTGGATAATAGACGGACAACTCAATGATCTGCCCCAAAAAACATTTTATAGCAAGGCTCCTGCGGGGTTTAATTTTATTGGGTTTAGGTCTTGTTATTACCTCAAACTTTCTAATTGAATCAGTTTATGCTCAATCTTCCAAATACTATGATTTTGGTCCTTATTATAATAAGCAGCAAGTATTAGGCTTTTCCTTTTCTTCCCTGGAAAACCTGCCTGCCCTCAAACTGCCTGACAACTTAAGTATTCCTCAAGCCGGGGGCACTTTGCCGGACAGCCCTTTTTACGCTTTCGAACGGGCGGTGGAAAATGTCCAACTGGCATTTACTTTTGACCCTGTCAGCAAAGAACAACTGAGATTAGATATTGCTGCCGAAAGGTTATCGGAGGCTAAAACTTTGATGGACCAGGGCAAAATCCAGGCTGCTTCCCAAGCCCTGGGCGACTACGGCAGAACCATCAATGATATTACTCAAAACCTGGCCGCAATTGCTCAAACCAATACTCCTCAATCCCGGGATCTTATTAATAAAGTAGAGGAAGCTGCTGCTGCCCAAACCGTAGTTGCTACCGCTTTAAGTTTAGCTACACCACCAGCTCAAGCTGAGAACTGGACAGATGCCGGCAATGCTGCCAGAGATGTTTTAGACAAAGTTGCCGAAAGCCGAGGCGAACCGGCTATACCGGAAGACCTATCAAACAGCCTGCAAAAGTTAAAAGAACAGGGACTAATTTCCGAAGAAGAAAGTAATAAGATCTATAGCCTGAAAAACCGGGGCGAAGTTCGGGAAGAACTGATCAAATTAAACTCCAGCGGCGGACTGCCTCCTTCAGAAATTGCCAGACTGGATGAAGGCGTTTTCAAATACTATCCTGAGATACAAAACCAGCAAATTGCCAACTGGCAGGTGGTGGAACTGCGCTCTTACCAGGCCTTATCCCAACCGGGCGAAAAACAAGTAGAAGAGCTTAAAAAATGGCAGGATAATCCCAATATCCCTCCCTCAAATGATATCAAACCATATCTATGGTATAACCGGGCCCAGGATTTAGCCAAAGAAGTTGACCTGTCCAACTTTTCTCAAACCCAACAGGCGGATTTGACTAAATATTATCCGGGGACGCAGGAAAATCCTACTTACGTTTCTGCCGAAGACAGAAAGGAAAGCTCTGCTTATTCACCTCCTCCCAGCCCTAGCCCTTCTCCCGCTGCCTCTCCTGCAGCTGACCAGACCCCTTCGGCAAGCCCGGGGCAAACAGCCTCACCCTCCCCTTCTGGCTCGCCTACTCCTTCCCCCACAGCCGCTCCTTCGGCCACTCCGGTACCGGCAGATCCGTATTTACAAGACCCGGGCGGCGCCTTACCGGGCCAGTCTACCTATATTATAAAGCAGTTTGGTGAAGGCTTAGGTTTAACCTTTACTATTGATCCTGTTGAAAAAGCCAACCTCAGGTTTGAATATGCCGAACGCCGGCTGGCAGAGGCCGCTGCTTTATCAAAAGATCCTAAAAAAGCCAAACTTTACCAGTCAGCCTTAGAAGCTTATCAAACTGCTGTAGCTGATGCCTCAAATTTTCTCAAAAATTTGCCGGAGGGAAGAGCAACCAGGATTGCTGCAGAAAAGCTGGAGGCCCAGGCTGCCAGACACGAAGTAATTTTTGAAAAAGGCCTGCTGCCGCCGCCTGCCAATAACCCCAAGCTACTGGCCGAGATAATCAAAACCACGGAAGATGCGCTGGACAGAAGTGCCGATACTTTGGACCGGCCGGCCTTACCGCCTGTTTTAGCTTCACGGTTGGATGATTTAAAAGCCCAGGGGTTGATTTTGGAAGAAGAAGTGCAAAATTTAGTAAATTCCAACTCACGGGAAGAGGCGCGCGAAAAAATCAGGGAGTTGGTTGAACAAAAAGGTTTTCCATTGGCAGATGCCAAAAAAATGGATGAAGCCCAATCTCAAACCTCCCCTGCAGATTACAACCAGCTGGTGGAGGTTAGAAAAGTGGAAGAGCTGCAAAACTTAAGGGCAGTTCAAACTGATTTGGCTCAAACCCCCACCTTAAAACAGCAGGTTTCCCAATTAGGCCAAAAAGCAGGCAGCTTAGGAAGCTCATTTGATCCCAGTTTAATTAAACCAGAAGATTTAGGCGGAAGAGAGAATCTAGTCAAAGCTTACGAGAAACTGGCATCAGTTCCCCGGCCGATTAATGGCGGCCAGTTTGGCGCAGAAGCCACACCCGGCGCATCACCCGCACCATCCTCAACTCCGTCACCGCGGGATGCGGTTTTAACCACCTGTCCCGAAGGGGCGACTTTTAAGCAATTTGAGGGTTGTGTTTGGGCAGAAACTGGCAAAAAAATCAATGACTATGACCAATACAAGTGCGATGGCCCCAGACAATATTATTCTTTTGCTGTCAAAAAATGTGTGGCTTATGATCCAGCCAAAGGCTATCAGGAAGATAGCCAACCTATTTGTCCCGTAGGTTATCAGTGGTCTTGGCAAACTCAAAGCTGTCAAACCTCGACAGGCGGCATCTTACCTTATCCCAGTCCCAGCGCCCAACCCGAACCAAAAGATGATAAAGAACGCGAAGAAAGATCAAAGGGCTGTCCGGAAGGTTCCTCCTACCAAGCGCCAAACGGTTGTGTTTGGGATGATAATGGTAAACCGGTTAACGATTCCACAGATTACAAGTGCGGGAGAAATCAGTATTATTCTTTTAGTCAGTTCAAATGTGTTCCCCAGCCCAAGCCAGGCGAGGTTGATCCTAAAGACTTCGTTCCTTCCTGTAAAGATCCTAATGCTTATTGGAGTTGGTCAGATGGTGAATGTATCCAGCCGCGGCCAATCCCGTTGTCAGGGAAAACAACGGAGATTAACATCCCCGAACCTTTCATCACCCCTAACAGTCCGTTTTATATTATCAAACAGGCAGCAGAAAGAGTTCAGTATGCTGTAGCCTTTACTCCTCAAGCCAGAGGACAGGTAAGTCTTGCTCAAGCCAAAGAAAGACTGGCCGAAGCTGCTGATGCCTTAAAAAGGAATGACGAAGTGTTGTTTAAAAAATCCATTGATTCATATACTTCCATGATGCAAAATATCGTCTCTGATACCAGCAAAGAGCAATTAACCGAAGGGGCCAAACAAGAGATCGGGAAACTTTTGGGTGAAAAAGCAGCTGAACAAAATCTTTTG
>JACPEY010000013.1 GCA_016183245.1 Candidatus Daviesbacteria bacterium
AAATTGCTGGAAACCCCTGGCAGCTGTCTTATTCTTATGGCCGGGCTTTGCAGGATGAAGCTTTAAAAGCCTGGGCAGGGAAAGAAGAGAATGTTGATTTGGCCCAAAAAGCATTCCTGGAAAGATCCCAAAAAGTCTCTGCAGCCAGATCTATAAAACCTGTCTAAGTTTAATCCTTGAAAAAGAAATTCCTTTATGTATAATCAGGGCAGTTGAAGTATTATGGTAGATATAGAAAAAGTACGTGGTAGATTAGATGGGAGACAGAAGCAAGATTTGGCTGTATTAGAAGCTGCAGGGGCTAAATTACAGCGGGCATTTGTCACAACTGCTCCTTCGCTGGAATATTGGTTCGCTTTCCCCAAGTCATCTTTAGGCGAAAAAGAAATACTTTCCTTAACAGAAGAATTAGATCATGAAAGCGGCGCATTAGTACCCGCAAGATGGTCTGTGCGATCAAGCCTGGATAACAGTTTTTCTCAAGAATCCGATCCTGAATATGTACGACTGAAACTTAGTCCATTATTGACCACAATTTATAGCCTACATATATTTGGGTTCCGTACGCGGGAAAAGGTTGAAACAACTGGTGAAAGAAGCCTGGTAGTGCAATTTCCCGGATTTGATCGGGATAGTAAATTCCACCCAAATTTAATTCTTCAAGCTACTGCCGAGGGTCATCCAAAAGGCTGGCAAGTCTTACCCGAAACAAAAACTCCTGAAATACAAGCACAAGAATCTTTTACCGCCGCTATCTCCAGATATCAAGAATTTGTGGCAAAAATAGGAAATGTGCAAGCTTGTCTAGTGGGCAAGAAACCCGGATTCAGGACTGGCTATATTTGGAATGTATTAGCTGAGGATTTTACTTTAAGGCAAATACAGCAAGATCAACGCTTTGTGGAGCTAAGCGAAGTAGCAGCGGAAGTTATTGCTGATAGCAAAGATCATATGCCAATGCGAATTGCTAATGTTTTGCCGGCTAACACTGGGAAGTTAATCAGAAGGTACGAGCGGAATGGTCATGAATTAACAATTGGTTGGGTTGATGATGAAGAAAAATCTTTTGATAGTGTAGATGCAAAGACGACTCGCAGACAGACAAATTTGGATATCTTAATCGGGGGTTTGCAAAGTTATAGTGCAAGATTACAACAAGCTCGTGAAATAGCAGAACGAGTCAGAAAAGAAGATTTTTCTGAAGGTTTTGAAGAAGCGTTTAGACTGGATTCGTTTGGTAAGCGGATTAAAGAAAAACGAGCAGGGACAGTACTTATTGATATCGCGTTGGCAAGAAATGCTGCTATTAAAAGTGGTTTTGCCAGAGGTTTTGAAATGATGGCAGAACCTGTGCGTGTCATTGAGGCTTTAGTAGAAGATATCTTTAATGATAAAGTTGTAGCCAGCATTACAGAGTTGGATATCCACGATGCTGTAGAAGCAGGATCTTTAGTTTGTCACTTTTCCTCTTAAGCCGTTTGAATCTCTGGTATTTAGCTTCAATCTAATTTACAATAGTATCATTATGTCATTCCTGCCCGCTTCGTGTAGCGAGCATTCGTCGGGATGACAGGAAAAATAGAAAAACAAAAAATAAGAAAGACATCTATATGGATAATAAGGTTGTTTTGGAAGTGAAAAATTTAGTAAAACAATTTGGCAACTTTACAGCCATTGATGATATTTCTTTTGAGGTGAAAGAAGGGGAGATTTTGGGATTTTTGGGGCCGAATGGGGCAGGCAAATCTACCACCACTTATTGTATTTTGGGTTTGATTATACCTGAAGGGGGACAAATTAAGATTTTTGGCAAAGATGTTTTAAAGAAGAGAAGTGAAATTATGAAAGAGGTAAATTATGCTTCAGCTGAATATAATTTACCCTGGAATTTATCTATCTGGGAAAATTTACTGGTTTATGCCAGGCTGTATGAAGTTAAAGATGCCAAAAAAAGGATTACTGAACTTTTGGAGATTTTTGAAATGAGTCATCTTAAAGATAAAGCCATCCGTGATCTTTCCACCGGACTTCGGGCCAGGGCTATTCTTTGTAAGGCCCTGCTTAATAAGCCCCGTTTGCTTTTACTGGATGAACCAATGGCTTCTATGGATCCTGATGTTGTAGACAAAGGAATAAAATTACTAAAAAATATTCAGAAAGAAGAAGGAATTACCATTCTTTATACCTCACACAATATGTGGGAGATAGAAGAAGTTGCCAACAATGTGATTTTTATAAATCACGGTAAAATTATTGCCCAGGGAACTCCTTTGGAGCTAACCCAAAAAGTTTTAAAACACGAAGGGGAGGAAGCGAACTTGCGGGATGTATTTATTCATCTATCAAGAGGGGGAGCATGATGTCATTCTGGGGAGGAGCCCCGTATCAAAGTACGGGGTAAACTCCGCGACGACTCCAGAATCTAGATTCTGGACGCGCTCGAAGAACTCGCTTGCCAGAATGACAGAGGGCAGTATGAACTTTAATAGAATTTCAGCCATTATTTTGCGCCATTACTTTTTAACTCTGCATCAAATGGAGAGGTTTTTTGATGTGCTAATTGCACCAATTTTAGTTTTAATTATGTGGGGATTTTTATCAAAGTATGTACAAGATATTCAGTCCCAAACCTTGGCAGCGTTTTTATTGGGAGGGATGATACTTTGGGTAGTGTTTGAGAAAGTTTCAACAGATATTGGAGTACATTTTATGTTTGATATTTGGGACCGTAATATTATTAATGTCCTGGCCTCACCCATTACTTTTGCAGAGTATTTAGCAGCCCTTATTTCGGTTAGTTTTATCAGGATTTTATTATCTTTGGCTTCCATGGGGATAATGGCAGCAGTTTTTTATAATTTTCAAATCACTGTTTTGGGGTTTGGACTGGCTTTACTTTGGGTTAATTTATTTATTTTTGCTTTAAGTTTTGGGATTTTAAATATTTCTCTGGTTTTAAGGTATGGCCATTCAATCGGGCCTTTAACCTGGATTTTGCCCTTTTTTGTACAACCCTTTGCTGCAGTTTTTTATCCTTTGTCTATTTTACCCCCAATTTTCCAAAAAATCGCCTTTGTTTTGCCGATTGCCCATGTGTTTGAGGGTATGAGGTTTACTTTTCAAACTAATCAATTTGATTTTACTAATTTCTGGTGGGCGCTTGGTTTAAATGCAGTATACTTATCTGCCTCCTTTGCCTTTTTTGCCTATACTTTAAGGAGCGCCCTAAGAAGCGGCAGGCTGGTTAAGTTGATTTAATTTTGCCTATTTTGAATCGGACAAGATAAAAAATAAGCAAGCAAACTATCAGAATGTAGAGAGGGAAGCCATAATAAGCAAAGCTCCAGACTTTTATTGTGAGTAGTGCGATCAGCGCACTAATGGCAGCTGCCAGATATGTCCAGCCATTTTCAGTTTGGGGATAATAATAAGCTTTAGTGATAGTTGGTAAAGCTGCCAGTCCATCTGCCAGAATAGCAAATACAATAGCCAGATTTCCTACTTGTGTTATATACCAGAGAGCAAGACCTATTAAAGACAGGCCACCACATATCAAATCAAATAAGCTTAATTTCCATATAGCTTTTTTATTAACAAAAGAAGCTGCAAAAATTGCCAGGGATGTGAAGCCTGCTGCAGCAGTTGCTAAAGAAATAATTCCAATGCCCTGTTTTATCTGAGCAGCAAATGCAATCAGCGGCGCCAGTGCCCACAAGAAGAATGTAACTTTATTTGGTTTGACTTTTCCGGCAATTGTATCAATAAGATACTTTAAACTTCCAGCTAAACTTATAGCAACGCCTAAAATTACAAAGTTTTCGTTTAACATGTTTTGAGTATAGCAGAAACGGGTATTGACAAGATTTTGAAAGATAGGCTAGATTGGAGATATGGTTTCACCTGAGCAGGCGATAGCGTTAGCGAAGGTTAGAGATTGGCAAAGAGAAGTTGAAGGTAAGGCAGGTTTGTCTCCGGGGTATACTGATGAGTTTAGTTTGGTTCAATTCAGACAAGAAG
>JACPEY010000066.1 GCA_016183245.1 Candidatus Daviesbacteria bacterium
GCTAGATTGGAGATATGGTTTCACCTGAGCAGGCGATAGCGTTAGCGAAGGTTAGAGATTGGCAAAGAGAAGTTGAAGGTAAGGCAGGTTTGTCTCCGGGGTATACTGATGAGTTTAGTTTGGTTCAATTCAGACAAGAAGGGGCAATGATAGAACCAGTTCAACCTGAGAAACCTGAAAAATTGCCTAATGCTAATCATTCAATAAAGCCAAGAGCACCTTTTTTTAAAAGAATTGCCGCTATTTTCTAATGTAGTAAAATATCCTCATGCCAGAATTGCCGGAAGTAGAAACCATTAAGTTAGGGTTAGAAAAAAAGATTATCGGGTTAAAGATTCAAAAGATTCAGGTTATTTCTCCCAAAACTTTTATTGGTAACTCTCAAGAGGCAGAGGGACAAATTGTGCTCAAAGTTTGGAGAAGAGGTAAGATTTTAGGCGTAGATTTAAGTGGTAATATCACGCTACTTTTTCACCTGAAGATGAGCGGGCAGTTAGTGTTAATTCAAAAATCAAAGATCAAAAATCAAAATGACAAATCAAAATTCAAAAATGAAGACAAATTCATTGGCGGGCATCCGACAGAGGATATGCTGGGCAAAATGCCGAATGCTCATACCAGGGTGATATTCACACTTCAGAGTCAAGAAAAACAAAAATCTAGACTCTTGCCACTTGCGACTAGCCATTTATATTTTAATGATCAAAGAAAATTTGGCTGGGTGAAGGTGGTACGAAGTACCATACTGAGCGAACGAAGTGAGTCGAAGGATCTAGGTAAATTAGGGCCGGAGCCTTTAGAAAAAGGATTTACCTGGCAGGTATTAAAACAAAACCTGTTAAAGCATAAAAACTGGCCAATTAAAGTGGCAATTATGGATCAAACTGTGGTGGCAGGAGTAGGGAATATTTATGCAAATGAGGCTTGTTTTGATGCTAAACTGGATCCCCGTACTAAAGTTTCTGATTTAAGCGACCAGCAGTTGCACTTACTCTACCGTGGAATAATTAAATCTCTAAAAGATGGTATAGCTCATGGAGGTTCAACCAGGGCGCATTTTGTTGACCCCCAAGGCCACAAGGGTTACTTTTTAGATTATGCCCTTGTCTATTGGCGCGATAAGCATCCCTGTAAAGTCTGCGGTACTGAAATAAAAAAGATTGCTTTGGGCGGCCGCGGTACATACTTTTGTTCCGGTTGCCAAAAATAACGTATAATATTACTATCTTATGTCCGATGGACCAAACACTGAAAAGGCCCAGCTATCAACAGGCAAAGAAACTGTTTACCCGTCTGATTTAGTGACAGCCATCACTGAGGCTAGAAGATTTAATAGAGGTCTTGAAGTCGAGCCTGCTTTTGCATCAATGATACTTGTCAGTCATTATGAGGTTGCAGTTAATTCATTAAAAAAGAGCGCTCCAGATAAAGATTACAGAACCGCTGAGGAGGGAGCACTTTATTATGCTGTAAGAGGAATGTTTTCTGATACAGCTGATTTCCTGGAAGTAGCCCTGCTTGACCCTCAGCTAGGAGGTGCGATATCAGCAGAAAAAATGTATGCATTATTAGCATTAGCCTATGAACGAGCCATTGCTTGGAGAGCGGATATGAATCTTGCTAACTTGAGTGCATATGGAATAAAAAAAAGCCCAGATGCTTTATTGGATGAGAGAAATCTTTTTAGTAGACAATCGGCGTTGTTTAAAGCAAAAGCTGGAGATGCGTATACGGAAATATCAAATGTTGCTAATTCGCCTAAGTTTGCTCAATTTGTTCCATGAGTTAGTTGTGTAATAAATTCAGAATTGAGATCAGATACATATTTTTGTCCCACTTGCCAAAAGTAAAAAATGATGTATAATAGTGATGTATGCAACAAACTCACAGAACCCAAATTTATTTACCTGCAGACCTTCGTCGGGAGATCGACAGGGATCGCCGCGAAGAAAAGGAAAGTTTAGCCCAATACCTACGTAAAGCAGCGGAAGAGCGTCTGGCCAGAAGGAAAAGACGCCGGGCTGACCTTAAAAGATTGGCTAATGATTTCATTGGATCTTCCAAAATGAGTAGAAAAGAGGCTAATCAATGGATTGATGAGATTAGGGAGGATCGCAGGTTATCTGATGAACGGCTAGACAAGCGTTGGGATGAAGCTTTGAAGAAAGGTTCTAAGAAAAAATGACGAAATATCTGCCGGATACAAACATTTTTATCAGGACAGCCACTGGTGATGAGTCTGAATCTCATTTTTTAAGAACTGCTATTGAGAAAAAACAGCTGGTAATTTCAGTAATTGTGGCCGGAGAATTTTTAGCTAAGGCAGCTCCGGATGAGGGACAGCAATTTAATAAATTACTGGCTCAGTTCAAAACTTTGGATATTGATATTGAAGTCGCCAGACAGGCCAGTTTATATCGGAAGGAAAGCCTAAAAAGTACCAGAGTGGCTATTATGGATTGCTTCCTGGCTGCCCAGGCCAAACTTAACCACTTAACTTTAGTTACCAACAACAGGGCAGATTTCCCGATGAAAGATATCAAAGTTATTTCTCCGTAGTATAATAACTTCTAGCCAATTATGACTGAAAAAGTATCTTTTACTGATGTTTTACGTAATCCGGGGTTTTTAAATCTTTGGATCAATCAAATTTTGGTTCAACTTTCCTTTAATTCCTTAAATTTTGCCCTGATCATTTGGATTTTTAAATTAACAGATTCCAATGCTGCTGTTTCTGCTTTGCTTTTTGCAATTTATCTGCCGGCAGTAATTTTAGGATTATTTACAGGAGTTTTGGTAGATGTGATTGACCGGCGGAAAATCATTATGGGGATTGATTTTTGCTTGAGTGTGTTGTTTTTTGCCTTGATTTTTGTCAAAGGCTCATTCCCTTTAATTTTGCTGGTAACTTTTTTAATTAATGCCCTGGCTGTAGTTTATTCTCCTGCCGAAGCCTCAGCCATACCTTTGGTGGTTAGGAAAAATCAATTATTGACTGCCAATTCCATATTTTCAGCAACACTTTATTCCGCTTTCCTGGTTGGTTTTGGTTTGTCAGGGCCTTTAATTAACCATTTGGGCATTAATTTTATATTTGCCCTGGGTGGGGTGGTTTTGGGAGTAGCGTTTTTATTATCTTTAATGTTTCCTTCTATTAAATCAGTGCCTGATGCCCAGGGCAAAAAGCTGATTTTGGCGCTTTCCGGCAAGCACTATGCTGATATTTGGAAATTTGGCGTATTTGAGATCATGGATACTATAAAGCTTATAAAAGGGAAGTTGACAGTTTTATCATCAATTATGATTTTGGCAGGTGTACAAATGGCTACCGGAATTATGGCAGTTTTAGTACCCGGGTTTTTGGAAAAATCCTTGCAGATTAAAGCAACGGATGCATCGTATGTTTTGGTTATTCCTTTGGGGTTGGGGATTGTGGCAGGCGGTATAGTTTTGGGTAGGTTCGGCAATAAGCTGGTTAAAAGAAGATTAGTTGCCAAAGGGATTTTGCTGGGAGGCTTGCTGGCTTTTTTGGTAGGCATTGCTCCATTAATTTCTCCTGCCATCCAATATTTTAGGCATGCAAGGCCGGTGCCGTTTTTTTACCAGCCATCCCTTTCCAAGGTATTATTTGCAGGTTCATTTTTACTTGG
The DNA here is from genome assembly GCA_016183245.1 of Candidatus Daviesbacteria bacterium. Taxonomy (GTDB): domain Bacteria; phylum Patescibacteriota; class Microgenomatia; order Daviesbacterales; family UBA10151; genus UBA10151. The sequence goes on from JACPEY010000066.1 coordinate 3,651, forward strand.
GATTGCTGTGGTTTCAGTTCTGGTGCCGTCGCAAACAGTTTTGCAGGAAAATACGCCGGAAAAAGACAGAGGGAAAGTCTTTTCGGTTTTGGGGGTGGCTATGTCCGGTTTGTCTTTGATACCAATTTTGGCATCTGGGGTTTTGGCTGATATTTTTGGCACAGGTCCAATATTTATTGGAATTGGTTTTATAATAATATTAACAGGCTTATTTGGTTTAAAACCCAGCTTATTTTTTAAAAAAGAACACTTATCTTTACGGGTAAGGGAGTTTTTAGGGATGGGACACTGGGAAAATTAAAGTTAAAAGTCAAAAGTTAAAGGTCAAAAGTATTTAAACTTTTAACTTTTTAATTGCAATTTTGACTTTTGCATTTTGAATTTTGAATTAGTAATATCCTCACATGTTCCTAAAAAAGATAAACTTAACCAATTTCCGTAACTATTCCAACTTGGAACTTGATTTTGACCAGCACCCCACCATTTTAGTCGGCAATAATGCTGCAGGTAAATCCAATATTTTAGAGGCAATTTATCTGCTTTCCACCACCAAATCTTTGCGGGCAGGGACGGAAAATGAATTGATTAAACAAGGTGAAGAGTTTACCAGGGTTGAAGGGTTTTTGGAAAATGGGGGGGATAGTGAGCTCTTGGTGATCATCAATAAGCCAACTGAAGAGGTAGCTTTTAAGAAAAAAGTTATGGTCAATGGGGTTAGCAGGAGAGTAATAGATTTTATCGGCAATCTTCCGGCTGTAATTTTTTATCCTTCTGATATTAATATGGTAACCGGTTCTCCTAGTCTGCGCAGGTGGCACCTGGATTTGGTGCTGGTCCAGATTGATCATGCATATAAAAAGGCCTTAACCTGCTACGAGCAGTTTTTAACTGCCCGCAACAGGGTGTTAAAAAGAATCAGGGAAGGACAGGGCAGCACAGATGAGCTTAGATTTTGGACGGATAATTTGGTAGAAAACGGAGAAATTATTTCAGCAAAAAGGCTGGCTTTTTTTGAGTTTATAAACGGACTGGAAAAACCTCTGGGGGAATTTAAGTTTGATTATATTGAGAGCAGGATTTCGGCGGAGCGGCTTGCCCAGACTAACGGTCGGGAAATAGCTGCAGCTGCCACTTTAATCGGGCCACACCGGGATGATTTTAATGTCATTCTGGCGACCGAAGGGAGTCTGGAATCTGGTAAAGACGATTCTGGAGTCGTCGCTATCGCTCCTTCCCAGAATGACAAATGGAGGGATCTGGCTAAATTCGGTTCCCGGGGGGAGCAAAGAACTGCTACTCTGGCATTTAAGTTAGCCCAGCTTGAATATATGGCCAAAATTTTAGGACAAAGACCTATACTTTTATTGGATGATGTTTTCTCTGAACTGGATGCAAATCATAGAGCTCATGTGGTGGAGGTGGTAGGAAAGCAGCAAACAGTGATTGCGACAGTGGAGCTTGAGAATATCCCTCAGGAATTTTTAGATTCATCCAGGATTTTGAAGGTAGAAAATGGGAAGATTACTTCTTAATGCCCCATCTTTGGGCCAGCTTAGTAATTTGAAAGGTAATAAGGACTGCCAGCAGTGTGACTAAAAGGGCATAGATTAATCTGGACAAAAGGCCTGAACCGGGCAGAGAGGGTTCAATAAAATCCCTGACTATTTGTTGAATAGTTTCATTCCAGGCCAGTGCTGCAGCCAGGCCAAAAGCTGAAGTTGATAAAGTAAACAGTTGGTGTACCAGCTCCTTGTGAAAGGTTAACTTACTGCCTTTTTTCTTTGCCATACACTAATTCTAACAAAAAAAACAATCTTTTGTTAGAATAAAGGCAGATGTCAAAGACAATTAAGCTGCCGGGACTAATTGATGTTCATGTTCATTTAAGGGCGCCGGGAGCTACCCAAAAAGAGGATTTTCAAACAGGCACCAAAGCTGCTATTGCCGGCGGTTATACTTTGGTTTTGGATATGCCTAATAATCCGGAGCCCACTGTGAGCCCGGAGGCCTTACAGCAGAAAATAGATCTGGCTAAGGCTAGAGTATACTCTGATGTGGGATTCCATTTTGGGGCAAGTAAGGAAAGCATTCAATATTTTGAAAGTATAAAAGATAAAGTCTTTGGACTTAAGCTTTATATGAATCACACAACAGGGGAGTTGTTAATAGAAGACGAAAAAGTCCTGGAAGAAGTTTTTTTAAACTGGATAAAAAAACCAATTCTGGTTCATGCAGAAGGTGAGACTTTACAAAAGGCCGTAATTCTTGCCAAAAAGTTTGGTAACAAATTGCATGTTTGCCATGTTTCTTTAAAAGAAGAAGTTGAGTTGATTAAGAAAGCGCGGGAAGACGGATTAAAGGTCAGTTGTGAAGTGACCTGCCACCACTTGTTTTTAACTGAGGATGATGCGTTGCGGCTGGGTCCGTTTGGGCAGATGAGGCCGCCTCTAAGAAGCAAACATGACCAGCAGGCGCTCTGGCAGGGGATTACTGACGGCACCATTGATATGGTTGCCTCAGACCATGCCCCGCATACCAAAGAGGAAAAGCTGGGGGAGAAGGTGCCCAATGGAGTGCCGGGTTTGGAAACTACGTTGCCTTTGCTTTTGACTGCCGTAAACGATGGGCGGTTAACTATGGATAGACTAATTGAACTGACTTCCACAAATCCGCGTAAAGTTTTTAAGATCCCCGAGCAGGAAAATACATATATAGAAGTGGATTTGGAAGAAAGTTATGAAATCAAAAATGAAAACTTGCAGACAAAATGCGGCTGGAGTCCGTTTGCAGGGATGAAAGTAACCGGTAAAGTTAAAAAAGTGGTTTTAAGAGGAAATATAGCTTACGACGGTCAAAATCTATTCGGCCCGTACGGCCAGGTCAATATTACATAATTGAACGATCGTTCAAAAGTGTAATATTTGATATCCAGAAAGTAAAAATTTATAAAGTAAAATTAAGGGGTATAACGGAAGGATTTAGCTATTTGATCCAGATCATTAAAGAGGGATTTATCTTTTGCAGTCAGTGTGTATACAGCATTATTACTATATATAAAATAAGCCTTTTCCTTATCTATTATTCCCGCAACTGTCTCAAGGTTATTTATTTTATAACTCTGCTTGGTAGACACAGCGAATCTATTTTTCTCTTCTAAATCTTCAATATAATCATTTATATTATCGAAATTAGTTCCATTTCTATCTATATAAATCTCCCCATTAGGTGTTGTAATTATTGCACTACCTATCCGCTCCTCAGCTACGTAGTTATTCGGGAGATCCACGCTAAATTGCATAAGTTTAGATTTAAAGATTTTTGTTTCTTCTGCGCTTTTGGTGCTGGTTGGTTGCCGGGTTTCAGAGGGTTGTCCGGGTACATTGCTTGGTACTTTGGAAGTTGTAGATTTGTAGTACAAAGTTATCCCTAAAGCTAAAACAATTAAAATAATTAAGATAATCAATACATTGCCTTTTTGTTTCATTAATTTTTCTTTCCCTGATCGTGTGCAACTATAACCTGTGTTTGTTTCTCAGTAATATTGCCGGCTAAATCTTCCGCCACTACTTTTATTATATACACCCTTCCGTCTAAATCTCCACCCTCTCTTTGCGCCTCCAGCCTAATAGTCTGTCCAAAATTTGAAACAGCTGGCTCAACCAGATTGTATTCATCATCAATGCTGATATTTGTTGATCCGGGATGGTTGTCTGAACTATTACCTGTAACAGTGATATCTACCATCTTTCCGTTTGGCGGCCACAAAGATTTGGGGTTTGCATCAATAGCAGCATCAGGGGCAGTTTTATCAATATCAAATTCAATAGATTGTATATCTTCCAAATTCTCATCTAAATCTGCTGAATAAAATTCAATTTTGTAGCGGCCTTCACCGGCAAAGTTTACCGGAGTAAGATATTGCTGCCAATCCCCATCATCAACTTTATACATAGTATAGTCTACTCCTGAACCGCCTTCATTATCCCTGGCATCTAAATTAACCCGTACGTCAGACCTAAACCAATTATCCTGCCCTTTGTCTCCTGTTAGGTTGGCAGAAGTTGTTGGAGGAAGAACATCAGCCCTTTCTGCCATTAAAGCAAAATAAGTAAAGTGATTTAAAGCAGCAGAAGCTGTTTTTTCTGTCCAGTTAATTGAAGTTGTTTCTTTGTGCCAGTTAATATTGTCCGGACTGGAATAAATAGAAACAGTATCTTGTTTAAACCTCCCCAAGTCAAAATCCTTAAAACTTATTGTAATGGTAAATAGGTTGTTAAACTGTGTTACTAAATTGCCCAAAGCATCTTTGGCTGTAGCAGTAATAGTTGAACCAATTGAGGATAATATGTTACTAATTTTAACAACGGGGGATGATTGGATATTAATATTTAAGTTTTGGTTTGTTGCCCCTTCTGGAAAATTTAAAGTTGCCCTGCTGGTTTTAAATACCCCTCCATTAGAAGTTAAAGTAGAATCTAAATTATCTAACTTTTTAGTCCACAGATAATAGCTTTTATTGCCTGTCCAAAGCGTTTTACCATTTTTTGGATCTTTAAATTCAAAAAGAGGCCAGGGGTCAGGATCTTTACTTTGCCAGCCAAATGGGTCAGTTGCTCCGTCCGGGATATTATCCTCAAAATTCCCGTCTTTATTTTTGTCCTGAAAAACCCCAAAATGGATATGGGCCCCTCTGTCACCTGCCGGGACAACATTACCAGTTGCCCCTACTTTACCAACAGGCTGTCCGGCATTAACAGTTACTTTCTGCTCAGGGGCAGCGGCAATCAAGCCGTCTTTTTGTAAGTGTAAGTATCTTGTCTGGTAGCCATTTTTGTGGTCAATTAAGATCATATTTCCGCAAGCAACACAAGTATTGACATAAGTTGCTTCTCCAGCTGCTGCGGCCAATACAGGGTCTCCAATATTTACTTTGGCCAGTTTTGCATAATCATAGCCATCATGAGATGAATACGATAAACTCTTGCGAGGCAACCCCCTAAAACTAACTATGTTTCCCCCTGCCTCTTCTAGTTCGTTTAGATTAGTACTTAATAATGGGTACTCGTGGTCAAAATATGAACTCATTGCCTGTGCTGCTTCATTAAAACTTAAGCCCTTTCCCTGATAATCCCAGGGTAAGTCCAGAAACGGTTCCGGAGCCGGAGCAGGAGTGGGCTGAAGGTTTGCTAAAGCTGCTAAATCACCGGATGAAAAGGTTAAGTACATCAAATTATCTCCCCCTATTACAAAAGAAGAGATGTAACTGCCTAAAGTTAAAAACCATAAAGTTTGGCCTTCCGGGGAAACAGCATATAAAGTTTTATCCCAGGATAAAAAAATTGTGCCGTTTTTATCAATAATGGGAGGTTTTAGGGAACCTGATAAAAAATCAGGTGGTGACCATTTCCAAAGTAAATTGCCTGTATTTGTATCAATTGCATGAAGGGAGCGTCTTTCTTTATTAGAGCTTTCCTCAATAATATAAACAGCGTTACCCTTTATTGCTAAATCTGGCCCAAACCAACTACCGCCAGGCAACCTGTATAACCACCGGCTATTGCCTAAAGGGTCAAAAGAATTTAAAACTTCCCCTTGCGAAGCACCACTTGAAACAGCATAAATATTATTATCAGGCCCTACAGTAACATTTCCAACTCTAACTGTAGGTCCGCCGCTCCCAATATGTCTGTTCCATTTTGCTACCCCTTCAGAGGTAAAGGCAAATAGTTTTCCATCACCTCCGGTTCCCAGGTAAATACTCCCATCCACCGGAGACACAACAGGAGAGCTTGAGGGACTATTAAACCCTCCTAATCTGGTAGCCCATTTTATAGAACCATCTGTATTAAAGGCCACTAGTGCCATCCAGGTATAGCCTGCTCCAACATACAAAGTCTTTTGATCCGGGGAAAGGTTAATACGGGTAGGATTATTATATCCACAAAGGCCGCCAGTTTGGCGCATATCATACTTCCAGAGCCGATTGCCATTTGGATCAAAAGAGTAAAGATAAGGGTTACACCCTATGGTGGGAATATAAATATTACCGTTATCACCAGCTGTAGCAGTAACAGGCTCACCATATAAATTCCCGGCCCACTTTTGCTGGCCTTCCGGGGAAACAGCAGCAAATTTATAAATACTGGAAAGATAAATTGTTCCATCAATACTGACAACTGGTTTATTAGGGGATGTAAACCCTGACAAAGTCCACTTAACTTCCAAAGGACCATTTATTTGATGGTCGCTTAAATTATTTTTTGTAAAGTTTTGTCCAAATAATGGCCAATGGGCAAAAGTATCTTGAGGAAGGGAAGCAACACTTATAATTATAAGGATAAGGCAAAATATCTTTATAAAAATTATCATGTAGTTTCTCACATAATAGTATTATGAGATCCGGGGCGCGAAGTCAATATTTTATACATAATTTACATGCAGGAATTTGACAATTTAGACCCGCTGGTATATACTATCGGTTTAATTGAGGGATTATGGTAGAACAGAAACAAAAATTAGACCCTGAACAGCGGTATACGCGCTTGGCAGGCATTATTGGACAACGAAGAGACCTCCTTGATCGGATTGGTGCTCCTGGAAGTCAGTCTCCCTGGGAGATAAAGCCGGAAGAAAAGGTTGTCGATTATTCGAACCGGGTTGCAAGGATGGGTCGTGTAAAACAAAGGGTAAAGTCTTGTATTGAGAGGTTGGAAGAGAAAGCTGAATATTTAAATCAAGAAGCAGTTTCTACAAGAGAGTCGCTTATTCTACAGGCAGAAGGCTTTTTAACGGCACAGAACAAGATAGCTGCTAATATTGCAATTATTGAACCAATGGTTGCCGAACACAATATTCCGCAGGAAGCACTAGATTCTTTAAGGGCAGAGTATGAAAATTTTTCATCCCTTCCTGCAAAAGATCCAAATCTTGCCAGGGGGATTAAACTTTACAATGCCCGTAAACAGGCAGAAGCTGAAGCAGTTGCTGCAGCAACTGCAGAGCCAGTCGGACTGGTCTCAGAAGAAGGTTCCACAGAAGAAGAAATACTTTTGCCTCCTAAAGTGCCCTCCGGCATGTATGAAGTGACTTTACCAGATGGGACAGTTACAGAAGAGACTGAAGAAAAATCTGAGCTGACTCCACATCAGATTGCCATTTTGTGTACGGCAATTAAAAGAAAAGATGGCTGGAGTATAAGATATGGTCCCAATATAGTGGCTTTTAAAGTAGACAGAGAGTGTCGGGAAGTTTGTCAAAGATTGGATGGTCAGAGCGAAAAAGTCCTACCCGCTATTTCAGGTTTAACAAGTCAACAGATACAAGCAGAAAGAGAACAGACTTTAGGGGTCATGCGTGATTTGGTAGCAAAAGTTGTTGAATTAGAATCAGAAGGGGAGAGAGACTATCTAGATAGTCTACCATCTGATATCCAACATCTGGTAATTCAATTTATGGACTGGGAATCTAGATTCTCGGCAACAAATCTTTATGATTTTTTAGCTTTTGCAACTGACGAAAGGGATCCGGTAGTGGGAGAAGTGGGTTATGCAGAAGCACACGTTAGAGAATTAAAGGGTTTTGAAAAAGTTTGGGATGCCAGTCAACCTATTCGTGTAGAAGAGATACCAGCTCCTATAGTAGTTGTTTCACCAGTAGAAGATGAAAAACCCTGTTTAATTGCCCACCCATTGTCTCGTTTACCAGAGGAAGAAATTCAGGTTTCACCCGAGGAACCGAATGAGGAGCCTGTTATTTGTAAGACCAAGGCGCAACTTAGAAAGGAAGCAGCTGCTCAAAGGAAAGAGACGAGAGATCAGACCAGGCAAGAGAGAGTGAACGCTTGTATTGATCAGATTTATCGTGCTTTTGAGCATGAGACTACTTTGAAATTACCTAGATATCTTGATATTAGTAATCTTGCACAGGGAAATTATTCAGGTTCTGTGATAGCAAAGTCATTCCCAGCAATCAAGAGCCAAACACAGAGAGGTCTTATAGAAGGCCGTATTCTTAGGCCAGGGGTTAGGGAAGGTTCGGGTAATAATCCCATATTTTCCATCATCGATATTGCACTCATGTTATATCATCAAATTGATAGACAGATGACTGCAAAGATGACTGATGAATTAAGAGAGCTGATTATTGAAGGAATTATACGTAAGGAAAAAGAGCTGCAGGCAAAGAAAGCTTGACAGACAAAGTATTTATCGTTAAACTACCTAAAGATTTATGGTAAAACGCTGCTTTGAAGCATTAATAAATAGATTGATTTGCCGCCTGTAGGGGCGGTTTTTTTTGGAAAGATTCTGGACAAAGCCAGAATGACATATGAATTTTAAAGGCCGGGATATTATAGATATAAATGATTTTTCCAAAGAGGAATTGTTATTTATTTTAAAAACTGCCAGGAAATTTGATCCGGAATTTGTCAAAAGCGATAGATCTAACTACACCATTGCTCAAGGTAAGATTGCCGCTTTGTTATTTTTTGAACCATCAACCAGAACCCAACAATCTTTCTCCTCAGCAGCTCAGAAAATAGGTATGGGTCTGATTGGATTTAATGATCCTGAGCTAACATCTATCCATAAAGGCGAATCTTTCTCAGACACAATTAGAATCATGATGGCTTACGCAGATGTGATGATTATCAGGCATCCGGAAGCAGGCTCTGCCAGAAAAGCAGCAGATATAGCAGATATTCCCGTAATTAATGCCGGAGATGGTCCGAATAGTCATCCAACGCAGGCTCTTTTAGATATGTATACTATTTTGAAAATTTTCAAGCGCTTAGATAATTTAAAGATAGTGTTTGTAGGAGACCCTCTGCATTACAGAACCTTTCATGGGCAATTCTCTGCCTTATCCAAGTTTTCCGGCAATCAGTTTTATGGTGTTTCCCCAAAAGGTTTGGAGATGCCTGCAGAATTTAGAAATTCAGATTATCACGACGTAGTAATTGATATGAAAGATTTGGATAAAACTTTAGCTGAGCTTGAGCCGGATATAGTTTCTGTAGGCAGGATCCCCAAAGAATATATTGACGGGGATACTCAGAAATATGATTTTCAGGTGACAATGAAAACTTTAACAGTCTTGCCTGATCATTCTGTTATTATGCATCCATTACCAAGGGTAAATGAGCTTGATCCGGAGATAGATACAAACCCTAAGGCTGTTTATTTTCAACAAGCCAGAAATGGTTTGTATGTTCGGGAAGCATTGTTAGCATTAGTTTTAGGTAGGATATAGTTTTGTCATTCCGAGCATTAGCGAGGAATCTCAAGATTTAAAATCTAGAGATCCTTTACTAATCGTTCAGGATGACAGAAAGGAAAATATGCATGGGAAACTGGTTCTGTCCGATGGGACAGTTTTTTTAGGACAAAGTTTTGGAGCTGATAACGTAAGCTCAGGAGAAGTGGTTTTTAATACCGGCATGGTAGGTTATCCGGAATCTTTAACAGACCCTTCTTATTTTGGTCAAATTCTGGTTTTAACATACCCTTTGCAGGGCAATTATGGAGTTCCCAAAAAAGTTTTTTGGGAATCAGGGAAGATTCAGGTTAAAGGATTAATTGTCCAAAATTATATTGACCACCCTTCACATTTTGAAAGCCAGAAAACTTTGGGCGATTGGTTAAAGGCAGAAGGGATCCCTGCTTTACAGGGAGTTGATACCAGGATGTTGACAACGAAACTGAGGCAGCATGGAGTGATGCTGGGGAGAATAGAGATCAAAGATCAAAGATTAAAGATCAAAAATGATGAAATTTATGATCCTAATTCAGAAAACATTTTGCCTTATGTGAGCACAAAAAAAGTTGAAGTGTATGGAACAGGCCCTTCGACTTCGCTCAGGGTAAATAAGAAAAATATTGTTTTAATTGACTGCGGGGCAAAGGAAAATATTATTAAAAGTCTAATAAAAAGAGGGGTCAAAGTAACACTGGTGCCTTGGGATCTTGATCCTTTAAAAGCAGATTTTGATTTTGACGGAGTTTTAATTTCAAACGGTCCGGGTGATCCGAAACTGGCAACAGAAACCATAGAGAATGTGAGGCAGGTTTTGAAAAAAGGTATCCCGACTTTGGGGATTTGCCTGGGTAGCCAGATATTAGCATTAGCTGCAGGAGGAGATACTTATAAGTTGAAATTTGGCCATCGGGGACAGAACCAGCCAGTATTAGACCAATCCAGCAAAAAAGCGATTATTACTTCTCAAAATCACGGTTTTGCGGTAGATATGAAGTCTATGGGAAAAGACTGGATAGAGTGGTTTGTTAATTTAAATGACGGTACAAATGAGGGTATAAGACACACGAAGAAACCTTTTATGGCTGTGCAGTTTCATCCGGAAGCAAGTCCCGGTCCTACCGAAGGAGGATATTTGTTTGATGAGTTTTTAGATTATGTGTAATTGTCATCCTGAACGTAGTGAAGGATCTCTGAACACCGATTTCATCGAGTGTCCTCGACAAAGTCGGGACTTGTTTCAGATTCTCACATTCGCCCGCTTCGCCGACTCATCGAGGCGAGTGAGAGATTCTTCCCCCGCACCATATGGTGCGGGGTCAGAATGACAGAAAGGAAATATGAAAAAAGTTTTAGTCTTAGGTTCAGGTGCATTAAAAATAGGTGAGGCAGGAGAGTTTGATTACTCAGGCTCACAAGCTTTAAAAGCTCTAAAAGAAGAAGGGATTGAGGCTGTATTGATTAACCCCAATATTGCCACTATCCAAACTTCAAAAGAGCTGGCAGAGAAGATCTATTTTTTACCTGTTACTCCATATTTTGTCCAGAAAGTAATAGAAAAAGAAAAACCGGACGGGATATTTTTAAGCTTTGGAGGCCAAACTGCGCTAAATTGCGGCCTTGAGCTTGAACGGAAAGGTATATTAAAAAGGGCAGGGATAAGGGTGTTAGGATCCCCTGTAGAAAGTATTCAAATTACAGAAGACAGGGAATTATTTGCCAAAGAACTTTTAAAAATTGATGTTAAAGTCCCGAAAGGCGGTTTTGCCCGTTCGCCGGATGAAGCTTTGAAGATTGCCCGGAAGTTGGGATACCCGCTTCTTATTCGTTCAGGCTTTTCTCTTGGAGGACTGGGGTCAGGTGTTGCATATAATAAAGACGAATTTGTCAAACTGGTAACTTTAGCTTTAAAACAGGCTCCCCAGATTGCTATTGAGGAATACCTAAAACACTGGAAAGAAATTGAATATGAAGTGGTGCGGGATAAAATGGGTAATAAAATTACTGTTTGTAATATGGAAAATATGGATCCTTTGGGGATTCACACCGGCGAAAGTATCGTGGTGGCTCCTTCCCAGACTTTAAATAATTATCAATATCACTATCTTAGGAAATTGTCTTTAGAAGTTATAGAGCATTTAAAAATTGTGGGGGAGTGTAATATTCAATTTGCTCTAAATCCGCAAAATAATGATTATAGAGTGATAGAAGTAAATGCCAGGCTTTCGCGCTCATCAGCTTTGGCCTCAAAAGCTACCGGATATCCTTTGGCCTATATTGCTGCCAAAATCGGGTTGGGATATAACTTGCCGGATTTAAAAAACAGTGTTACTTTAGTAACTTCGGCATTTTTTGAGCCCAGCCTGGATTATCTTGTAGTTAAAATCCCGCGGTGGGATTTGCAAAAATTTATTGGCGCCAGGGAAGTTATTGGTTCTGAGATGAAAAGTGTCGGAGAAGTGATGGCAATAGGTAGAAGCTTTCCGGAGGCTTTGCAAAAGGGGATTAGGATGCTGGAGACCGGGCAGGATGGACTTTTAGGAAATGGTGCAGATGATACTAATTTGTTACCAACTACCCAAAGGCTTTTTACTATATCACAACGATTTGAAAAAGGAGAATCTGTTGAGAGTATTTATGAAGTAACCGGTATAGATCCCTGGTTTTTGCATCAGATTAAGGAAATGGTGGAGTTTGAGAGTAATTTAACTAGATGTCATTCTGGTAAGCCCGAAGGGCGCATCCAGAATCCGGTTCTGGAGTCGTCCTCGACTTCGTCGGGACTCCCCAGAATGACACTAGAGTTGATAATCAGGGCTAAGAAATTAGGTTTTTCTGATAAGTTACTGGCCAGGGCTTTTAAAACAACAGAACAAAAAATCAGAGAATTTCGCAAAGAAAAAGGAATAATCCCAAAAGTCAAACACATTGATACTTTAGCAGCAGAATATCCGGCAAAGACTAACTACCTATATCTTACTTATCATGGGGAGGAATCAGAAATAGAGTCAAGAGTCAAGAGTCCCGCCGAAGGCCCGCTTCGGAGAGTCGAAGACGAGGCGAGCGAGGCTCGCCAAGGGCGGCAAGAGTCAAGACAAAGAGAAAAAGCAATTGTTTTAGGTTCCGGTCCCTACCGTATTGGTTCTTCTGTGGAATTTGACTGGTGTTCGGTCACTTGTGCAAAGACTTTGCGAGAGCAAGGTTTGGAAACAATCATTATCAACTGCAATCCTGAGACAGTTTCTACCGATTATGACTCTGCTGACAAATTATATTTTGAGGAGTTAACTTTTGAGCGGGTAAGTGATATTTATGAAATTGAAAACGCCTCATTTTGTCATCCTGAGGGAGCGAAGCGACCGAAGGATCTCAAGATTAAATCTAGAGATTTCTCGCAAGCTCGGAATGACAATAGTAATATTTCTTTAGTCCTGGGTTTTGGCGGGCAGGTGCCTAATAATTTGGCCATTCCCTGTTTTAGAGCAGGTTATAAAATTTTGGGGACTTCTTCTGAAAGTATTGATAAAGCAGAAGATAGAAATAAATTCTCAGGACTTCTGGATAAATTAAAGATTGGACAGCCTTTGTGGCAAAGTCTAAAGGGTAGTGAGATGGCAGTAAAGTTTGCCAAAAAGATCGGCTATCCGGTTTTAGTAAGACCCTCTTATGTTTTATCCGGTTCTGCCATGAATGTGGCATATTCAAGTCATGATTTGAAAAAATATCTTAAAAATGCTTCTGATATTTCAGCAGAGCATCCGGTGGTTATTTCTAAATTCGTAGAGGGAGCAAAAGAGATTGAGGTTGACGGGGTGGGGCAGGACGGAGAGCTTGTAATTTATGCTGTATCTGAACACATTGAAAATGCCGGAGTGCACTCGGGTGATGCTACTATTGTTTTGCCTCCGCAAAAGCTTTACCTGGAAACTCTCAGGAAAATCAAAGATGCATCGAGAAGAATTATTAAGGCTTTGGATATTAACGGCCCGTTTAATATTCAGTTTTTAGCCAAGGATAACCAGGTTCTGGTAATTGAACTTAATCTGCGCGCATCCCGTTCTTTCCCGTTTGTATCCAAAGTGACCGGATATAACTTTGTGCAGATGGCGACCAGAGTTATGCTGGGTGAAAAGATATCCGGCAATTTTAAAACTGTAGGTCTGGATTATGTGGCTGTCAAAGCTCCCCAGTTTTCTTTTAACCGGATTAAAGGAGCAGATCCGAGATTGCGGATAGAAATGTCATCTACAGGGGAAGTGGCTTGTTTTGGTGATACTTTACAGGAAGCATATTTAAAAGCAATTTTGGCAACAGGTTTTAAGATGCCGCGAAGGTCGGTCTTTTTGTCAATCGGGGGAGAAAAGAATAAGTTGGATTTGCTTTCATCTGCCAAAAAGTTTTTTGCCTTGGGTTTTAAAATATATGCAACTGAACACACCTCTAATTTTTTAAGTGCGAATAATATTAAAAATACCAGAGCGTATAAGATTTCAGAAAGAAAGCATCCTTCTGTTTTGGACCTTTTAAATCAGGGGGATATAGATCTGGTGATAAATATTTCCCAGCCAGGATCAGAAAAAAGGGAAACTGACGGATATATTATCAGAAGGAATTGTGTCGATCTGGGGATTCCTCTAATAACTAATCTGCAGGCAGCAGAGCTTTTAGCTTCTGCCCTAACCTCCAAAAAAATGGAAGATCTGGAAATCAAAAGTTGGGATGAATATGTGTCTTAATTGTCATTCCTGCGAAAGCAGGAATCTATACAAATAACCTTGTCATTGCGAGGAGCGGGTCTTCGAGCGATGTGGCAATCTCTATTCTTCGGGCGAAGTAGAGAATTTCCTTTTAAGGAAAAAATTTAAAGGTGGAAAGGATTTTGTCAATTAAAATAGATACCTGGATAGATATTTTCTTCTATGATTTTATATGAATTAAGTTCGCCATTAGGATTAAATCCCAGCTCGTAAGAATAGTCTTTCCCTAGAATTATATAACGGGGTATCCAACCATCGAAAAATTCGGCTTTTGGGGAAGCACTGATCAAATAAGCTGTTTTATTTCCAATTTTTTTAGTTCCACTCACAATTAACCCATTTTTATATTTTGGTAAATAATCCGCTATCCATTGATCAATATTTGTTTTTGCTCCATAAACATCAACATCCATCTCTCGCCATCCCATCCAGTTCACAGATTGAGGTGGTATTTTCCAGCCAGGCGGAGAAAAATCAAGTTCTATACGGAAATTTGCATAATAATCTTGAGAAAGTTTGTATGCTTTTCGATATTTTATTATCCATCCGCTCGGTATTCTCAAATAAAAACCCGAGTTTTCTATAAGCTCTTGATCAGTATATGTTTTCCAGTTTGCCGATTCCCCCGTACCAGCCGGTGCAGGGCTGGCATTTGTTATCAATGATGAAGCTGAAGTGGATTGAGGAGTTTGGGTGGCGGTTGGATTTTGGGGCGGAGGAGTAGGCTTGGCTTGCCTGGTGTAGAGCAGGTAGCCACTGACAGCCACTCCAATTAAAATCATTATTAAAATTGGGGCCAGGCCTTTTTGTTTCACCAGTTTTATTTTATCACAAATGACTTCTTGAACGACTTCCTGAACGACTTCCTGTTGAATGACTTCCCATAAATTGCAAACAGATGACTTATTGACAATATGGTGTGCGATCGTACATCATATTGATATGAAGGCAAGGAGAAAAGGGAGCTTGAGTTGGTGGGTGCTTTTGGTTTTGGAAAAAGCAGTTGATGGTTATGTCCGCTTTGAAGATTTTACCTATCACCACTACCGCTATCACTATGGAATTCCTGAGCTTAAGAAATCTTCTCTTGCACAAGCAATAAAACGATTGAGAGAAAGCGGGTTAATTGAACAGATAAAACTTAAAAATGATATTTTAATTAAACTAACCGAAGAAGGAAAAGGTCTAATTAGCGATGGATCTGAAGAAAAGCATTGGGATGGGAAGTGGAGGGTGGTGACTTTTGATATTCCGGAGGAAAAGCGAATCATCAGAAATATGTTTAGAAGAAATTTAAAAAAATGGGGATTTTTACACCTGCAAAAATCAGTCTGGTTTAGCAAAAGAAATGTATTTGATAAATTGGATTCATATATTAAAGATTTGGGGATAGAGAAGTGGGTAGTAGTGATGGAAGTTAACCGGTTGTCCAGTAGCGTCATTGCATGATGCGATCGTACAAGTTATTGTCAAAAAGGATGGGTGTCAGTTAAATTTAAATGTGGACAGGATTTGGTCTGATTGATTGATTAAGCTGGAATCCTGGGGACTGACGGTTAAGATAAATAAGCGGTTGTCTTTTGCTGTGCTGAATTCTAAAACAGGCAAACCAGATACATTGGTAAATTCCCTCACTGTCCAGCTAATTTGATTTATTGTTCTGCTAGAGATAGGGTCCGGTACAGGGTTTTGAGAAAAACTATCCCACTGGGCTAACCCTCCTTCCCAGACATTTAATGTAACAGAGAGAATATCTTTTTGATTTCCCAAAAGTGCTTTATTTTTAAAATCAGGGACACTGCTTAAATTTACCTGTAAAAGAGTTTTATTTTCAGGATGCTTGTCTTCCAAACTTGGTGTATCTAAAGTCCAATTCTCAGGATAATCAAAACTGAAGCGATATGCAGTATTGGTATATGTTTTTAAGTTAGACCCTGATGAGTTGGGACGGGTAGTTTCTCCGGGTGTTGATTTGGCAGCTTGCCCGCCGTAGATTAAATATCCGCCTAAGGCGACAATTGCCAGTAAGATGATAATTAATATTGGTGCAATTCCTTTTTGCATAATTGAGGTTAAAAATACTACTTTCCTGTTAATTTTTTTACAGGGATATGTAAGAGACGGGTATTAGATTTTTTGCGGGAAATGATAGATAATGTAAATATCAAATATCAAATATCAAAAATACATATTAAAATGTAAAAATGTTTTTGAATTTTGACTTGTCACTTTGATCTTTGAATTTTGATTTTTGATCTATGTTTATCCCCAAGTATACGATCACCAATAAGATCCTGAAGGACATTGGAATCACGGAAGCTGCCCGGGAGATTATTATCAATGCTCCTTTAGTTCCTGCATGGGAGGCAAAGTTTAGGAAAGAGGCAATTGAAAGGACTATCCATCACGGAACTCATCTGGAAGGCAATCCTTTATCTTCTGATGAAGTAAGGGATGTTTTGGAGGGGGAGGAGATTGTTGCCCGGGATAGGGATATACAAGAAATCATAAATTATAGAAATGTTTTAAAGTTTATTGAAGGGATCCATACCCAAATCGGCACTTCCGGGGCCTACACTTTTACTATTGAAACAATGCTGGAAATGCACAAATTGACAACAGAAAAAATTTTGCCTCCTGAATCTTGTGGAAAATTTCGATTACGGCAGGTAGTGATTAAAAATACCAAAACAGGGCAAATTTCCTATACACCTCCTCCGGCAGTTGAAGTGCCGTATCTGGTGGAAGATTTAGTCAACTGGATAAATTCTGATGAGGGGAAACAAATTCATCCAATCATCAAAGCCGGGATTATTCACTACGAACTGGCAAGAATCCACCCTTTTGTAGACGGAAACGGCAGGGTAGCGCGGGCTGTTGCCACTTTAGTTTTGTTTCTGGACAATTACGATATCAGGAAATTTTTCTCTTTTGAGGAATATTTTGACCAAAACCCGATGCAGTATTATTTAACTTTGCAGGCTGTTTCAAATCAGCTTGTCCTGGATACTCATGAGCGTGATTTAACTCCCTGGCTGGAATATTTTACAGAAGGAGTGGCAATTGAGTTAAACAGAGTAAAAGAAAAGGTCCAAAGGATTTCGGTGGATGCCAGAATTAAGGACAAACTGGGCAAGCAACTGATGTTAAATGAAAGGCAGATGATGATTATGGAATATATCCACCGCCACAAAGCTTTATCCAATAAAGATTTTCGAAAAATCTTCCCTGATTTTTCAGATGATACGGTTTTGCGCGAACTTAAGTTTTTGCGGCAAAAGGGTTTGGTTAAAAAAGCCGGCGGCACCAAAAAAGCAGCTTATGTGCTCAAATAGTATTTGACTATTGACTCAAGGGTTTAATTGATGTATCCCTAATATCACCAGATGAGTCCAGATATATATCCCGGTAGACCAAATGGAATTTCTCCAGAATCTGTAGATGGTCAGACAGAGATCCTGGTGGTTGATGATGATCTGTCTATTCTAGAGCTGTTAGGGACGCTGCTTCCTTTAGAAGGTTATAAAGTTGCTCTTTTTTCAGATTCCCTTGAAGCATTAGAGGCCGCATTAGCAAAACGTCCAGGTATTGTGATTTCAGATGTGAAGATGCCACGCATGAATGGATATGAGTTTTTGAAAAGACTGGATGAAAATGAATTCACAAGAGGTACTCCGTTTATCTTTTCTACTGCAAGTGGGCGCAAAAATGAAAGACCGGAAAGAGCAGGATGGGTGTCGAAACCTTATGACCTTGATAGGTTATTAGAGGCTATAAGCAGACGACTGAATGGAAGTATACCACTATAGAAAGTAGTCTGCTGTTTAAGCAGGGGGATTTTGTCCGGCTTTTTGATCTGTTTCTTTTTGTCTCTGCTGGATCCAAAGATCAAGATTAATTACAGGAATTTTCTCATTAGTCCTATCTATAGGTAACATCTGGGTTCCATAAGTTAAATCCCTGTATAAAATATCTGCTAAGGCACTAACTTTTGCACCGGTTGCATCTAAATGTTTTTGTCCTAACTGATAATTTTCTTCCTGTTTGGTTGGGTTTTTAGATCCGGCCATCCGTGAGAGTTCGTGATAGCCTCTGGCTACGGTTACATTAGTAAGAATATCTTGTCGAAGGCTGTTGCGGACTAAAGTTAGAAGAACTTCATTCCCAACTTCTTCCCATTCAGGCCCTAGTTCATTACTGTCTGCTGCAGGCGGTTGTGCTTCTGGATTTCCATTCATTGGTTTATTTTAGAATAAATTTATAAAAAAGCAATAAAGCTTTTAAACTCTCTGGAAAGCAACAACAGGGCTTTGATCTGTAGGACCTGTGTGAAAAACCGCTGTATACACTCTGCCATCCGGCAGTATCGCTCCGATTTTATCTTTACCATTGTGTTTTGCACCCTGATAATGTGCTTTATCCGCTTTATCGTAAAGCGCTGTTAGCGCTGTAATAAACTCTTCATCTGAATCATAATTAGTTTGTATTAATTCTTGTTCAATCATTGCCATCCCTATACTGACAGAAAAAGGTACAGATGTTTCCAATAGAGTCGACATTGAAGAAATAGCTGTTCTTACTCTTTCGGCTACTAAAGCTCCTGTTTCCAGATCTTCATTCATCAATACAACAACAAATTCATCACCGTGTACCCGGGCTACCACATCACCCGGTCTGACAGCGCTTTTCATTAGTCCGCCAGCTAAACTCAATGCGCTATTACCAGCAGTGTGGCCTGCTGTATCATTATATTGTTTAAAGTGATCAAGATCTAATGCAAGCATTACTGCGGTTGCATTGTTGCGCTCTAATTCTGCCAATTTATCTTTCATAATTCTGTGAAATCCCTGAAGAGTGTAGATATCTGGATTATAGGGATCTCTGTCTGATTCTTGCTGCAGCGCGGTGTTTTTTGCTTCTAATTCTTCTTCTTCCATAGCAACTTCTTCTAAAAATTCCAATACTTCGGATGATTGTTCAGGAGTTAAACTGGGCACTCGCGCAGACAATCTCTTAAGTAGTTGATCAGCGCGTTCTTTTACTCGTGGGTTTTTAATGAGATTTTCTGGTTGTTTCAATCCTTGTAATTCTGCAGGGCCGTCGCTCATTATTTCAGGGTAACTTATATTAGCTAAATTTACAATCCCTTCACAATCTATTACAATCGACGAAGAATAAAACTATGTTATTTTCTAAACTGGCAGAATATTTTGAAAAACTGGAACAGACTTCTTCAAGACTTACCTTAATTGATATTTTATCCGACCTTTTTTCAGAGGTAGAAGCTTCTGAAATTGCCAAAGTTTGTTATTTAATTCAAGGAAGGGTTGCACCGTTTTATGAAGCTTTAGAGATCGGGATGGCAGAAAAAACAGTTGCTGCTTCTATTGCCCGGGCTTACGGGGTGGAGAGGGAAGAGGTGTTGAAAGAATATGGGAAATTAGGGGATTTAGGACTGGTGGCTGAACGTCATTCTGGTAAGCGAGTAAAACGAGTGGATCCAGAATCAGATTCTGGAGTCCTCCGACAAAATGTCGGAGTCCCCAGAATGACAGTGGGGGATGTCTTTGAACAATTGAGAAAAATTGCGCAAATTTCTGGAGAGGGAACTGTTGAAAAGAAACAAGGTCTATTAGTAGACCTTCTAACGAAGATGGATGGAGTTTCTGCAAAGCACCTGGTCAGGATTCCTCTTGGGGCATCCAGGCTCGGGATTGGTGATCCGACTATTTTAGATGGTTTTGCAAAGGCTAAACTGGGCGACCGCAAAAAAAGAGTAGAATTGGAGGAAGCTTACAATAAAACTTCTGATTTAGGTTTAATTGGTGAGGTTTTGTGGGAAAAAGGCTTGGAAGGTGTTCGTAAGCTGGAAGTTGCAGTTGGCAGGCCGATAAGGTCACAGCTGACAGAAAGGCTGCCTGATGCTAAAACAATTTTGGAAAAATTTGGCGGGGAGGCTCATGTTCAATATAAATATGATGGGTTTAGGGTAGAGATCCACAAAAATGGGGATAGTGTCAGGCTTTTTTCCAGGAACCTGGAAGAAACAACCCCGATGTTTCCGGAGCTGATTGAAGGAGTTAAAAAACAAGTCAAGGCAAAAACTGCGATTTTAGATTCAGAAGCTTTAGCTTTTAATCCTGTCTCTGAGGAATTTTTACCCTTTCAGGAAACCACCAAAAGAAGAAGAAAATACAATATTGCAGATATGGCAAAGACCTTGCCTTTGAAGGCTTTTGTTTTTGATGTGATGTATCTTGATGGTAAGTCTTTGATTGATTTGCCTTTGCGGGACAGGATGAAGAAATTGGCTGATGTAATAGAAGGGAATGAGGTTTTAATCCCGCAGCCGGGAGAGATTACTGATTTGGAAAGCAGGATTAATGAGCTGTTTGGTGATGCCATTACCAAAGGTTTGGAAGGGTTGGTTGTCAAAAGACCGGATTCAAAATATGAAGCCGGAGCCCGCAATTTTAATTGGGTCAAACTTAAAAGGCATTCAGCCGGGGAGTTGAAAGATACGATTGATTGTGTGATCTTGGGCTATATTTTTGGTCGGGGTAAAAGGGTAGAATTTGGAGCTGGTTCTTTGCTTGTAGGTGTTTATGATGAGTCGCAAGACGAATTCGTAACTGTTTCCAAAATAGGGACAGGCTTAACAGATGAAGAATGGAGAGAGATTCACAAAAGAGCAGATAAAATCAAGGTGGATCATAAACCTGCCAGGGTAAATTCTATCCTAGTGCCCAGTGTCTGGATTGCACCGGAAATTGTAATAGAGGTGTTGGCAGATGAAATTACCAAAAGCCCGGTGCATACGGCCGGTGCTTCGACAAGCTCAGCATCAGGAGAAAAACAGCCAGGGCTTGCTTTGAGATTTCCCAGATTAGTGAAATTCAGGGAAGCTGATAAAACAGCCGAAGATGCAACAACGGTTAAAGAACTTTTGGAAATGTACAAGCAGCAATTTAAAAAATAGCTTTTTAAATTATGGTAGAATTCAGGCATGGCATATGTGGCGGATTTACATATTCATTCCCGTTTCTCCCGGGCCTGTTCTCAAGCATTAAATGTACCTAATTTAGTGGCATGGGCAAAACTCAAGGGGATTGATATTTTAGGAACAGGAGATTTTTTGCACCCCCTCTGGTTTGCAGAACTTAAGAGCCAGTTAAAAGATGACGGGTCGGGATTTTTAATTTATGAAAAAGACCCCTCAGTTAAATTTGTCTTGACAGTGGAAGTGGCCTCAATCTATTCCCATAAAGGTGCAGTCAGAAGAGTCCATAATTTAATTTTTTTGCCTACTTTTTCCTCAGCAGCTATGCTGCAGCAGGCTTTGCTTGCCAAAAGGGCAAATATTTCCTCAGACGGCCGGCCGATCGTGGGGATTCCTTCTAAAGAACTTTTGAGGATGTGCCTGGAGATAGATCAAAATGCTTTATTTATCCCGGCACATGCCTGGACACCCTGGTTTGGGATTTTTGGCTCCCAGTCCGGCTATGATAGTTTAGAGGATGCTTTTGAAGATTTGACGCAGTATATTTATGCGGTAGAAACCGGTCTGTCTTCTGATCCGGCCATGAACTGGCGGATTGCCGAGCTGGATAACCGCTCAATAATTTCCTGTTCTGATGCCCACTCTTTGCCGAATTTAGGCAGGGAATCAACTGTTTTTGCCGGAAATATGGAATCAGGATATTTAGGGATATTTAGGGATATTAAGGAACAAAAGATTGCCGGTACCATTGAATTTTACCCCGAGGAGGGAAAATATCACTACACGGGGCACAGAAATTGCAACATTAAATATTGCCCGGAAGATACGAAAGCCAAAGGTACCAGGTGCCCGGTTTGCGGCAAGGGGTTGACTGTAGGAGTTATGGAAAGAGTGGAGGAGTTGGCGAGCAGAAGCGTTGGGGAGTTAGGGGAATTTCGGGAAAATGGGGTGATCAAAACTAAGAATTTCGATAAGCCGGGGTACAGGATGTTAGTGCCGCTTTTGCAAATTATCGCAGAGGCATTTGATACA
>JACPEY010000069.1 GCA_016183245.1 Candidatus Daviesbacteria bacterium
ATTTGAAGTGGACAGGTAGATATTCATAAATCCTAACTAATCATCCGGCAATGCGCCGGCCCTTATTTCGCTTTCGATTCGCTCCCTCAACGTATCTATTCGTCTTTCTACAACTTCCAGGACTGGGGTTACGCCAAGATCGTAACCTACTACAAGTAGCGCGTATAACAATTCAAACCGCGATCCGCGGTTTCTCTGCTCGCCTGGTTTGCCCAACCTCTCACTTTGATTCATTCCGTACACCCCGGTGATTTAACGCAAATCTTATCCTTTTATTTTCTTATACATGTAAATGTGGTCTATGTATTTTCCTTTGTGAAGTATTCCCTCGGGAAGTTTACCAAATTCCTTGAAGCTAAATTTCTCATACATTTTAAGCGCCGGCAAATTATTTTCAAAGACTCCAAGAGTTATAATCTTAAGCTGCGGTAAACTCTTTTTTGCCTCTTTTAAAACTTGCTCCATAAGTTTTTTGCCAATCCCTTCTCCTCTATATTCTTCCAGAACAGAAATTCCAAACACGCCTTCGTGGGCAATTGCCTTATCTTTCATGCTTATTTCCGAAATCCCAACCAGCTTATTATTAGAAAATACGAGCAATTGAACCGCTTTCTTTTTTTTTTTTTTATCAAGCGTTTTTTCAAGATATTCTTTTTTGTCTTTAAAAGCTATTTCCTCTCCCTGGAAAAGGATAAATGTTTGTTCTTTCGAAAGTTTATTGATATACGCCCATATCGCCTCAGCATCGCTCTTTTTGGGATATCGAACAACAATTGACTTGCCTTTTTTTGTTTTTCCCTGAAATACTATTTTGTCCTTCATACAATTAGGCGTCAGACTACGAACCAATCTTAAACTCCACTACATCCCCATCTTGCATAATGTAGTCACGGCCTTCCAATCGCGCCTTTCCCAACTCCCGCGCCTTCTTCCAACCTTTATATTTAACAAAATCCTCAAAAGAAATTACTTCTGCTTTTATGAACTTCTTTATAAAATCTGTATGAATGGTGCCGGAGGCCGCAAGCGAGGTGGAACCGAGTCGAATGGTCCAAGCCCTAACCTCTTTTTCCCCCGCAGTTAAAAAGGTAATCAATCCCAGGGTGCGGAATGCTTTTTGCACTAGTCTCTCAAGTCCCGAGTGTCTAACGCCCAGCGCCTCCAGATATTTCTTCTGGTCCTCTTCGGAAAGCTCTGCCAGCTCTGCCTCGGTTTTTGCGGAAATCACTACTACCTGATCCTCACTTACTCCCAGTTCCCGAGCATATTTTTGTGATATAGCCTCGGACTGCACCAAATCCTTCTCGTCTGTATTCAAGACAACCAATACGGGTTTTTTACTAAAAAGCGGCAGGTTGGGGTCTACGCTCCCCTTCTTGTCTTTGTGTTTCTCGACCATTTCCAGATCCGCCAAATCAAGCTCGGTTTTTACCGTTTCAAAATCATTTTTAGGGTCAATCGAGCCTTTGCGAATAACATCCGTGTCGGAAAACGCGCGGACTACATGACATATTGCATCAACTTCCCTGATATGGCTCAAAAATTTATTTCCTAAGCCTTCACCTTCATGCGCCCCTGCGATTAAACCTGCAATATCTACAAACTTAACAGTTGCAGGTTTTATCGGCGGTCTTTTTTTATTGTCATCCTGAACTTGTTTCAGGATCTCATTCGCAGTAATATCTGCTAACTTTTCGAGTCTTTCGTCAGGGACAGGCACTATTCCAACATTTGGTTCAATTGTGGCAAAAGGATAATTCGCCACAAACGCAGCCTGCTTTTTCAACAGCGCATTAAAAAGCGTGCTTTTCCCCACGTTCGGCAACCCCACAATTCCAACCGAAAGATTCATAAAAAGATTATAACAAAAACACAGTATCAAAGAATACTTGACAAGACATTATCACCCTGCCATATTAAAAATGAATGAGTCTTCTTATATCCATATTAGGATTTGCTCTTCTTTTCTTCGTAAGTATGTCTTCTCTCTCTTTTGCTCAGACGAAAAACTCAAGCAATACACCCGTATTGGAAAAAATAGACCCCAAACGTATCGCAAGCCAACAGCTACATAAAAACTATACTGATTCACAGCACCGATATCGATTAACTGTAGAGGGCAACAGCCTCAATGATAATCCGACGGCCAAAAAACGCCTGAACTATTCCTGGAGCACTGACTGCGGAAAATTCTTTGAAGGAGGTGTTGGTCCAAGCACCAGATATCTTGGTAAACAAAGTGTGATATGGGGATATGAATATCCAAAGGAAGACTGCACCGAGGTATTAATCCGAGTAACTGTAAGGCAACTCCGGGGAGGAGAACGTGTAGGAGAAGTGTATGTATCGCAAAAAATATTTTATCCGGAAATTACCCCTACAATAGAACCTATATTTACAGATGATCCAATAAAATCCTCTTGCTCTATTGGTCAAAGAATAAAAATATTTATTGGAAATGCCTGGTATCAGCTTTTATTATTTGGGGGAGGAAAATCACATGACCCTAGAACATATGAGACGCCCGGAGCAGGAAAAAACTGCGTGAGAGGATAATGCAATCAACTTCAATGCAATTGGCTTTGTTCCCACCGAAAGATTCATAATAGTTGCATTTTAAAAACTTCTGTGATAATATGCTTTTATCACGATGACTGGACTAGCCTAAGGTTTCGACCGACCGCGAATGCCAGTCTTTTTTTGCTCTAAAGAAAACGTCCACCCTTGGGGTGGATTTGTATTGACACCCTTCGGCTTCACTCAGGGCAGGCCTGCGGATTTTTAGCAATTTTTACAACACCCACTTCTTCTCACTGGCTAAACTTACTTTTGTAAAATGCCATGCTTCGCTCAACAGCCAAAGACCAGCCATTAGGAAGCAAGTTGTGATCAGCGCCCGGATAGACAAAATAAGCAATGTCTTTTTGAAGTTTTTCCAATGTCTTAACCAGCTCATCCGACCATTTAATTGGTATTGATTCATCCAAGGTTCCCTGATGAAGCTGAATCGGCGCTTTTATCCAAGAATAATAATTGGCTGGCGAATACAATTCGGCGTCATAGTCTTTTTCAAATTCCCAAAGCGCTTTCCTAAGCATTTTTCCGTGGTCATCAAATTCATCGGTGTAGTAAAGAATGGAATAAGGAAAAGGTTTTGAAACCGGCGCCCAAAGAACCGTTGGGTAATTCCTGCCGGTAATCTCCAAAACTGCCAAGGCGATATACCCGCCATTGCTATGCCCCCATAAACCGATTTTTTCCGTATCGGCCCTTATCCTGCCGGAATAGCTTGCCTCAAGCCCTGTATTGAGATTCGAAAGAGAGGAAAGAAGGGCAAGAGCAGCCGTATAGGTTTGAAAACGCTCCTCCATTGAATTATTTGAAGGGTTATCGGACTGCCCATAGCCCAAAAAATCCGGCGCTAAGGTTATAAAACCATTTTGAGCAAAAACCTCGCCGCCGCGTTGCGTGCC
>JACPEY010000011.1 GCA_016183245.1 Candidatus Daviesbacteria bacterium
TCTAATACACAAACGCAGTTCCCTCTAGGGCGTAAGCCCAGGGATGAAGTGTATTCCAGTATCTTCTGGTAAGATATTGGAGGTATGGAATACAGCAAGCAGGCACACAGTGTATATTTTTGTAAATACCATACGGTGTTGGTAACCAAATACCGTCGTCAGGTATTTAACAAAGGAGTATTTGCGTACTTTATGATTAAACTTAAGGAAATTAACAAGTATTACCCTGAGATTTTATTTGAGTCAGTAAACCATGACATAGATCATGTTCATTTTCTGGTCAGTATTCCACCCAAGATGAGTGTGGGATCAGTGGTGAGAATTATTAAAGCAAATACGTCCAAAGGCATGAAACAAAAGTTTGATTTTCTGAAAGAACTATATTGGGGAACTGACGGTATTTGGTCTGATGGGTATTTTGTATCAACGGTTGGGTTAAACGAGGAAACAATCAGAGCTTATGTTGAAAATCAAGGGAAAGAAGATACTGGACAAGCCATGCTTGCACTATCTTAGATACCACGGGTGTAAACCCGTGGTTGTTTCATTAAATGTTTTCTTAGGAACTCTTCTGCCTTCCAAAGCTTCTCGTTTCTTTGTAAAACTCCATGCAACAATTGGATCCTGATAAATGTATATTATTGCGACTTTACGTTTTTTCTGTAAGGATCTATGAATATTCTTGTAAGATTTCTCGTAATCAGCCATAGTTGCATCTAAGATGAAATCTTGTCCGTTGTGTAAAACGCAATCTAATAATTTTTCTACTCCCAATGCTGCCGCGCCTTGAACATCGATTGCATTTTTACGATCATAATGCGGGAGCCAATCTCTGATTTCATCTGTATCAATCCTAACAATTTTACGTTCAGGTTCCTTTTCGTGGAGTAACTCTATTAGTGATTTTGAATATTCAGTTTTTCCTGCACCCGGTGAACCTGCCATAAAATAGGTAGATGGATTTTCTACAGGAGGAAAATCGTTTAAATTTGCAAACTTTTTACACAATTCTTTCTTGTGATCTTTTATATATTGCCTTGCATCATCAGAGATATTCATAGATTGAGATATATCTAGATGTTACCATTTGATTAGATTTCTAAAAAGCGCCAATTCCGTAGAAGATAACATATGAAAATAAATACGAACTTCCGCCCGTACGCGTTACTTACAAAAATAAGCCCTAGGTGTCCTATCTGAGTCACCCTGCGCCGCCGGCCCTGGCTTCGCCGAGGCGGGTATAGCCTTTGGCGACGCACGGCCCAGGTGGAAATGGGGTTACGTAGTTGGTCTATCTTTTTTCTTACTCTGCTCTTGCGATTTTCTAATTTCTAGCAGTTACACTTAAAAATATATGCTCATTCAACAAGTCCTTCGATCCCGAGGTCCTCAGGACCGAGGGGCTAAGGTTAAACAGAAGATTACCCCACATTTATGGTTTGATAAGCAAGCTCAGGAAGCAGCTGAGTTTTACACTTCAATATTCCCTGACTCGAAAATCATAAACATAACGACACTGCACAACACACCTTCCGGTGACTGCGATGTTGTTTCATTTGAGCTGTCGGGACAACCCTTTATGGCTATCAGTGCCGGGCCTCTATTTAAATTCAATGAATCAATCTCTTTTATAGTGCCTTGCGAGAGTCAAGAGGAAATAGATTATTACTGGGAAAAACTTTCCGCGGTTCCCGAGTCCGAACAATGTGGCTGGCTTAAAGATAAATATGGGCTTTCGTGGCAAATTGTGCCTGTGGCATTGGATGAAATGATGAGCAAAGGCACTCCTGAACAAATTGACCGGGTAACACAAGCGTTCCTCGAAATGAAAAAGTTTGATATTGCGAAATTGAAAGAAGCATACAAGGGATGAAAATCTTTGTTACCAGCATATTTGTTGACGATCAGGATAAAGCCTTCAGGTTCTACACCGAAACACTAGGCTTTGTGAAGAAAAGTGATATCCCTGCCGGACAGTACAGGTGGCTGACCGTTGTCTCTCCGGATGATCAGGAAGGTACCGAGCTTTTGCTTGAGCCGAATGATAATCCAGCGGCAAAAGCATACCAGAGATCAATCTTTGAGCAGGCCATTCCCGCGGCGAGTTTTAGCGTTGAAGATGTTAGCGCGGAGCATGAACGGTTAAAAGCGCTCGGGGTAACGTTTACGATGGAGCCGACAAAAGTAATGGATAACGTTACCATAGCGCGCTTCAATGATACGTGCGGCAATCTCATTCAAATTCAACATATAGCGCAAAAGTAGAATTATGAAAGAAATCATTGTTGTAGAATTTATTCAGACAACCAGGCACAAGATTATTACTATTTCCCTGGGTGTCAATACAAATCCACCCCCCAGGTGGAAAAGAAACTTTCTAATTCCTGGTAGGTACGGAAGAGGAGCGCAAATGAAATATCTTAATCTTCTCTTAATCTAACCTTTGTTATTATGTCCAAAGACTAAAAGGAGGTGATATTTTGGATAAATTAGGTTTCCTTCTTTCTAAAAAAATACTGGTGGTTTTAAGTGGATTAGTATTCGGAGGAGTTACTTTTGCCTCCAGCGGAGCAGGATCTTTACTGCAAAATAGCAGGGATTCTTTATCTGAGGTAAAGGTTCCAGATGTACAGCAGATAACAACAGTTGAAATTTCTCCTTCGCCTGCTGCCTCAGCTCCTGTGAAGCAAACACCTAAAAAGAGCAATGTTTCTACTCAGCAGCCAATTCCTACTCCGAGTCCTCTTCCTGTTGTTAGCGCCGTTCCAAAACAGCCAACGGTAAGCAGTTTAGTGCCACCGGTACCAACACCTGCAGCTGCCAGAATTGTTGTACCGCAAGCGCAGGTAACAACACCTAAATTGAGCAGTCAGACTAATATTGCAGATTTTAATCAGGATAGTACTGAGAATGATGAAGAGAATAGTGAAGAAAATGAGGATGGCGAAGACAACTCGGAATTAAGTTCTGCTTTCCGAAGAGCAGGGGATGATGATTGAGGGTATCTTTTATATAAGCAAAAATCTGTTTGTGGTAAACTAACGCCGTGAGAATACTCATTGTTGAAGATGATCACCGTATCGCAAGCAATATCTCCGCGTTCTTCAAGGATAAATCAAATTTTATCACGCAGATTGCGCCTACCTTTGAGGAAGCAGAGTATCTGTTCTCTACAGAAAGCTATGATGGTATTATTTTAGATTGGATGCTGCCTGACGGTGATGGCTTAGAGCTTTTAGATCTTCTCCGTAGTAGGCAGATAACAACACCGGTGATTGTTTTAACTGCCAAAAGCCAAACTGAGGATAAGGTGGCCGGCCTTGAATATGGAGCAGACGATTATTTAACCAAACCTTTTGCCCTGGAGGAATTGCTTGCTAGGATAAAAACAATCATCAGGCGCAAAGAATTATTTTCTGCAGCCCCTCTAATTGCAGCAGGAGACTTAAAAATTAATACTAATACCAGAACAGTTTATATTAAGGAACAACAAATTAACCTGGCGCCCCGCGAATATGAACTTTTGGAGTATCTAGTACTAAAACAGGGCATTGCCCTAACCCGTCAGGATTTGTTGGATCATGTCTGGGGTGAGAAGTTGACCCGTTTTCCAATACAGTAGACGTACACATCAGATATTTAAGAAAAAAGTTAAAAAGTTGTAAGAACATGCTGAAAACCATCAAAGGTAAAGGGTATATGTTATGCAGCTGAGCGCAAGACAGAAGCTTTCTTTGATTTTTAGCGGCTATGTTTTTTCATTTATAGCTTTACTTGGAACTATTTTTTTTCTGCTTTTACATACACTTTTAATTTACCAGACACAAAAAGATGTAGCGAGGGCTGCAACAGATGCGCTCAGTAATCATATTGCCCTTGAAAAGGGGAGCATTGTGATAACAGAAGAGAAAACAGGAAACCCGCTGTCGAGTGAAGTCATTGAATCAAATATGTCATTTTTATTCCTGGATCCTAATTTAGAAGTTATCCGCGGGTACGGGCTTTTGGAGCTTTATAATGAGAATGATAAGGAGTCTGTTGAAGTTATTGCCCATATGGCCAGGGATACACAAGTTTCACTAAAACCTTTAACAAAAATTATCAGCTGGCGGGGACAGAACTTATCTGTGTATGTTGCTCCACTCAAAAATAGCGGTAAAAGTTACGGAGCGGTTGTGAGTGCAAAATCTTTAGCCTAGGTTGAATCACTGGAAAAAATTATCCTGTTTATCCTGGCCGGTTTGACTGCCGGTAGTATTTTAGTAAGCCTGCTGTTGAGCAGATTACTTGTAAGAAAGATATTTAAACCAATTCGCAGCTTAACAGAAATTATCTCAGCTACGGATCTTAATAAGCTTGATAACACGCTGCAGGTTAAAGGCAATAAATCTGATGAGCTGGTAATTTTAGGAGATAAATTTAACGAGATGATGGTCAGGCTCAAATCAATGTCCGAACAACAGAAGGAATTTATTACTAATGTTTCACACGAGCTAAAAACTCCGCTCTCCCGGGCAATATCTTCCTTTGATCTTTTGTTATTAAGTAAATCTGATCATCAAGTTCTCAAAGACGTCCGTAACGATCTTTTTGAAATCAATAATCTGTTGGATAAACTGATGTTTTTATCAAAACTGAGGCCAGGTACAATATTGCCTTCGGATAAAATTTCACTTAATCAGTTAATACAGGAATCTCTCATCCTGTCAGAGAAAGAATTAAAGAATAAAGAAGTTTCCGTAGTTTTAGATCTTGGTTCGGACGCCACTATTTTCATCCCTAAAGAATATGCAAAAGTGCTTTTGGGTAACCTTCTATCTAATGCTATAAAATATAGTAAAGAAAATTCTACAGTCAGCATACAAACACAAAAGGTAAATAATAAGATAACACTTACTATTACTGATCAGGGAATAGGGATACGAAAATCCGACTTAAAAAGGATCGGAGAAAAATTTTATAGAGGTATTGATGGAAAAAAGGCATTCGGGCACGGCATAGGATTATCAATTGTAAAAAGGATTGCAGACCTTTATAAAATCGGTTTATCAATTTATTCTGAAATCGGAGAAGGCACGAGAGCTGTTTTGGAGTTTCCTACCTACTAAACATCTATACTTGATACTTACTCATTTTTTGTAAAAAACTGGCCGGGTGCTGGTTGAGGAAAGATGCTGTCATATCAGTGCCGCATTGAAACACATTTCCTCCCGAGTGAATATTCCTATAATCTGTCACGTCATAATTTCCTCCGGATATTGTAATAATACATCTGTCGGAAGGCGGTGGAGGTGCAGGCGGCGGATCGGTTGGTGCAGGAGGAGGGGGAGGTGCTGGGGGCAGAGTCGGTTCCGATGCAACAGGGGGAGGCGTATTGACTGCCGGAGGAGGGGGCTGAAGCGGAGTGGGATTAATTGCGGGAGCTGATGTTTGTATGGGCGCAGAAACAGGTACTTGAGGTGCAGATGTTTGTACTGGTACAGCAGGTGTACTTTGACTTTGAGTTGCCGGAACTTGAGCTTTCGGCGCCTGTGCAAGAGCAGCTGCTGATGGTTTTGGTGTAGGCTGTATTGTATTAACAGGCTGGGATGTCGCATCGGGAATAGCAGGGGTCGTATCTACCAGGACTATCTTCTTGTTTGCGGTAAAGCCATTTATTTTACTGCCTGTAAAAACTCCCCAATAAACTACGCACAAGAAGGCTATAAAAAATGTGGTCAAGGAAGACAGATTCTTCATTTATAACTAAAATCTTCATATATAATGTTTTTTGCAGGAATACTCATTCTTTTAAGTTGTCCGGCAAGATCTTCCATCATCAGTTTTGGGCCGCACAGAAAATAGAGTTTATCCTTAAGTTCTCCAAGAGTATTTCTTATCATTTCTACGTTTAGCCTTCCACCTTTTTCGGTATGAATTACGTTTAAAGATAAGTTTTTTTCAATATATGAAATATTCTCCAGCTCCCGCTGAAACAAAGCAGTCTGCCAGTTTTTGACTGAATAGAACAGGTGCAGATTTTTTACCAGCGGGAGTTTTGCGTCTTTCAGATAATGTAACATGCCTAAAAATGGTGTTATGCCAATTCCTCCAGCTACGCAAACTGCATCTTTTCTGCCGAAAAAACGCTCACAAAACCTGCCGTAGGGTCCCATTAATATTGCCTTCTCCCCTATTTTTAGAGTCTTGAGTTGGGTAGTAAAATCACCGGAGGTTTTTATTGCCAGACGAATACTGTTTTCAGAAGGTGAAGAGGCAATAGAGAAAGGATGGAATTCTTTTCTTACACCTATGCTGTTAAAGCGGACATACGCAAACTGTCCGGGCAGAAACGGCATCTTTTTATTGCAGGGTGCAATAGTTAAAACTACCACATCTTCAGAATAAACCTTGAGAGTTTCAACCTGATATTCAAAACGCGGACCTATGATCGGGTAAAGAAGGGCCTTATAGATCCAGGAGACATAAGCTATAGCAGTATGTAATATTAAAAAGATGGTTAAAGGAAGATATCTTGAAGAGTCTGAGGAGATAAGCAGCATATGTACTACCCCCAAGCTGAAAGGGATAATAAAAAAGCTTTGGATCCGAACAAACCATTGGTAATCAATTGCCAGATATAAAATAGCACTTAAGACAAAACACATTGACCATAGGCTTAATATGCCTAAATTATATGAAAGTGTTTTACCGGGGAATAGCAGCATAGAAAGTATTGAGGTATTTTGAATATAGTTGAAGACCAGGAAAATAAAATGGGTGATAATTAAGATAAAACTTAACCTGCCGCTTATCTGATGGAGTTTGTAAATTTTATCCAACCCGCCGAAGATATTTTCTAAAAATGAGAACCTGCTTGAAAGAAGAAAAGCATAAGAAAAAAGTATCATCCCAAAAAGTGCAGAAATTTGGGCTACAGCTAAAACAGGCTTTCGGATTAGTACCGAAGGATCATCCTTAGCAAACACAAAAAGGATAAAAGTAAACAGTAAAGATAGCGAGATTAAAAAGATCCCTTTTTTTTGCATTATTTTAGAGCTCCGATAACTTTATATTTGTGTTTGATAATGGACCCGCCTACCAGATGAAGAGGCCCGCTTGAATCCTTACCAGCCAAATTATGATAGGCTCCTCCTGGCTGATAAAACTCTTTTCCTTCTGTCACATCATAAACAAAGCCGTCCAGCGCAAGGTAAATAGGTTTGTCCGGGTTACTGCCGTCAAATTCCTTCAGCTGCTCGGCGGTAAACTGCGGTAAGATGGAGGAAGTAGTTACAGCAGGAGCAGGAGTTGTCATTCTAAGTCCAAAAATAGTGCCAAACACGGATAAAACAAACACTGCGATAAATATCCTCCTCATCTTTACTGATTATTTTACAAAATATAAGATTAAAAACAGATTAAGAAAAAGATCTTTATAAGAGATACATTAATTTGCTCTTACGCTCTGCGAATGATATTATACGCACTAATATGTCAAATCCAAAAAGTCCTGAGGGAGGCAAAAGAGAACCGTATAATGCAAGTCTTCCAGCTGGACACGGTAAGTGGAGAAAAGAAGTTTCAGATGATGAATTGCCTACAGAGGAAGAATTGCAGAAGTTGATATATGGTGATCCACCACTAGCAGCTTTCACTCAAGATAATTCGGATCAAGAAGGTGGTTTGGTAACATTCCCAGGAAGTGGTTTCCTGCCTTTTGCTCCTGGAACCCGTCGCCCCACTAGTGCTCTTGGTGGACATCGTTGGTCTTGGACTGAACGTGCTACAGAAAATCCTTCTGTAGTTCAACCTTCTAAAGAAGATACGGGATTTAGAGAACCAAGAAGAATCAATGAGATAAGGCCAGAAGAGATAGAAACATATTTGGCTGTACCAGGTTGGCGTATTTGGGTGAGACGTCATTCCGATACCCAAGAATTCTGTTTAAGTGCCCAAGAAGCTGGAGCAAGAGAATTATCCTTAACAACTGATGTGTATGGTAAAGGTTATGATCCAATACATTCCAAACTTGAAGCTATTGATAGACAACTACATCCTAATGGTCCAAGATTGCCATTTGGGTACAGAAGTTCTATTTGTACCACATACCTACCATGGTATATTCTAGAGCCTTTAACTGCAGATGAAGTGAAGACTATTGACGAATTAGGGGAAGCTTCAGGTCCAGCAAGTTCTATTGATAGAGCGGCAGAAATCTTGAGACCAGATGAATTAAAAAAGATCTTAGAAGAACCAGATATTCCTTCGTCTAGGAATCGGTTCCGTCCTATTCAATTTCCGCCAGCAACGATATAATCCTTAAAATATGTCAATACAAATCCACCCCCCCCAGGTGGAAAATATGAATTTGGGGTACAAATATATGTTTCGTTTAAGGTAGTAAGAGATTGCAAAGTGAAAATTTTAGAATACATTATCGAATCTTTTGTGAGTCATAACTTCTTCTAAAATTACTGCTTTTGTTTTTGGGTTAATATAGTAAACTGTTCTTAGCTTCTCAGAAAATTGTTTATTTCCAAAAGGTAATCTTCTGGTGTCGCCCCGGAAACTTCGAAGCGACATTTTTTGACCGTTTTCAAAAATAGCAGATGCACTCTTTATTTTATAAGTCCCGGAACCAAAAGGATCTTCCTGCAGCGATTCAAGTATGAGTTTTATATCGCTTCTTAACCTCTGATCTCCAGGTATTAAATCGTTTGCAATTTCTTCTGCAAGAAGTCCTATATCTTGAATTTCAACTGTCTGACCGTGATAAATCAGCGCATAATTTTCTTTTTCTTCTTGTTCGTGGGGTAAGGATTCAGTTGAAAGATCAGGCATTTCCTGACGGCCAGTAATAAGTGCAATAGACCTGAATGCTCGTCTCTTAGGAGATTTAGAAACATGCTTTATGGAATCTGATTCCTGGCTGGGAGAAGCAGGCATTGAAGGGGTATATCGTGGAAGCGGTTTGAATTCCACTAGAGGATTTCCTGTTCTGGCTTCTCTAAGAACAGGAGTTAATAAGTTCTGTATTAATAGATTGGCTGAAGCAGAATTGTCTTTCTGGAGTTGAGGAGGAACCCCAAGAAGTTGGCCATTTTGAACTAAATCTAAAGTAACAAAAACTTGTTCATCTTCAGTTATACCCACAATAGTGAGAGTTTTACCATATAGCGCTCCTACTAAAATTTCATTAAAAAAAATATCTGTCTGGATTGGTATCCTGAGAAATCCATCTTTTGAAGCTTGAGCAGCACCTCTCAGATGTTTGTGATATAAGACGGTAGCTTTTATTAGAGTTTCTGTTGTAGTATTTAAAGATGTCTTTTCAGCTTGACTCATTTTTGTCTGATCACGGTATGTTTGGCGTAGTATTTTAGCTAGTTTGGCTTCAGATCCTGGATTGGTATATTGGTACTTAGCGATTGCTTGGGGTATTTGTGCGGGGGACATGGTTTGCAAAAGAGATGTCATTGTGTGGAAGAAACCACTATTTCGTATGAAATGTCTAAATATTGAAGGGTTTAGGTTTTCCGTATGGGCATCGATCAGGCGGTAAGTAGATGAGGGTGTAATGTGAAGCCTAGCCGGGATAAAGCTAAGTAGCGCCCAGGGTAAATGATTTCCAGGTACCATCTTCAGCATAAAAAAGGGGGACTCATCTTTTTGATCATAGTTTAAAGCCCAGGCAGTGTAATACTCCCAATAATTTTTAAGCCTTTGTATTAATAGTCTTGCCTGATCTGAAATGGGAACTTTAGGGAAGAGCGTTGCTTGAGTAGCTGCTAAGTTAACCACACTTTGGATATAGAATGTTGGATCCCGGGGTTGACCTTCTTTTGTCTGGACTGGCTTAGTCCATTTATCAATCATTCGATCGATTCGGGTAATATCCCTCGTACTCAAAGGAAGAGACATCTGACTTATATCTTTTAGAGAAGTGCCGTTGACCCGAAAGACTAGAGGATTGGCAGCAATATTTTTTTCTACACAAGCTTTTGTTGCACTCCATGAGCCCCCAGAAGTTACCAGAGGCATGCTATCTAGAAGTCGTTTGGTATCATCTAGGTATCCGGTATAGCCTGCCCATTGTGAGATTGTATGTAACAAAGTTGGCGGTCTGCTATAAACCCCAAGGTAATAATTGCCATCATCTTCCCTTATAGCTTGGTCCCATTGCCTAACAGTTTCTTGGATATTTCTCTCGAAAGTATTTAAACAAGTGATATATCTAATGGCTTGATGACTTTTGGCTTGATGACTTTGATTTTTAGTTCTCTCCATAGGCTAAAAATTATATCAGTTTAGACCTATAATATCAAATAATCGCATTCAGAGGCAAAAAATTTAGAAAAAATTGTTCTGGTATAAAAACTTGGCGATTTTTTCACTGATAAAATAAACTCCGGTTGGGGAAGGGTGAATAAAATCATTGGAATTTATATAATCAATATTTCCCGTGCCGTTTTTATCAAGTGACTGCTCGTAGATATTTACTAAGGGGATATTATGTATCTTTGCATATTTTATATGGTTTTTAATGTAAGAGACCCGTTCTTCTGCCCACTCCCGTCTTTTTTCATCAGTTAAATTCGTTGTTCCTTCAGCATATCTTTCGTTGTTAGGAGCAATGGTAGCTACAAATACAATACTTGATTTAGGATGTTTTTGGGTAATTGAGGCAATAATTTTATCTAAAGCCTCTTCTTGTAATTTCAGCCCTTCTTCCAAAGGATATTCTGAAAGGGGATTGTGGCCAAAAGATTCAATTAAAATCAGGTCAAAGGGAATATTATTAATTGCCTGGAAAATTCTGCCTGCATGATCGCTGTCTCTTTCCAGCCTGTCTAAAACAGACAAGATATTTGTTGAGCCAAAACCATAATTTAAGAGCAGGAATTTTTTATCAGGAAAAAATTTCTTTAAGTAACCTCTGAGTTCATCAAAATTTCCTAAATACTCCGTCATAGAATCCCCCACAAAAACAATAGTAGGATTGGGGTTTTTTGATTGGGTAATGCCAAGTGTTGTCTTTCGCTCAGGTATTTGTTTTTGAAAAAAATAAATAGTTGCAAAAAGGGGAATCAGGGAAATGAAGATTAAGATAAGGATAAATTTTTTTCTTTTTAGCATGAGTATTAACAATAATACCAAAAATCATAATGGGATATTTTTCTGGGAAGCGCTGGGGGAAGGACGCGGTGAGGGATTGGGTTTTACCGGAATGCAGCCCTTTTCAGGTTCAGTGCTTTTGACATAATATTCCGTGGCAGAAGGTGTGGCTACTTTGGTAAGATCTACACCGCATGGGCCAATTTTTATTATACCCTCAGGAGGCTTAAATTCTTCTTGAGGTGTTCCTTTTGTAAATTCTTCCATTAAATCTTTCCAGATAGGCGCTGCCCCTAAAGATCCGGCTATACCGTCCATAGGTTCGTTATAGTTATTTCCCACCCACACGCCTACAACTAAGCCGGGGGTATAGCCAATTGTCCAGGCATCTTTAAAATCTTCAGTTGTGCCGGTTTTGACTGCAGCCGGCCGTGAGATATTTAAAGTATTGCCAAACACTTCTGCCCGGGTTTTATTATCAGACAGTATTGAAGATATTAAGAAAGCATATTTTTCGTTCACTACTTGTCTGGTATCAGGTTCATACCTGTAGATTAAATCGCCTCTTTTATTTATAATTTCCAAAACAGCAGTCGGATTATTCCTGTATCCGTTATTTGCAAATACAGCATAAGCATTGGTAAGTTCCAAAAGTTTGACTTCACCTGCACCTAAAACCAGTGATAAACCATAATCTGCAGGGTTTCTTAAGGTAGTGATGCCTAAATTCTTTGCCGAATCCAAAGCTTTCTCTATGCCTAATTTTTTAAGTACTGCTACAGATGGGATGTTTAAAGAATTTGCTAAAGCCCGTCTTACACTTACTGGTCCTCTGAACTTGCGGTCAAAATCTACAGGTTTATAAAAAGCATTCGGGTCTTTTGCAAGCGAAGCTAAAGCAGCAGTCCGGGTCGGGAATGAAGCAAAAAATTTATCTTCATCAAAATTTGCAAAAGTAGTAGGTTCGTCTTTTAAGACAGTGGCCGGTGTAATAAGGCTGTCTTCAAATGCTTTGATATAGACAATAGGTTTAAAAGCAGATCCCGGCGGCCGCGGAGAGAGGGCAATATTGACTTTACCAAAAATGTCATTATTCCAGTCTTTGCTGCCAACCATGGCTTTGATTTCAGCAGTTTTGGGATCTAAAACTACGGCTGCACCGTTTGAAGCACGGTTTACCCGAAGTGTTTCTACATGTTTTGCGACCGCGTTTTCAGCATACTTTTGCCAATCTAAATCAATGGTAGTTTTAACTTTAAAACCAGCCCTGGCTATAACTTCTTCCCCGTATTGCCTGATAAGTTCATCCCTTACCATGATGGCAAAGTGGGGGGCAGTATTGTTTAAGTCGTTTTGATGGAGTTTGATTTCCAAATTTTCTTCCAAAGCCTCATCTTTTTGTTGAACAGTTATAAATTTTTGCTCTACCATCCTTTCCAGGACAATTCTTTGTCTGTTTTTAACTTCGTTTAGATTCCCGTTTAATAAAGAAAGGCGGGAAGGGGCAGGCAGGATTGATGCTAAAGCAGCGCTTTGGGCCAGGTTTAAATCACTTGCCTGTTTGTCAAAATAAGTATTGGCTGCTTCTTCTATCCCAAAAGACCCTTCACCAAAATAAACTGAATTTAGATACATCTCCAGGATCTGGTTTTTGGAGTATCTTCTTTCAAGCTCCTGGGCTAAAATTATTTCCTGGTATTTCCGTAAAATTTCCTTTCTGGGATTAAGGAGGGAATTTTTAACAAGCTGCTGGGTAATGGTTGAAGCGCCGTACGAAAGGTTTTTCCCCTGAAGGTTATCAAAAAAAGCACGGGCAATGGAAAGTGGTGAAAATCCCGGGTGGGAGTAAAAATTTTTGTCTTCGGCAGCAATGATGGCAAGCTGGGTAACTTTGGGGATATCAGATAATAAAATTTGCTTTTTAAGCTTGGCATCATAGAATGTAAAAAAGGGGCGGTTTTTAGTATCGAATAATTTAAGTCCGGTGTCGTTATGGTTTATCAGGGTTTCTTTGGGAGCCAGTTCTGAAGCAAAATGAAGGTATGTAAAAATTGTTACGGAACACACAAATATAGTGATGCCGAAAAAAGCTGCTAAAAGATCATGGCGTAACCACCTCATGTATCAAGCTTAATCAGTTTTTGTGGAAAAAATATGAGAATATCCAGAGAAATGTGTAAGAGCTGGTTATTTGAAATATTTCCAGGTTTCGTATTTGCTCTGTAGTTGGTCTTCGGTGACACCTACTGGTTTGAGTCCGGCAACTTTATTAAATCCCAAGTCCAAAAGCTCGGCTGTCCACAGGTCCCTTTCTAAAACTCCCGGGGCCCCTAACAAAACTGCTAAAATTTTGCTGCCTTCTCTTTCCGACACCACAATTGTAGAGTGGCCTGCTTTTCCTGTATTGCCAATTTTTACTCCCGAAACATTAGGGTAAACACCTATCAGTCCGTTCCAGTTATTTAAATAAAACCTTAAATCAGTGGCATTTTTGGTTAAGTCCTCAAAGGGTTTTGATACGATTTGGGCAATTTCCGGGTATTCCTTTAATGCGTAAGCGGAGAGCGTGGTTAAGTCTTCCGTGCTGCTGAAATGATTGCTGTCATCATAACCTTCGGCATTGGTAAAATGGGTGTTTTTCAGGCCTAAAATTTGGGCCTTTAAATTCATAGCTTTAATAAAAGTTCCTGGTTCATACTTTAAATCTATTCCTTCTTTAATTACTTCAGCGCTGTCATTGGCAGAAGATATCAGCATATGTTTTAAAAGATCCAAAATACTAAATACCTCTCCTTCTTTCAGCATTACTTTAGTCGGAATTTGAGATGCAGCTTTTTCTGAAACGCTAAATTTCTCATCTGGTTTTGTCAGGTCAAGCGCCACAATTGCTGTCATAATTTTTGTAAGTGATGCAACAGGCAGCCTTTTTGATGGATTTTTAGCGGTAATGATTTGCCCGCTGCTCAAATCTGCCACAGTATAGGCTCGGGCCTCTTCATAATCAGACCCGGCAAAAACAGCAGAAATTAGTTGTTTTTTGATTTGAAAATAATTCTGTCTGGTTTCGAGTTTAGTTTTAACCTGTTCTAAAATACCAACAGGTTTTGGCATGGGGTTAATAAGTCTTTTACTAATCCCAAGATGAGGCATAACCACCATTAAAAAAGTCAAAAGCAGACCGGTAGAAAATATTCTGATAGATCTTGTTGTAAGCATTAGTTATCGTATTTTAACGCCATTCGGGCAATAGAATATCCGTTGTAGTCAGGATTTACCGGTGTCCTTGCTGCTATAAAGTTACCGTTGCTTGCCAGATTTGCTACATTGTTGTCTTTGAAAAAAGCTGCCAGGATTTTGGCTGATACTTCCGGATCCAGAGCAAGATCCGGCTCTTTAACCAGCCTATCTCCCAAACCGATTCTTTCTCCAATCTCCCGGTAATTGCGAAGGTGGGTGATTTGAATAAACCCCCGGCCAAAATAGTTTGCTCCTCCTTCATAACCGAACCGTCTGGCATTTACTGTTCCCTGTATTTCTTTAATAGGTTGGAAGGTTTCATCGGTTTCGTGTTCTACAGTTGCCAGAGCATAGGCTAAAACGTTGGAATCCAAAATGCCTTCTTTTGCTAAAGCATCAGCAATTATAGGGATATTAGTTCTGGCTGCCTCTTTCCCCTTTTGGGGTACGCCGGCAACTAACTGTTCAACGGCATTTTGGTCGAGCTGGACCGGTGCCGGTTTCTTATTGTCTTCCATTTCTGGTTGACGGTTGGGGATATAAAGAGGATAGTTGTGGCCGTTGCCATACCAGGCTCTTTCCATGACCAGTTTGTTTGCAGGAACCTTAAGTTGCAGATTAGCCAGTAGATTTGAAATATTTGCAAAATACTCATGCTCGTTATAGCCGAATACCGGATTTGATGGTTTAGTGTTTTTGGCCTCGGGAACGATAAAATTTGAGGCTATCAGGAAAATCCGGTCGCTTACACGGCCTAAAGCTTCTATATTATAAAGTGATTCACGATTGGTATGGATGCTGGGAACAGCTACAGCTACCTGAGTGTGTGGTAACTCCAAATGGAGCTTGTCAGTTAAGAGTTTAATAAAGCCGGTGAATTTTTCCTGATAATTTTTTCCTCCACTGCCGGGCAGTTCGAAATCTATAGTGATACCGTCAATATTGGAATTCCTGATTTCTTCTGCAGCCTGGTTCGCTAAGGCCTGTTGTGCATTTGGGTTGTCCAAAAGGTTTTGAATAATATCCTGGCTTAAGGCGGATAAAGTCAGGAAAATTTTGGTTTTCTGATAACGGGCCCGGTCAAAAAGATCTGCAGACGCACCTGAAATAAAAGACTGGTAGCCCCTGGAATAATAATTCATCTCTCCGGTATCTGATAAAGGCACATCAAAAAAAGACAGGTGGGTTAGGCCGTTAAGGTCTATAGCAGGAAATTTATTGGGTGCCAGATCCGGAATAAAAGCAAAGGTTTCCTTAGTAGTGGTAGCGGGGGCAGTAGAGTACAGAGAGTGCAATGAAGAAGCTAAAGGAGATATGAGTCTTTGGGCGGGCTGCTTTATGCTAATAAGTACCGCAATTATCAGAATCAAATCTAGGATAGTGGCCAGCTTATACTTTGCTTTTTTTGGTCCTAAAAGTCCCTTTGCCTGTCGGAAAAGTTGGAAGAAAAGGCGTATGGCTTTCTTGGTTGTTGCCGGCAGTAAATACGTCATTACCTGGAAGAAAAATTCTTCTAAAGCCTGA
This sequence comes from Candidatus Daviesbacteria bacterium, assembly GCA_016183245.1. Taxonomy (GTDB): domain Bacteria; phylum Patescibacteriota; class Microgenomatia; order Daviesbacterales; family UBA10151; genus UBA10151. The sequence goes on from JACPEY010000011.1 coordinate 15,859, forward strand.
AGTGCGGATACTAACAAAAATGAAGAGGCTTGTCAAGCTTTGTTTGTGAGATTTCTCACAAATCCCAGAGGATTATCATTCTCAATTGGAAATGAGTTAGATGATTTGATTAAATCCATAAAGAGTAAACTTGCGATTACCAGGAAAGTAATAATTATCAAAAATAATAATAATATTTTATTATCAAAATCTTCTTTTAATACATTTGATTTTAAAAGTGGAGTATTAATTAAAATATTCATGTTTTCCCAAAAGCCCTTTCTACAAATATCAAAAGCAGTGCACCCAGAATTGCTATGGCAACAGAAGGGAAATTAAGTCCGCTTATTCCTATACCAAAAACCAAATTTCCTAAAATTCCACCTAATATTGCTCCTAAAATAGATAAAATAATAGAACCCAAAATTCCTCCTTTTGTTGAAGATGGGTCAATTATATTGGTAATAATACCAATTGTAAGTCCGAATATTATCCATAAAACAATATTCATACAAATTAATATTACTTTTTAAAGATTAAAACCAATTCATAGGAAGGTAAGAAGTTGGCAAGAATTTTCTTGTAATAAATCTGTAATAAAAAAATTTTCTCTTGAACAATAAAAATAATAAATATATAATGCGATCGCCCGGTAAATATAAAAAATATGGTTAGTAAGATCATAATAGTTGAAGATGACATAGGATTGCAGAAATATTTAAAAGAACTTCTTTTAAATAACGAATATTCACCCCAGACATTTTCTGATGGTATATCTGCTTTAAATTATATTGCAAAATCTGTTCCTGATTTAGTGATCTTAGATTTGGGTTTGCCTAATATGAGTGGTGAGTCGGTTTGTCAACAGATCAGAAAAGAATATCCGGAAATTCCGGTAATAATTTTAACTGCACGTGATGGAATTGCTGATATTGTGCAGGGATTAAGCTTAGGGGCAGATGATTATATGACTAAGCCGTTTGTGGCTGATGAATTGCTGGCCCGGATTAAAGCCAGGCTCCGCCGTAGTGGAGAGCCCGATAACAAGTTAAAAATAGCAGATCTCGAGCTTGACAGAAAAACATTTGAGGTCAAACGACAAGGTAAAGTTATCCAGCTTACCCCCCAGGAGTTTAAGCTGCTTGAGTATTTAATGCACAATAAAGGCAGGATTTTAACCCGCGAGATGATTTTAAACAGGGTCTGGCTTTATTCGCAGGATATAGAAACAAGGGTAGTTGATGTATATATGGGGTATTTGAGGAAAAAAATTGATGGGGGACAAAAGAAAAAGCTCCTCCACTCAGTCAGGGGTTTTGGTTATATGATCAAAGAGTAAATCCCAGAATTTCGTAAAAGCTTTTAAAAAGTTCGGGACTTTTTTTGGTTAATCTAAGTAAAAACTCTAATGCTTTAGGTGTATCCAGATTATTGTCAAGGATCTGTATAAATTCATTATATTCTCTGGTTTGAATCTTTGTCATTCGGGGGAGGTCGAGACTTCGACCGACTCCAGAATCTGATTCTATAATTTTCATATTCCTTTGGGCTTTTTGTAGATCTTTTTCTTTATATTCCCAGTCTTTGCTCCAGTGGCGGGAAAGTAGCAGCCACCTTATTGCATTAGGGGAGTATTTTTTTAGTAAATCTGAAACCATTATGAGATTGTCTTTAGATTTAGACATTCTTTGGCCACGATAGAAGGCTTGTCCTGTGTGAATCCAGTATTTTGCAAAAGGTGCTTTTCCGGTAGCTCCCTCGCTTTGGGCAATCTCTGCTTCATGATGAGGAAAGATTAAATCCCTGCCTCCTCCGTGAATATCGATCTGTTGTCCTAAGGTGGACATACTCATAGCAGAACATTCAATATGCCATCCCGGCCGGCCAGGTCCAAAAGGACTATCAAACGATGGGATATGGTCTGGAACTACATTCCCACTTGCATTCCCACTTGACGAGTGGGAAGCTAAAGATCCCCGCCATAAAGTTATGTCCAGGGGATTTTTCTTATCCGGATTTCTTAAGTCTTCATCAAATTCTTCAGCCTTTTTAATCATCTGCTTTTTTGTAAACTTGGATAATTTTCCATATTCAGGAAATCTGGAAATGTCTAAATATACAGAAGGACCTGTCTTATATGCATACCCATTTTGTAGCAGTGTATTAATTATTCGAATAATTGATACAAGTTGTTCTGAGGCTTTTAAATAATGGTCAGGAGGAGTCCAATTTAGTACTTGCATATCCTGCAAAAACCTTTTGGTCCAAAAATCTGCCAGATCCTGCCAAGGTGTATTTTGTTCTTTGGCCCGTTGTAAAATATCTTTGTCGCGGTCATTGATATCCGTGACATTTTGGGTATAAATAACATTAAATCCTTTAAATTTTAAGTATCTGATGAGGACATCAAAAAAGATATAAGTAAAAGCATGGCCTAAGTGGGTAGTATCATAAGGAGTAATCCCACAGACATAGATAGTAACTTTATTTTTGTGCAGCGGTTTAAATTCTTCCAGCCGTCGGCTTAAGGAGTTATAGATTTTCATCACTCAACTACTTCTTCACCTTCGAAGACAATATCGCTTGAAGGAGTATTTGCAGCTGCCTGGGATGCAGCGCTCTCCGGTGCGGCAAATGAGAAGTCTGATAAAATTTTATTATAAACATTCATCCAGAAATCCTCTTCTACTCGCGGCATCTCTATATTAAAAGATATCCCCTGATCCAAAGCGCCTAAGAGAAGTCTATCGCTTAATATAATTTCTTTTGCACTAAGTGTTCCTAATTTTACATCTTTTGAGGTTGTCCCGGCGCTTATATTTTTCTTAAGCCATTCATCAAGAGTCTTAAACTTGCTGTCGGTAATTTTTAAGCTTAAACTGCCGCTTACCTCTTTTGAAAAAAGTTGTATATCTGCATATGTGTTGTTATCTGTGATTTCGCGGCTGACAATAGACAGGTTATCGGGATAGCTGAAGCTAAAACCGGAAGGATCAGTATATTCTATTAAAGTTTCAGACGGTAAAACTTTTTTAACTTGCTTTTGTTCAAATATTGTTGAAGGATTTAACAGGGGAGTTGCCGGTTTTTTGGGAGTTAGCAGCAAGTAGGCTGAAACAACTAATGTAACAAGTAGACACACAATCAGAATTAGATATTTTCGCATTACTTTTTAGTATATCACGGGCTATTTTTGACGGCAATTAATACAATGTGCTAAGCTGGTATTAGATAATGAACAGGATAACTTTTCGTCATGGTGTAAAAGCATTAATCTTCTTGTTTCTTTTTGTAGTTATTTTACCCAAAGATCTAGAAGCAAAAGTATTGCCGCAAGCTCAAAAAGGGATACAAAAATCCGGTACTGCCACAAAAGCAGTAAAGACGGCAGGTATTGTCGTATCACCTAAGCTGCGTTCAGACAGGAGGGCTTTGATTATTAATTTCTCAAACCTGCAAAATGCTACTGCTGTTTCATATCTTTTAACCTACAAAACAAGCACTCAGGATGAAGGAGCAATGGGATCTTTAAATTTGGATGGTTCTGCAACTGCCAGAAATGAACTGCTTTTCGGGACATGTTCTAAAAATGTCTGCAGATACCATACAGGCATTAAGGATGCAAAACTGGATATATCCTATACGTTAAAAAACGGTAAAAAATACCTCAAAAAATACAAAATAAAAGTTTAATTTCTCCTTTGGTCTAAACTCCGAATTTGCTTACGTTTTTCGTTAGAAAAAGGCAAGCTCTGCTTATACATTTGGTCTAAGAGATGCACAATAAAGTATAGCAGGATTATTTGAAATTGGTAAATCTAATTTCCAGATGAGAGTTTAAGGCTTGGGCTAATTTTTTCAGAAAGGCAATTGATGGATTTGCCCGCCCTGATTCAAGTCTGGAAATTACCGATTGCTTTGTTCCAATTTTTTGCGCTAATTCCTTTTGGGTTAATCTCTTTTCAATCCTTGCTCTTAGAATAGCAAACTGTGGTTGTATTTTGTCATATTCTGCCCTCAGTTCAGGATCTTTTAAAGCTTCTTTTTCCCATACTTCGAAATCTAAATGTTGTCTATCTTTAGGTTTAATCATATAGCATATATGCTATACTAGTTTTCTCATTCTGTCAAGCGCCACTTTTAATTCCTTTGGAGGCGTTTTCTGGCTTTTCTTTATAAAAGCGTGGAGTAAATAATATTTTCCTGCAGCTATTGTATAGAAAATTCTTACCGATGATTTCCCCTGAATGCGAAGTTCATATAGTTTATTCTGTAACTTTTTAATGTCTGGTGGTTTTAAAAACGGACCATAATCTATTAACAATCTTATCGAAAGATTAATTTTTGCAACTGTGTTTCTATCCTGCTTTTCAATAAACTCTTTAACGGGGTATTCACCTCTTGCTGTTTGGAAAAACAAAACTTTCCATGCCATATGCTCAATATAGCATAAAGAGAATCTTCAGATTGAGGTGAATTGGAGAGGATAAAGTTTCGATCACTGTGGTTCGTCTTTGGCGGCACAAGGATCATTCTGTATTGGTATTTTATCAGATCTAATCTTTGTAAACTTGCCTGGATTTGAAGATTGCTTAATTTGTTCTGCAAAAATTCTGACTTTTTCAGGATTAACATTTAAAAGCTGAATATCCTCTAGATCTTTTGGTCGTTTTAGATTTCCCCACAGAACATTTTGTTTGCTCCAAACTTGTGCAACCGGACTCATAACTAATACTTCCCTTCCTTCAAAACTCACTGGCTGAAATTGCTCGAATAAAAAATCTACTAGCTTTTGATCGTATGGTAACTGATGATCTTGGAGCCATCTATCTATTGAATGCACATCTATCGGTGGGCCTTCTGGATGCGGAGGGAATTCTGCAGCCATCGCACTATTACGTGTGAGGACATCTATATCTTTGGGCTTAATCCTTTGTTGGTTTAGAAGATGTATTGCAGCTCCACCATAAATTAGATACTGAATTTGACCTTTTTCAATTTGTGGGAAAGTATTCAGTACAAATCTAAGATGATTTTGCCATGGTTTTCCTAAATGCTCATCAAAATACATCCGTATTCGTTCTGAATACGGGTCGGGGGGTACAACGGTGGGTTTGGATTTATCTTCTTCAGTCATGTAGATTAAGTAAAATTATCAAGTTATTGTTATCTTCTTTCTTCTATTTTTAACAATTGTTAATTTGTGAGCCGGCAGGGGATAAGAGAATCTTGCCTTCCGCCATAGGCGGAACGTCGAACAGTCTTGTCCTTCGACTCGCTACGCTCGCTCAGGACGACGCAGTTGCAATCCTTGCGGCATTTACAAAAAAGACAGTCACAAGGACTGCTTTTTTTGTAAAGTGAGCCGGCAGGGGATCGAACCCTGGACCAAGAGCTTAAAAGGCTCCTGCTCTACCGCTGAGCTACCGGCCCTCGCCCGCAACGCCAGCAAGCTGGCTTGCGTGGCGGGCGGGCCTCCTTGACGCAAACCAAACTCGTTTAACTAGCATTGCATTAAATTCTATCCTTCAAAAACCGTCTGCCAAATCCTGTTTTAAAATACTGTTCCCTTCTAAACGCCTTATGCTTATCTGTGCAACCTTCAAAATAAACTAACTCTAATGGCCTTCTACTTTTAGTTGATTCTACTAACCCATCATTATGATCTTTAAGTCTTTGTTTTATAACAGATGTTGCTCCAACATAGAGCTTTCCATCCTTAATGCTTTTAAGAACATAAGTATAATAGAAACTCATTTGAGTTTAATCCATATTGTACTAAATTTGCCTCAATTTTGCTAATATTAGCTCATGTTTTTTGGAGCTAAAAATGTGGTCTAATACTAAATTATTAGTCTCAGCCAGTATATTTATCATCATCACAGGATTAGGCTTTTTATGGTTTGGACTAAAGCAGCCAAAAACAGTCCAACCTGTTCAAGTTCCACCGCCTACACTGATTAATGAAAGTTCTCCGGTTGCCACTGATTCTGCAAGACTACCTTCCCACTCGTCAGGTGTCGAGTCAAACTCGACTAACCGAGTTAGACTCGGTGGGAATGTGTTTGGGATAGAAGGTGATAAGATTTTAGTTTCCAAAGTGGTGGATGGCGATACTATAGAGTTGGCAAACGGACAAACAGTGCGTTTGATAGGAATAGATACTCCGGAAACAGTTGATCCCCGCCGTCCTGTTGGCTGTTTTGGGAAAGAAGCATCAAACGAAGCTAAAAGTTTACTTTCAGGAAAGGAAATCATATTGCAAAAGGATGTTTCGGAAACTGATAAATACAAAAGGCTTCTCCGTTATGTTTTTCTGCCGCTTGAGAATGGCCAGGTGCTTTTTGTGAATGATTATTTAGTAAGGGAAGGTTTTGCTAAAGTATTAACTTATCCTCCGGATGTAAAGTTTAATGAGCAGTTCAGGCAAGCTGAAAAAGAGGCCAGGGAGAATCGTAGAGGATTATGGGGTAGATGCAATTAATTCTTTGATATGGTACGTTAGAATTGTCCAAAGATACATGAAAAAATTTATTTTTCAAGCAATCCTTTTGCTTTTGGTTAGCGGAGTAGCAATTTTTTTATTCAGAGCAGGCCCGGATATTTCCAGCCTGCCATTTATGCCGGAAAAGCCGGTTATCCGTCAGCTTCAGATTAATACTGTGACTTTGAAAGTAGAGGTGGCAGATACCAAGGATAAAAGAAGTAAAGGGTTGGGGGGTAAGGAAAGATTAGCAGTAGATGAGGGCATGTTGTTTATATTTCCTCAACCCGGGGAATATCCGTTTTGGATGAAAGGATTAACGTTTCCTTTAGATTTTGTCTGGATAAGAGGGGACAAGGTGGTGGATTTGACTCCAAATGTGCAACCGCCTACTTCCGGACAATCTGATCAATCTTTACCAATTTACCAGTCCAAGGAAAGTGTGGATAAAGTTTTAGAAGTGAATGCAGGAACAATTCAAAGGTTGGATATTAAAGTGGGGAATACTATCAAGATAATTTAAAACTGCAATATGGTTGAGATACTGCCTGTTAGATTATTGACGGATGAAGATGCGCCGATTTATGGCAGCCTTAATGTGGCTCTTGCTAAGCTTCTAAGGAGTGGATTGCCGGTGGGAAATGGTATCGTAATTACTCACCCGCAGATTAAATTAAAAACAGTGCTGGAACATTTTGATTTCAGTACAAAAGAAGTTTTTCAGCAAACACTTACTCTGGTAAAAAAAGAGATAAATACAGTTCCTGTTCCGCAGATTTTAAATAAAGAAGCAGGCAAACATAAGCAATTTCTTTTGAAGGGAGAGAAAATAAAGTCAGTCAAAAGTCTTTGGTTTAGTTTACTAAATATTTGGTTTGAGCAAATAAAAGAAAGACTTTGGAATAACGGGTTTTATAAAGACTTTGGAATAACGGGTTTTATTCAGGTATTACTGAGGGCCTAGAGCCGCAGATTGTGATATTTATTAAAAAAGTTGAGAGTTTTGGAAATGCATATTTTGATCCTTTACAGGATGATGTGGAGATTTCTGTAAGGACAGGAAAATTACACCCAAATGACCGGGAGAAGATTTCTGAGATGGTCAAATCAGCGAATAAGAAATTGTTTATTCCCCACTACTATGAATGGATTTTTGATGGTAGCGTTAAGTTGGTAGGAGTAAAGCTATATACTCCATCTATTATTGCTTCTGCTTCCTTTCCTGTCATTGCGAGGAGCGAAGCGACGCGGCAATCCTCAACGAATTGGGAAGATCGCCACGCTATCGCTCGCGATGACAAAAAGGTTTCTGCAGTCAAGGTGTTTTTTGATTTATCAGTAGGGCTTACAATTGAAAAAGAGATAGACGGGGTATACATAGCTTCTGAGAAAATATTTGACCTTAACAAACCCGGAGAATCATTTGAGAATCTAGTTTTTAGACTGGTGGAATCTGCCATTACTTTTCCCCGTTCCCTGATACTTTTTAAACTGGCGGATAAATCAGAAGGCCTGCCTGACGGCAAGGCAGGCATGGGTAAAGTGCGCGGCAGTTTGCGGTTGCTTCATCAGAAAAGTTTATTTGATCCTCTTTTGGAAGTTTTAGATTTTGCCCGTCACAAAAAAGGACTGACAAATATTCATATAGTCATACCATATGTGCGGGGTGTAAATGAGCTTCTAAAAATAAAAAGAGAACTGGCTGTCCGGAAGCTCTCCAGAAAAAATTCATTAGGGCATTGGATGGAAATAGCTTTACCGGAAAATATTATTAATTTGGAAGATTATTTGATTGCAGGGATTGACGGGGTTGTTTTAAACCTTGATGAACTGATTTCCCACTTGAACGGATTTGATATCAAAGAAGAAGAGCTGATATTTTATAAAAATGAGGCAGAGGGGTTAATGAAGTTTTTAGAAGACGGCATTAGGCTTTTACATAAATCAAAAGTTCCTTTTATAGCATCCGGTACTTCAACTTTTAATCAAAAAATGTTGGAGTTTTTAGTGGAGAAAGGGGTAACGGGGGTGGTGGTAGAAAAATATGAAGCTCACTCTGCTAAGGATTTATTGCATCAGACAGAAAGAAGGATAGTTTTAAGAAGGGTGGAATAGTAAAATATATTCGCCTTTGGGATTTTTGAGAGTTTCCAGCCAACTTGAAACTGGTTTTGTTTCAACGCTTTGGTGGATTTTGGTCAGTTCATGAGCCAAAGTGATATTAATGTTTCCAAAAACTTCTTTAATGCTTTCTATAATCCTGATTAATTTATGTGGAGCTGCAAACATTATATATGTCATCTCCCCGGGTGTCCTATCTGATTCACCCCCCAGGTGGATAAACTGAGAAAGGAATTTTTTTCTATGGCCGGGCTTTTCCGGCGGGTATCCTAAAAACATGAATTTATCAGGTGGCAGGCCGGATAAAGTAAGTGCTGTGATTGCTGATGACGGCCCTGGTAAGGAATCAACTTTAACTTCCTGTTGCAAGCACTCTCTGATTAGTTTATACCCGGGATCAGAAATTAAAGGGGTGCCGGCATCAGAAACCAGGGCCAAATTTTGGCCGTTTTTTAGACGATCGACAATAGTTTGTACACTTCGGGCTTCGTTATAGTCATTTAAAATAATTAGAGGTTTATGAATGTTATAGTGGTTCAATAGCAGGGACGTTCTTCTGGTGTCTTCACAAATAATTCCATCAACTGACTCAAGAGTCTCTAGCGCTCTTAGGGTAATGTCTTTGAGATTGCCGATAGGAGTGGCGACAATATATAGCATAAATTTGGGGCAAGAAAATATTATCTTTTAAATTTCTTAATAATACTTGCTCTAATTTCAGCATCAACTAAGATATGATGCAGTACCGGAAGGATTGAGGCAAAAATGATTAGTCCGATAATAGGAAGAAGGTATTTATCAACATCAGGGATCAGGCTTCCCAGGTAAAACCCCAAAATAGGGATAGCAATGGCCCAAAGAATTCCTCCAATAAGATTAAACATCACAAACTTTTTGTACTGCATCAAGCCAACTCCGGCAACCACAGGTGCGAAAGCACGTATAACTGGAACAAATCTTGCTAAAATTATAGTTTTACTGCCGTGCTTCTCATAAAATTTTTGAGCTCTTTCAAGATGATTCTTATGAAACCAAATTGATTTTTCCTTATTAAAAAGTTTTCGTCCAAATTTTTGTCCAATGTAATAACCTACACTATCCCCTAAAACAGCAAAAATAAAGCTGCCGGCAACTAAAAATTTTATATCCAATACACCTTGCGAGGCTAAAAATCCAGCTGTAAACAAAAGAGAATCACCCGGGAAGAAAAAGCCTATCATCATGCCTGATTCCAGGAAGACTATGGCAAAAACCCCGAAATAACTAAAAGTTTTAATTAAGGTTATCAAATCGATTGGAAGCATATCAAGTTATGATAGCAGAAAATTCCAGAAGGGGGAAGAAGTAATTATGTAAGACATTAGTTTCTCCCAAAGATTTTGTCATCTTGACCCGCCTCTCAGCCGGAGGCAATGAGGGCGGGGAAAGATCTCTAGATTAATCTTGAGATTCCTCACTACGCCTGCCTGCCCTGCCCTGCCGGCAGGCAGGTTCGGAATGACAATTTACTGGGAAACTCTGAATAGTTACGTAATTATTGGAACCTTCTGATTACCCCCACGCATTTGCCTTGAATTTTGACATCAGAAGCATAAATTGGAGACATGGAGGAATTAGCAGGTTCCAGTCTGATACGGTCTTTTTCTTTAAAAAAGCGTTTTAAAGTAGCCAGCCCGTTTTCCAAAAGCGCTACCACTATATCGCCGTCTGTAGCAGTATTTTGTTCTTCAATAATGACATAATCTCCATCTAAAATTCCGTCCTCAATCATAGAGTCGCCTTTAACCTGCAAAACATAAGATCGTTTTTTTCCTGAGACCATATTAGGGGCAACTTTAACTGTTGCATCAGGGTCTGTAAACGGCATAATAGGGGAGCCGGCTGCAATAAAGCCTAAAACCGGAAGCTCAATTCCTTTTAGAGTGGAGGAAATTTTCTGATCCAACACTTCAATTCCCCGAACAGCACCTTCGAATCTTTTGATAACCCCTTTTTGCGCCAGCGCCTGGAGGTGTTCGTGAACCGTAGCCAGGGAAGAAACTCCAATTGCTTCCGCAATTTCTCCCAAAGTAGGTGAGTAGCTGTATTTGTCGATATATTGCCTGATGAAATCCAAAATTTGTTTTTGGCGACGGTATAAAGTTATAGGCATGTATTTAACTTACCAAGAAAACCCGAAACTGTCAAGGGCCAAATTGTGCTCAGGTACAAGATATAGTAAAATGCTGAAGAAATGATAAAAAAAGAATTTAGAGATTCGGGTATTGATATTGTTGGTAAGGTTCCCTGGGGAACGCATTTCTGTCAATTCTACAGGACCCAAAAAGATTTATCAGATGTTTTAGTCCGTTATTTTAAGGCCGGGTTGGAAAATAACGAATTTTGCGTCTGGGTTACTTCAGAATTTCTAACCAGAGAGGATGCTTTGAAAAGTTTAAAAAAGGTTATACCGAGGATTGAGCAATATCTAAAAAAGGGACAGATGGAGATTTTTCCTTATACTGATTGGTATTTAAAACAGGGTAAGTTTGAAATGAAGCGGGTTTTGAAAATGTGGGTAAATAAGCACAACGAAGGCTTAAAAAAAGGATTTGCAGGTTTGAGAGTCAGCGGCAACCCGTTTTGGATTGATAATAAAAAAGACTGGGATGATTTTGCCTCTTATGAGGCTGAAATTAATCGGGTTATCGGGCCGTATAAGCTTTTAGTGCTTTGTACTTATTCTTTGGAAAAGTGCAGTGCTGATGAAGTAATTGATGTAGTAACAAACCACCAGTTTGCCCTGATAAGAAGAAGGGGGAAACTGGAGCTTATCAAAAGTGCCGAGCAAAAAAAGGCTGAGGAAGAAATTGCTCATCTTGCATCTTTTCCCGAACTCAATATTAACCCAATTGTGGAAATAAATATACCGGGAGAGGTTATGTACGCCAATCCTGCTTCAAAAAAACTTTTCCCCGGAATAAAGGAAGAGGGAATCAAACATACCGCACTTTTAGGGATTAACCCTGGCAGCACCAAAAAGTCCGGTCCTTTAATCCGGGAAATTCCCCTTGGTGATAAATGGTACAGGCAGGCTATAATTTATGTTCCGGAGGCAGACAGTGTCAGGATATACAACAATGACATTACTGACAGAAAAAAGCTGGAGCAGCTAAAGGATGAATTTTTGGGGGTGGCCAGCCACGAACTTAAGACTCCGGTTACCAGTATTAAAGCCTATACTCAGATACTTCGCAAGATTTTTTATGATAAAGGAGATATACGTTCTGCTGAGATGCTTGGGAAAATGGAGGCTCAGGTAAACAGGATTATCGGTTTGATTGCCGACCTTTTGGATATTACTAAAATACAAACAGGAAAGATGCAATTTAATTATAAGTATTTTGATTTTAATGAAATGATTGATGAGGTTTCAGAAGATGTACAACGAATCTCCCCCCAGCATGAAATTATTAAAGAACTTGCCAGGACAAAAACAATTTACGGAGACAGGGAACGTTTAGGACAGGTAATTACAAATTTTTTGACAAATGCTATTAAATATTCCCCTAAAAATGACCGGGTGATTTTAAAAACAGTAGTTGATGATAAAAAAGTTACCCTGTCGGTTAGGGATTTCGGTATGGGTATCCCTGAAGAAAAACGGCAAAAGGTATTTGAGCGTTTCTACCGCGTGGAAACAACTGGTGAACGGACGCCTACCGGTCTTGGATTGGGGCTTTATATTTCATCAGAGATTATTAAAAGACATCAGGGGAAGATCGGCGTAAAAAGCAATACAGGCAAAGGTTCGACATTTTATTTTGTGGTACCTTTAAAACCGGTTCAGAAATAACAGAATAATAAATGACAAAGAAAAAAGTAATGATTATTGAAGATGATGAGGGCATTACAGATGTTTTGAGGACTGTTATTGAAATGTATGGGTATGAGGTTGTGGTTGCCGGCGATAATTCAATTATTGAAGATGTACAAAATAGTCTGCCTGATTTGCTTCTTATGGATGTCTGGATGAAAGAGTGCGACGGCAGAAAAACTTGCCGGCATTTGAAAAATCAGGCTGATACAAAACATATTCCGATTATTATGGTTTCAGCAACCAGGGATTTAATTAAATCAGCCCGGGATTCTGGCGCAGATGATTTTTTGGAAAAGCCTTTTGAAATAGAAGACCTGGTTGGAAAAATACAGAAATTAATTTAGGATTTGTGTCCGATAATCAGGTTGTCAACAAACCAGCCGTTGTTTTTCCTTGAAACTTTAGATACATCCATTTTTGGTTCATCGATCGGAGCGGTCCAAAGGGTGAATAACGCGCCAAAGATTGACTCTTCAAATATTCTTTTAATTTTGGTATTGATTTTTAGCTTGCTCATTTTCATACTCAGTTGAAGGGTAGGATCAAGAATGCTTAGGTAGATATGTATTTATTTGTCAGATCTTCCTGTTATTCTTGATAATTCTTAAATAGCTCATCCTATTTAAGTTTTTTCCTACCCCCAAACCTGAGTAATTTGCATGATAAACTTTAAAAGTAAGAAGAGAACAAAGATAACGTAATAATTTTGTTAGAGGACTATTTGTTTCTGATATTTTCAGAATCAGTTGATTCTACTTAAAGTCATCATGAATGAGATTTCCAAACCTTATCTATATTTATTTTGGGCAGACAGATTTCAACTGTAGTACCCTTATCTATTTTAGATTTGATAGAGATTCTGCCTTTATGTTCTTTGATAATTTGATGAGATAAATATAAACCCAATCCCATTCCTTCTTTTGTATTATTGGTTCCCCTGTAAAATCCTTCAAAAACTTTATTCATATCTTGTTGATTGATTCCCAAGCCATAATCCCTGATTTGAATTACTAATTCTTCCCCTCTTTTCTTTAAGAAAATATTAACCTTCTTAATTTTAGGAGAAAATTTTGTGGCGTTATCCAAAATATTATTTAAAACCTGGGTAATTTTATCGCGATCGCAAATTACATTTGCATCTTCTTTTGCAACTGTATTTTTGTAATTCAGTTGATTATTAGGATAAGTTATTATAAAGTCTTCTATGGCTTTATCTAATACTTCAACTAGATTATTCTCTTGCCAATTATAATGAAAATGCCCCAAATGGATGCGATTGACTTCTAAGAGTTCTTCTATAAGACGAGTCAGGCGAAGGGTTTCTCTATATATATCTTCAACCCACCTTTTTTCCAATCTATCCTCTCCAATTTTATTTCTGAGCAGTTGGGCATATCCACTGATGGTAGTAATGGGGGTACGGAATTCATGTGCAGCCATTGATAAAAAAAGATTACGTGCCTCTAAATTTGTTTTAGTTTCACTATATAGTTGAGTTTTATGGATCGCTAAGCTGGCCATAGATCCAAATAATTTGAGTATTGATAATTCTTTTTGAGTAAACTTCCTGAGGCGATGATGGGACATAATATTCATTACACCCATGCTTTTACCTTTATTAACTATTGGTATAAAGATTGTAGATTGGATTCCTGCTTTTACCAACTCTGGATGAACCTCCTTAAAATCTTCCGCGTAGGTTACATAAGCCTTTTTTTGCGAAAAAGCGGTATAAGTAAAACCCCTTCTACGCATTTTTGGGGGGCCTAAAAAAGGCACATAGGCATACTTAATGCTTAGTTCGTTATTTTTAGCAAGAGCAAGGTAGCCTTCATCTGCTTGAACCAGTTTAATAGCCTCGTCGATAATCGCCCGATAAGTTGCCTCAGGAGTTAAGGGTTGTAAAAAGCGGAGTGAGGCTTTGTTAATTTGTTCCAATACTTCTACTAAATCCATTTGAATATATTACAAGATACGAACAGAGTCTTGGTTAGCTTTATAGAAATCAAGGTTTAGCCTGTTATCAGGACACATCCAATAATAACCATTAAATTCTGGGTTTGGTGCGATAGGAAATCTGTCACTGGTTAGCATATTTAAATATTTTATTAGTTTTCTTTCATTATCTATAACTGCCCATCTCAGCCAGTATTCACTAGGTGCTGAATGTATGGGGTGTCCATCGCCAGATCTAAAGATGTCTTTTTTGTGGGCAGTATCTGAGGTTTGCTTATCGGGATAAGCATATATTGGATAATCTGTAACTCCTATAAGGGCATCATCTATATATGAGTGACCCACGCCAATAGTAATTCTTTTGTATTTTGTGCCTAGTAAATTGCGTAACCGATCCTCGTAGTTAGTAATCGGTCTTCCTGGATTCGGATTATTCTTTGAGTAAAATACATCACCTGTTAGTTTGCCTGTAAACTGAGTGCCGCCCTCTGTTTCCCACTGTGCAGAGGTCACACTATCTATATTTAAGTGGTTTTTTAATACTTGTATTAACCAAGACGGTTCGATTCCTGCAAGAATGTTATTGAAGCCGTTGTTATTGCAGACTGCAAAAGCTGTTTCTGTTAAGGATTTAAAGCGTGGTTTTCTAGCAAAGTAATCTTTGGCATGTTGTATTACTGCTTCAATATTTTGGTCTTTTAAACCCGCAGCCCAAATAGTATTAATTGCTTCAGCTAATTTACCAGCATCATTAGGGTCGATAATACGGCGATCAATTAAAGATTCATATCTTTTGATTGTATCAATCACTTCCGGCTCGAGAAGACCTGTTTTAACTTGATTTTTCATTAGATCGCACATAAGGTTTTCTCCTTTATAGAGTGATCCCGGTGTCCAAAATACATCTCCAAATGGATGCAACCTATCCTTACCATATGAGCCGCCTTTGTATTCTTGTTTAAATACACCCCCAACATGCCAAAACTTAGTACCATTAAAAGCTTCAACAAGATCAAAAATTTTTATATCCAATCCTTCCTGGTAAGTTATTTGCTCCAGACGCTTTCTGGGATAATAAGTGAAATCACGGGAGAATTCTTCATTTCGTTTGCTTCTTTCATGACCAAAGCCATCTAGAAAACTTGCAAAAAATGCTCTCGGACCTTGCAGTCTATCTCTACAGTCAGCCAAAAGCCTGGTAAATGCATCAGGTCTAATATGAATTAATGAAATATGGGCATAAATTGCTTCAATTCCTTCAGGAATTGAATCTTTGCTGGCATCAAAATATCCTGCTTGTAGTCCTTTTCTCCTTAAATCTTCAATAAAAGGATGTGAGATGTCTCCTGCTCGGTATTCATACTCTTTATGCAGTTCTAAAGCATCAAATCCTGGTCCAGGGCCTATCTCAAAGACTTTTTTAGTGCCCGGTGGTGCAATTAATTCCTCAAAGATCAGTACTCGTAAAGCAGGTGTGTGCCCGCCTCTAAGTCCTAATGGATTATGTTTTTTGTATAATTCGGCATGTAGATTGTATTGTGTGGAATTATAATCGGGATCTCTAGATCCAATGAAGGTTTCTTTTCTTCTATTCATAGAGTGAGTCTATCGAGTTAATGTATCTATAAAATTAATCACATCCTCAGGCTGTTCAGGGGATATAATTTTATAGGTCTTTCCGCAGCTCTTTAAATAATCATCAAATTCTGCAGCTGGTTGGCCACATACTATACTTACCTGCGCGGCTTCTACCAGTCCTTGATCATTTAATGAATCAACAAAGGCAAGAGATATTCTATTGTTACATCCAAATGCCGGATTCAGAAGTATCCTTGCCCATTCACCTTTTAATTTACTAGTCATAGGATTTCTGATTCCTCCAGTAATGATTGAATTCTTATCCCTTTTCCATTCAGTGGCACAGAAGCCTGTCAAAGTATACTCCTCTTTTACAGCCTGCGCAACATAGTCCGGTTCTCCCGTACTAAGCCAGGTTTCGAATCCCTTCTTTTTTAAAAGATTAATGACAGGTTCAGTATATCGATGAAAGTTGTCTTTATTTCTGCTGACGAATTTTTTGGCGTGACTCAGCAGATTGTTATAATTTATGCCCTTACAACCGTCTGCCCATCTGGAATTAAGCTCGCATACGTTTGAAGTTTGGCCTCGTTGACGGCTTTGATATCCTTGAATTGATTCTAATATTGCAGGTACTGCTCCAAGAAATACCAGGCCTTCCTGTATTTGGTCCAATACTAATGCCTCCATGATCAGTCCGCGGTACATAGTGTCATCTAAATCAAAAAAAGCAACAGGTTTTTGTTGGCTAACATTTATTGGCTTATTTTCAACTCCGGTTCTCATAATCATAATATTTTTAAGTTAAAAACTATAATACTGTTTTATAACATATTGAAACTATAATTGGGTAAGAAGATTGTAAGAATGGAGAAGTATCTACAGGCGACATCTTCTTACAAATCTCTTACCCTATAATGTATTTTTTTCTTACTTTTTTAGGATATCTTGTAACAAATCTTACAGACGAAAGAAAGTAAGTGTTGACATAAGGAAATTCCATAATATAATGCATACCCTTTCACATTTTAAAAAAACTATGCAAAAGATGCTGTCGTTTATAACTTTGTTCTCCCTGTTTTTAAATCTAGTATTGCCTTATGCAGCAGTTTCAGCTGTGTATGCTCAAGAAGTTAGTCTTGCTCCAGCTGCAGAAACTGTTTCAGAACCGGCTCCGGAAAATACCCCTGCACCGGATACATCTACAGAGACTGCTCCGGTTACTCCTCCTGCCTCTCCTTCAGAAACTCCTTCTACGGAACCAACTATTGCACCTACACCTACTTCTACTCCGGTACCCAGCATAAGCCCGACTCCAACTCCCGGGCAGACTCCTCTACCTGAAGATTTGCCTGCTTCCCCTTCTGCTCTTCCTATAGATAAGCCAGTTGATCCTGTTTCTTCAGCAATCCCCACAGACAGGGTCTGGAATGATTTAGGGGACAAGACTTTTGAGACTATAAGTAATGTAGAACTAAATAAAGACCGGAAAAAGTTACCCAGTTAAATGCTGTTTCAGATACAGCTTTTGAAATTACTTCTACCATGGCTGACAACACCTTTGAATATGACTTAACTTTGCCGCTGCCTCCAGAGGTAAAGGATAAGGATGTTGAGGTAAAAGCTGCTGAAACAGAAGCAGAATTGCCTTCTGCACCTAAATTAGATGAGCCAAAAGAAAAGTTAGCAGAAACGATTACTATTAAAGGGTTAAATCACTTTACAGTTTTTGTGATAACTTTGCCCAGTCCGGATACTGCACAAAGGGTATTAATTAATGAAATATTACCAAACCCGACAGCCGGGGCAGAATGGGTAGAGCTGTTTAATAATGGAACACAACCTGTTAATTTAGCAGCCGGGACTGGCTGGACTATAAGAAATTCAGCCTCTGATGCTCAATCTTTGAGTGCTTTGGGGACTATTCCGGCAGCAGGCAGGGTTGTATTTGAAGCCCCTGCAAACTGGTTAAGCAATGTTGCCCCAGAGACTGTTACTTTATCAAACGAGTTGGGTACAGCAGTTGATACAGTAACCATATCTTTAGTTGCGCCCGGATTTGCAATTGATCACTATCCTCTGGCAGGCGAGTCAGTCGGCAGAAAGACAGATGGCGTGGCAGAATGGGTAATCTTTACAGCTCCGACAAAAGGGACAGCTAATTTACTACCGGCAACCGGCGGTGCGGGAAAATTGGCTGAAGTTGGACCAATTGCCCCAGCAGGTGGATTAAGAGCAGGATTCCCGGTTTGGTATAAAGATTCCAATGGTTTGGCTCTTGATTTGATGGAAGCGGCAGATCCGAGGGGGATTTCTGATCCTGTTGACCCTGGTAATCCATTTTCTGCTCAAATAGGATTTAATGCTGAAGGATTTTGGTGGTCTGCCGAAGCAGATATGTCAACCTCAGGACCAAATGGTGCTCTCCTAGTTCAGGCTATAGAAGCTGCATTTGCCGGAGAAGCTGCAGTAGATGGTGAGCAATCAGCCTTTGCCAGAGCCAGAATCAGGATTGATGTTGCCGAACCTGGAACTTATACTGTAACTTATCCTTATGGCACAAAAACTTACACTGTAGCTTTGGCTGATATCGGCCCGGGATACGAGATTAATGATACTGCCGATATTGGTTGTTTTGCCATTCCGGGAGTACTAAATTGTGCCAGTGCGACCCAGCCTAATTTCTCAACGGTGCTAAATGGAGGAATCGGACCATTCTTAACCTGGGATACCTTCAATACAAATCCGGCTCTTTCGGATCCGCTTTTGACTGATCCAATTACCGGAAGAAGATATGTAGGTAGTGTTTTAGGCGGGCCTCATGTAGTCAAAGGTTCTCCAACAGGTAATAATTTCTTTAGAATTGCCGGGCCAAATATCGGAGGACCAGGAGTAAATGTAGTAGAAACAAACCTATTTACTGTTACCGGAAGATTGGCAGATGCTACAGGTCCTGTTATAACCCTGCATGGGGCAAACCCAGTCAACGTCAATCAGAATGCTGTTTATACAGATGCAGGAGCCACAGCCTTGGACGACCAGGACGGAAATATAACTGCTAACATTCAAGTAACCGGTCTTCCTGTAGACACTTCAACTTTGGGATCTAAAACTGTGACCTACACCGTTACTGATAGTGCAGGCCATACTACAACAGCAACTAGAACTGTTAATGTAGTAGCTGTTGGAGGTATAGATATTACGGCTCCTGTTATTACGGTGACTGGTGCTAATCCAGCAACAGTTACTGCCGGAACTCCGTATAACGATGCCGGGGCAACAGCATTAGATAATGTAGACGGAGATATTACAGCCAATATTGTGACCACCGGTCTACCAATAAATACTTCTGCACCCGGTTCATTTGCTGTAACTTATACTGTCTCTGATGCAGCCGGAAATCCTGCTACAGCCGCAAGGACTGTAAATGTGGTAGCAGATATTATTCCGCCGGTAATTACTGTGCTTGGATCAAATCCGGTAAACGTGCTTGTTGGTGCGGCATATACTGATGCCGGCGCTACAGCAGTAGATAATGTTGATGGAAATGTAACAGTAAATATCACAACTACCGGCTTACCTATTAATACTGCTGCAGCCGGTTCATTTGCTGTAACTTATAATGTTACTGATGCTGCAGGCAATACTGCTACAGCTACCAGAACTGTAAATGTAGCTGCAACTCTTCCTGCAGGACTTGTTGAAGTCGGACCCGTAGCCCCAGCAGGTGGATTAAGAGCAGGATTCCCGGTTTGGTATAAAGATTCTAATGGTTTGGCTTTGGAATTAATGGAGGCAGCAGATCCAAATGGTATTTCTGCTGCTGTTGACCCTGGTAATCCATTTTCAGCTCAAATTGGTTTTGGTGCTGAAGGCTTTTGGTGGTCAGCCGATGCCAGTATATCTACTTCGGGGCCAAATGGTGCAATTTTAGTACAAGCTGTTGAAGCTGCATTTGCCGGAGAAGCTGCAGTAGATGGTGAGCAATCAGCCTTTGCCAGAGTCAGAATCAGGATTGATGTTGCCGAACCAGGATCTTATACTGTAACTTTCCCCTATGGTACAAAAACATATGTGGTAGATGCTGTAGGTGCAGGGTTTGAAATTAATGACACCTCAGATATTGGCTGTTTTGCCCAAATAGGAGTTGCCAGTTGTAATCAGGCCACACCTCCTAATTTCTCTACTGTACTTGCAGGTCAAATCGGACCATTCTTGACCTGGGATACCTTCAATACAAATCCGGCTCTTTCGGATCCTATCCTGACCAATATTGCAACCGGGAGAAGATATGTAGGTATTCCGGTGCCTCATGCAGTCAAAGGTTCTCCAACAGGTAATAATTTCTTTAGAATTGCCGGGCCAAATATCGGAGGACCAGGAGTAAATGTAGTAGAGACTAATCTGTTTGATGTTACCGGACGCATAGCTGATGTAACTCCTCCGGTTATCACTCTAAATGGTGCCAACCCGGATACTGTTGTACAAAATGCAGTATATGTGGACCCGGGATCCATAGCTTTGGATGACTTTGATGGAAATGTAACAGGTAGTATTGTAACTACAGGTGTGCCTGTTGATACATCTATAGTAGGCGCAAAAACTGTTACTTATACAGTTACTGATATAGCTGGTAATACAGCCGTTGCAACTAGAACAGTCAATGTAACCGGAGTAGATAACACTGCACCTGTCATTACCTTACTAGGTACTAGCCCTGTGGATGTCACAGTTGGCACGGCTTATGTTGATGCCGGTGCTACTGCTTTAGATAATGTAGATGGTGATCTAACAGCCAGTATAGTAACTGTTAATCCTGTAAACAGCAATGTTATTGGTACCTATACAGTTACTTACAACGTCTCAGATGCTGCCGGAAACCCTGCAATAGAAGTTACCAGGACGGTTAACGTAGTGGCTACGACTGATGTTACTCCCCCAGTTTTCAGTGCTATTTCTGCAAGTTCTAATAATGCCAATCCGGCTTTGGGCAAAAGCGGTGATGTTGTGACTGTTTCTTTTGTCACCAGCGAGCCATTATCTGCCAATCCGACAGTGACTATTGGTGGTGGAGCAATGACTTTTGTCTCTCTGGCTGGTTCAACATACACATTTAACCGCACTCTGGATGGTACAGAGATTGAAAGCGGACAAATTTCCATCACCGGTTCTGATGCAGCCGGTAATCCAGGTGCCAATAATACTGCTACTTTTGCCTTGGACTTTGCACTTCCAACAGGATCGATTGCTATAAACGGTGGCGCCCTTTATACGACCACGACTGCAGTTATTTTAAATTTTTCCGGAGTTTCAGCTGATGTGACTCAAATTCAACTTCGAAACGGCACAGTTGGAGCTTTTCAGACAGCAATTCCTTTTGAAAATCCCCACGCTTATGTTTTACCTAATACCCAAGGGGTAAGAGTTGTATCTGTCCGTTTTATTGACGCAGCCGGAAATCAAAGTACCGGAGTAATTTCAGATGATATTACTTTTGATAATGTTGCCCCGACTGATCCATTGGACGTAGTTTCTACCAGCCACACTGCTAATGTATCTACGGACAATACTATTGATATGGCCTGGTCTGCGGCTGGTGCTCCTCTAGGAGCAAATGACTTGGTTAGCGGAGTAGCCGGCTATTCTTATTCTTTCACTCAAGGGGCAACTGATTTGCCTGATACTACAGTGGATTTGCCTTCAACTGCCTTGGGTGTAACCAGTGAAGCTCTAACAAATGGTACTTGGTTTTTCCACCTTAGAACTCTGGATAATGCCGGAAGTTGGACTTCAACTGTTCATGTTGGGCCATTTAATATTGATGTTGTGGTTCCGACTACAGGTACAATTTCCGGTTTGGTATTTCAGGATACAAACGCTAACCGCACCAAAGATGCGGGTGAACCGGTTCTGCCCGGATGGACGCTGTATCTGGATGCAAATAACAACAGGGTGCTGGATGCAGGGGAGGTATTAATTGTAAGCGATGCCGCAGGTAATTATCAGTTTGCAGGACTGCTTCCAGGAACTTATAATATTAATGAAGTTAAACAGCCAAACTGGGGTATCAGGTTACCGGGAGACAATGGTTATACACAAATATTGGCTGCAGGGGATAATATCACAGGTAAGGATTTTGGGAATATAGTTACCCGGTCGGTTAGCGGCCAGGGCCAGGGAGGATTTGCAACAACTACCGGAACAACTCTGACGCCATCGGTTGTGTCAGTTGGCGACTCTGTCATTGATGTCCCTTCAAACGGGGGTACAAGCAAAGTGACAGTCCCTGCTGATACTATAATTACCGAAAGCACCGGCGCAGTTTTTGATTCGGCAGCTTTGGCAGCCTCTGACCCGGCTGGTGCGGTGATATCAGGGTTGGGAACAGGTGTTGTAGTTCGGGGAAAACTGCAATGGGGAGTTCCCAACTTAGGGTTAGTATTCTCAAACCCGATTAATTTGGAAATCTTTGTCGGTACAGATCTTAATGGGCAGGTACTTGATATACTGCGCTCAGTTGAAGGTACAACCAACTGGACAAGTGACGGAATTGTGCCTCCGGGCAAATGCACGGTTGCAAACGGCATATGTGCGTTTCAGGCTACAAAAGCTTCATATTATATTGCAGCTCAAACTGTCAGTCCAACCCCGACACCTACTCCGACTCCTGCATCTGCTACTACCAGCGGTGGTGGAGATAGCGGAAGCGGTGGGGGAAGCGCCAGTGCTCCGTCTTGCAATGATCCTGTTGCAGGAGGCGCACCGACTTTACTCTCGGCAACTGTATCAGGAGACAATCAAGTTACCTTAACCTGGAGCAAAGCTGCTGATCCTGTAACACACTATGTAGTAGCTTACGGGTTATCAGCAGGCAACCCGCAATTTGGAAATCCAAATGTTGGCGGGAAAGAGACAACTTCTTATACAGTAAAAGATCTTTCAGGCGGTACAACTTATTTCTTCAGAGTCAGGGCAGGAAACGGTTGTAATGCCGGTCCTTACTCAAACGAAATATCAGCAACTCCCGGCGGAAGACAGACAACAGGTCCTGCAGCTGGTTTCCAGGCTGGAGTGTTAGGTGCTTCGACCTCGCTGGGAGAAGGCACGGGTGGTGCTGATCCTAATAACCCAGACGCTCCTGATGCAGGCAAGGGTGAAGATGCAGTTACGGAAGGGATTTCTGATATCCTGGGTGCAGATCAGAAAGTAAGCGATAAACCTAACCAGTCATTTGGAGGTTTCTTGAATACTCAAAGGGCTATTATCGGGGTGTTGCTGCTATTCGTCGCACTCTTTGCTGCTAATGCTTATCGTCTAAGGGCCCGTCGCCGCAGTTAATCTGCAAAAGGGGTTGACAATAGGAGGGTAAGTTGTAATAATGCATAAGAATGAGTAAAACCAGATTAAAGATTCTTACGGCTGGATTTTTATTTATTGCATCAATTGTTTTTAGCATTTTTCTTTCTTCTACTGCCTTAGCTAATCATTCCTGGGGAGGTTACCATTGGGCCAGGACTGCAAATCCCTTTACTGTAAAACTAGGCAATAATGTTTCTTCTGTTTGGAATCCAATTCTTAGTACAACCTTCAATGATTGGAGTCAATCTACAGTTTTGGATACAACCATTGTCAACGGTGGAACCAAAGCCCGCAATTGTCGGCCAACTCTAGGCCGTGTGGAAGTTTGCAATGCTAAGTATGGAAACAACGGCTGGTTGGGTATAGCCCAAATTTGGGCCAGCGGGCTGCATATTGTGCAGGGAATCACCAAAGTCAATGATACTTATTTTAACACCGCGACTTATAACACGACTGCCTGGCGTAACCTGGTCATGTGTCAGGAGGTAGGCCATACTTTGGGACTGGATCATCAGGATGAGAATTTTAATAATTCAAATATGGGCACCTGTATGGACTATACCAATAATCCTGATTCAAACCAACATCCTAATCAACATGATTACGATGAGTTGGAGCTAATTTATTCTCATCTTGACTTAACTAACACCATCAGTCAAACACTTTTCCCGGTTCAAGGCAACCTTGATAACCCGACGGAGTGGGGGAAATTAGTTAAAAAACAGGGTCGTGTAGCAGTATTTGAAAGGAATTTTGGTTTGGGGAATAAATTGTTCACCTTCGTAATCTACGCCGACTAATCTTCGTCGACTTTCGGTTTACTCAGTTAATTTAGATATAAACTTTAACTTTCGTCTTTTGTTTGGAAAAGTGATAAAATATGATTCATGGCAAAATTTCAAATTGTTTCAGATTTCAAACCTACTGGGGACCAACCACAAGCCATTGAGAAGCTGGTTAACGGGATAAATAAAGGCAGACAGCACCAGGTTTTGCTTGGAGTAACAGGTAGTGGTAAGACTTTTACTATGGCTAATGTTATCCAGAAAGTGCAAAGGCCGACCCTGGTTATTTCCCATAATAAAACTTTAGCAGGACAACTGGCTCAGGAGTTTAGGTCTCTGTTTCCAAATAACGCTGTTGAGTATTTTGTTTCTTATTATGATTATTACCAGCCAGAAGCGTATATTCCCCAATCAGATACTTATATTGAAAAGGAAACCCAGATTAATGAGGAAATAGAAAAGTTAAGGCTGTCTGCAACTGCATCACTGCTTAGCAGAAAAGATGTGATAGTAGTAGCCTCAGTTTCTGCAATCTATAACTTAGGTTCTCCAATAGAGTATGGCCAGGCAATACTGGAAATCGGCCCGGGCATGAAAGCCGGTATGCAGCAGGTGATGAAGATTTTGCAGAAGATGTTTTATAAGCGCAATGATATTGATTTTAAAAGGGGGACATACCGGGTCAGGGGTGATACGGTTGATATTTTTCCTTCATATAAAGATCAAGGTTACAGGTTACAATTTTTAGGGGACAGACTGGAGAGTGTAAGCGAGTTGGAGGTTGTGACAGGTAATGTTTTAAAAATGCAGGGAACGCAGACTATTTATCCTGCCAAGCATTACATTACTTCGGAACAAAGGATTGTGCCGGGAATTAAACAAATAGAAATCGATTTAGAATCTAGAGTCAAGAGTCTAGAGTCAAGTGGAAAATTGATAGAAGTGCAGAGATTAGACCAAAGGACAAATTATGATTTGGAGATGATCCGGCAATTCGGGTACTGCAACGGAATTGAAAATTACTCCCGCTATTTTGACGGCCGGAACCCCGGGGACCCTCCATATACTTTGCTTCATTACTTTCCTCAAGACTTTTTGCTCGTTATTGATGAATCCCATATGACTATCCCTCAAATTCGGGGGATGTATAACGGGGACCGGTCAAGGAAGGAAACTTTAATAGATTTTGGGTTCAGGCTGCCTTCGGCTTTGGATAACAGGCCCTTAAAGTTTGATGAGTTTATGAGGATGATTAACCAGGCAGTTTATGTTTCAGCCACTCCGGATGAGTATGAATTATCCCTAGCGAATTCATCCCACCTGGGGGGTGGTCTAGATAGGACACCTAGGGGTACTGATGGGTTGTATAGCCATGATGGGATAGCGGAACAATTGGTCAGGCCAACTGGGATTTTGGATCCGGAGGTTTCTGTAAGACCGATTAAAGGTCAAATTGAAGATTTATTAAGAGAAATAGAGACTAGAGTCAAGAGTCAGGAAAGGGTATTGATAACAACTTTAACCAAAAGAACAGCTGAAGATTTGGCAGATTATTTAAAGGAAAAAGGCATTAAGGTGCACTATCTGCACTCTGATGTTAAAACTTTAGAAAGAGGGGATATTTTACAGGCTTTGAGGTTGGGGGAATATGATGTGATTGTGGGAATTAATTTACTTCGGGAAGGTCTGGATTTGCCGGAAGTTTCACTGGTGGCAATTTTAGATGCTGATAAGGAAGGGTTTTTAAGGTCCAGGACTTCTTTGATACAGACCATGGGCAGGGCTGCCAGGCATGTTAGAGGGCAGGTAATTATGTATGCCGACATTGTCACCAAATCCATGAAAGCAGCCATAGATGAGGTAAAAAGAAGGAGGAAATATCAGGCAGATTACAATAAAAAACATAATATTACGCCGAGAAGCATAGAAAAAGCTTTACGGGAAAGGTTGATAGAGAAAGTAGAGGAGCTGGAAGAATCTTTGGGTAAAACAGATTTAACTGTTGATGATATTCCGGTAGAGGATCGGAAAAAAATGATTAAAAACCTGGAAGCCCAGATGAAACAGGCAGCAGAACTTTTAGACTTTGAAGAAGCTGCCAAAATTCGGGATCAGATTAAGGAGTTAAGTATTTAGACTGTAAACTAAGATTATTTCTTAACTGTAAAACTATTATCTGAGTCGTCTTCAAAAGTTCGGCCTTGACTATCAGTACAGGTAATAGAAATTTTCATTTTATCCTCAGAGAGGGCAGCGTCAATTCTGGTTGTCCAGAAGATAGATTTCCAGCTTGCGTATGCTACCTCGTTACTGATTTTATTTATACTATTACTGGAATCCTTAGCATAAACAGAACAATTACCAGGAGAATTTGTATCCCACTTGATGTTTATGCCTGAGCCAGCTATAAAAGTTTCTCCTCCATTTGGATAAATGATTTTAATAAAGGGCGTGCCGCTGATTGATGTAACTATTTTAGTATCACCTGTTCCTTTTATAGGATTATAAACGGCGATTTTTATGGGAAATTTTTTCTGGACTCCTCTGGAATTTTGGATAATTCCGGTTCCGCTGTATTCTTTTGAGTAAACTTCTGAATTTACTTTAACGCTAATCTCTTGACTGCCGCCTTTGGCAAGGTTGCCTCCAGTTGTGGACCACTCAATTCCAGCAGCTGACTCAATAGGATTACCTACTAAAATGTAGCTTTCATCTCGAGTAGCTTGGATAGTAAATACCTTCATTGATCTATCTGCTTCAACTAAAATGTCTACCCCATCAGTGCCATTTGGATTGCTGATAAAATCCAGCTTAAAACCTAAATCATCTGAGGCAGACGGTCTGGATGTTGGACTTAATTGAGGAGTGGGGTTTGTTTTTAAACTAATAGATTGTTTGGGTCGCGGACTGATACTTGGTGAGGGTTGGGACGTTTGTTGGGCGCTTTCTTGTGTTTTAGTAGTAGGTTGCGAAGCTGGTTGATACTGCTTAGATTGTTGCTGGTAAATTAAATATCCGGTTAAGCTGGCTGCAATTAAGAGTATAATAAATATTGGAGCTATGCCTTTGTTATTCATTAAATTGAGTATACTCAATTATTGTATAGAGATACAAGGAGTTAAGTATGAATATAAATGTTACTGATCAGGATCTATTGAATTGGGGGTTGGTATTAATTTCAGTGTCACTGGCGATGGGTTTAGGGGCATCGGCATTTGTGAGCATCTCAGATAAGAAATTAACACTAAATTCTTGGTTGGCTAAACTGATTCTGCTGTTATTAACAGCGATAGTAGTTTCGGTAGCTGGGATCCTAATCTTTTGGATTTATTCATTAATTAAGTTTGGATTTTGAAGAAGTAGCAAGACTAATATCATAAAAGAACTAATCTTCCACCTGGGGGGTGGGCTAGGTAGGACACCTAGGGAAATTAGATAATTTCAAGTTTACTATTCCTGTACGAGATGTTGAATTTTATGAAGTTGTCTTTGATAATCGGCATGGTCTTCGATAAATTTTTGATAAACCTTAGGATTTATGAAAAGGCTCATTATTATATCTAAATTACAAATCTCAGCCTTATTACTTAGATATTCAGAGAGGGATGACCAGGGATATGCAAATAAGGTATTTAGATCCTTTACGACGTAGGAGGTATAGGGATTGAGATGAATGTATCTTGAAATGTGTATTAACTGTTCATCAGTTATGATTAGTTTAGCTTTAAATTGATCTAAGAAGAGTGATCCATCGCGTTCTCTTTTAGTATTAGAATATCTAGTGTAGCTATTTTGAAAATTCCCCAAAAATTTAGAAATTCCCTTATCTTTAATTTGTTTTATTAAAAAATGGAAATGATTTGGCATTAAACAAAAAGCCAGAATTTCTACAAGCTTATCATCTTCTTTCCTCAAATTATCCATAATTTTTGTCCGGTCATCATTTGAAAGTGTTAGAAATTTTGATAATTTAGCGGGAAGATTGCTGAATCTATAGAAGTCGATTACAAGCCTTGCTCTTTTGTATTCCAGTTTATCTAAGAAAGTTGGTTGATGATTTATCCCACGGTTAAAAACATGATAAATTTGGTCATTAACTAAAGGTGTTAATCTACCCGGCATATTTCTTAGAATAACCCTGATATCCCTAGGTGTCAATAGAAATCCACCCCCCAGGTGGACTATACTATTCAGATTCAATACTGCCGGAGCCTTCCTGTTCTTTGTTGACTTGTGGGGGTTCTTCTCTTAGAAAATATTGAATTGTTGGATCATCTTCTTCCCATTTTTTTATTTTTTCGCGGGCTTCAGTGTTTAAATCGCGTCCTGCAACGGGGATTATTTCCTTTCCCAATCTGTTTAGGATTCCTAATACTTTAGGATCAGCAATAGTTTCTCCTGTAACCGGATCCAAGTCTTCATAACTAACCGCAATTTCATCAAATGGGAGTTCTAATGCTCCTTGTAAAGGTATACTGGAAAAATGGCCTGTCTCCTTCCTTAATTTTTGTGCTTCCTCAATTGACAAAGTTCCTCTTGCTACCCCTAAAGGAATATAAGGATTTGAGGGTTTTTCTTCCTCATTAAGAGTCCCTCCCTGTAAAGTAATTTCCTGATAGGTTTTAAAGTCAAGTGCCATATACTTAGTATAATTTATTTGATCACGCTCTGCTACTTCACTCTTTAATAATCTTGCAAAATGGGGTAAAATAATAGTTTGATTTTTCGAAGAAAAATAGTCCCACGGTTTATTTTTCGGGGAAAATATGGCTATAGACAAAATTACTATTAAAGGTGCTAGAGAACATAATTTAAAAAATATTGACCTGGAAATTCCTAAGAACAAGTTAGTGGTTTTAACCGGGATCTCCGGTTCAGGCAAGTCTTCCCTGGCTTTTGATACCCTTTATGCCGAAGGTCAAAGAAGGTATGTAGAATCTTTATCTTCCTATGCCCGGCAGTTTTTGGGAGTCATGGATAAGCCTGATGTAGATTTGATTGAAGGTCTTTCTCCTGCGATTTCTATTGACCAAAAAGGTGTCTCACACAATCCTCGCTCTACAGTTGGAACCACCACGGAAATTTACGATTATTTAAGGCTTTTATTTGCCCGGGTTGGCCATCCTCATTGTCCTGTATGCGGTAGGGAAGTTGCCAAGATGAGCGTAGAGCAAATTACTCAACTTGTCATTCTGGGGAGAAGCGGAGCGACGACTCCAGAATCTATTACTAAGGATTCTGGACAAGCCAGAATGACAAAAAGGGGCAGGAGAATAATGATTTTGGCGCCGGTGGTTAAAGACAGGAAAGGCGAGTACAGCCAGTTATTTGAAGATTTCAGGAAAAAAGGGTTTTCTAAAGTCAGGGTTGGCGGATATATAATAGACCTGGCTGATGATTTGGTATTAATTAAAACAAATAAGCATACGATTGATCTGGTTGTAGATAGGCTTGTTTTAGATAAGAGTGTCATTCTGGGAGTCCCGACGAAGTCGCGGACGACACCAGAATCAACGAATCAGTTAGATTCTGGACGCGCCCCTTCAGGGCCTGCCAGAATGACAAAAGAAAGTAAAGATAGTACTCAAGCAGACAATATTTACTCAAGATTGTCACAAAGCATTGAGACAGCGCTTAAATTTGGTGAGGGATCAGTGATAGTTTCTGATGTGCTGGATGCTTCTTTGGAATTCCCTCAAAATCCTAAAAAAATGGAGGACCATCTTTACTCGGAAAGATTTGCCTGTCCTGTAGACAATATCTCGCTGAGCGAGATTGAACCCAGACTTTTGTCTTTTAACTCTCCTCACGGAGCCTGTCCAAAATGTTCAGGATTAGGGAATCTTTTAGAAATTGATGCAGCTACAATTTTAAATCCAATTCTCTCTATAGCAGAGGGCGGAATTCTGCCTATGTCAAAGCTTGCCACAAGTGATACCTGGTATACAAGGCTTATTGAAGCAGTGGGTAAAAAATATGGCTTTGATACAAATACAAGGCTGGGGAATCTGACAGCTGAAGCCAAAAAGATATTGCTTTATGGTGGCGCAGATGAAGAATTTAAAGTAGAAGGCAGGAACAGACAGGGGAAGTGGACTCATTTTTATTCTGAATTTGCCGGGCTGGTGCCTTATCTTAAGGAAAGATATACAACAACTGAGTCGGATTTTGTTAAGGCCGAAATTGAAAAATATATGGTCAAAGAAACCTGTCCGAAGTGTAAAGGAGCAAGACTTAAAGATGAAGCACTTTCAATAACTATAGATGGATTAAACATTGCAGAAGTTACCAGCCAGTCAATTGTTCAGGCTTTGGACTGGATCAAAAGAATTTCCGCTCGTAATGATGGGAAGGTATTAAGTGAGCGTGAGGCACAGATAGCAAGTCCTATTTTAAAAGAAATTAATGCCAGGTTGCAGTTTTTGATTGATGTGGGATTGGATTATCTGACTTTAGACAGGGCTGCCATGACTCTGGCGGGAGGAGAATCACAAAGGATCAGGCTTGCTTCCCAGATCGGTTCAGGGCTTTCCGGAGTATTGTATGTTTTAGACGAGCCTTCAATAGGGTTGCATCAAAGGGATAATACCAGGTTGATTGAAACTTTAAAAAAACTCAGGAATCTGGGTAATACTGTGATTGTTAATGAACATGATGCTGAAACAATGGAGGCATCGGATCTTCTGATCGAAATTGGTCCGGGAGCCGGTGAACACGGCGGGCAGATTGTAGCTATAGGAACGCCTGATGAAATTAAGAAAAATCCCGCATCGACAACCGGCCAGTATTTATCCGGAAATAAAAAAGTCGGAGCAAATATTCTTCAAGCACAGCGAGAATCTTCCTTAAAAACTATTAATAAATATGTGCTTAAAATTTTGGGTGCTTCTGAACATAACTTAAAAAATATTGACGTTTCTTTCCCCCTGGGAAAATTTATAGTAATTACAGGTGTTTCCGGTTCAGGTAAATCAACTTTAATTCATGATATTTTATTTAAAGCTCTAGCCCAAAAAGTTTACCGCTCCAGGGAAAAACCCGGGCTGCATAGGGGCCTGGAAGGAACAGAGAATATAGATAAGGTAGTATTGGTAGACCAGTCGCCTATTGGCCGCACTCCCCGTTCAAATCCGGCTACATATACCGGGGCATTTACCCACATCCGGGAGCTGTTTGCCCAAAGCCCGGAAGCAAAAATCAGAGGCTATAACCCGGGCAGATTTTCCTTTAATGTCAAAGGAGGAAGGTGTGAAGTTTGTGAGGGAGAGGGTACTTTAAAGATTGAGATGCAGTTTTTACCGGATGTGTATGTAAGTTGTGAGTCATGTAACGGAGCAAGGTATAACAGGGAAGCTTTGGAAATCTATTTTAAGGAGAAAAATATTGCCCAGGTTCTGGATATGACGGTTGAAACTGCTTTAAAGTTTTTTGAAAATATTCCTCAGGTTAAAAACAAGCTGCAGGTTTTATTTGATGTGGGGTTGGGGTACATTAAGCTGGGACAGCCTGCACCTACTCTTTCAGGAGGAGAAGCCCAAAGGATTAAACTTTCTTCAGAATTATCAAAACGTTCTACAGGACAAACAGTATATATTCTTGATGAACCTACAACAGGCTTGCATTTTGCCGATATCGAAAGACTTCTAATGATCCTGAGGAAGTTAGTTAATGTGGGGAATACAGTAATAATAATAGAACATAACCTGGATGTGATAAAAAATACTGACTGGGTAATAGATTTAGGCCCTGAAGGCGGAGACAAGGGGGGGAAAATTGTCGCCCAAGGTACTCCTGTCCAAATTGCCAAAATTAAAGATTCTTACACCGGCATGTATCTTGCAAAAATACTTTAAGAAGATTTTTTGTTACAATTAGTTTGATGATTAACAGAATATTTACAGCATCTATTTTTTTATTCCTCTTGATCCTGCCTCAAAGAGTATACGCTATTTCTGATCAACCTTCTGCCAAAGCCGGGTTTGCAACTTCTTATGATGTTTTGTATGACGTTAATGAAAGCGGAATAACTACGGTTACTGAAAAAGTTACTTTAAAGAATTTAACTTCAGAATACTATGCTAATCAATTTAAGTTAACTACGGGCGCTACGCAAATTTCCGACATTAAAGCCACTGATCCGGGAGGAGCGCTGGAAGTAACTCAAGAACAAAAGGACACAACAACCACCATCGGAGTTAAATTTAATCAGCAGGTAGCAGGTTTAGGAAAAACCCTACCCTGGGTAATCTCTTTTAAATCAAAAGACTTTGCCGAAAAATCCGGTAAAGTTTGGGAAGTAAGGGTTCCAAAAGTTTCCTCGACTTCAAATCTGGAAAGCTATAATTTGACACTAGCTGTTCCGCAAAGCTTTGGCGAGCCTTCATTAATCAGCCCGATCCCCAAAAGCCAGACTATTTCTGCGGGTAAAATATTTTTGACTTTTGAAAAAGACCAGCTGCTCAATTCCGGGATTTCAGCAAATTTCGGCAACATCCAGCTTTTTGATTTTGATCTTTCATACCACCTTGAGAATAATAACTGGATGCCGATTTTAACAAGCATTGCTTTGCCGCCTGATACATCATTTCAGGATGTAATTTATCAGCGAATAGAGCCAAGCCCTTTGAATGTGACAGTGGATAACGACGGTAATTACCTGGCCTGGTTTAAGCTTAACCGGGGACAGAAATTAGATGTAAAAGCAATTGGTTCTGCCAAACTTTATACAAATTCCAAGGTTAAAAATCCTTTTTTGGATGAAAGCTTGAAGAAAAAATATACCGAATCCAATAAATATTGGGAGAAAGATAACCCTCAGATTATAAATAAATTAAATGAAATATTAGGTGACAGCGTTACGGCTGATGCGGAGACTAAAGCCAGGCTAATCTTCCGCTTTGTGGTAAATTACTTAAAATATGACCCTTCAAGGTTAAAAGACAGCAATATTGAGAGATTAGGAGCTGTGACAGCGCTTGCAAACCCGGATTCAGCTGTTTGTATGGAATTTACTGATCTATTCATAGCGCTTGCACGGACTGCTGGAATTCCGGCCCGGGAACTGGACGGTTATGCCTATACTTCAAATACTGCTTTGCGGCCCCTTTCGTTAACAAAAGATATTTTGCATGCCTGGCCGGAATATTGGGACGAGCGGCGGGGATGGGTGATGGTAGACCCGACCTGGGAAAATACCACCGGAGGAGTTGATTATTTCAGCAAGCTTGATCTAAACCACTTTGTTTTTGTTATAAAGGGTTTTTCTTCCTCTGAGCCTATCGCGGCAGGTTCTTATAAATACACAGGTCAGGATAGCCGTGATGTGCAGGTGGCTTTGTCAGAAATTGATTTCTTGGGCCATCCGCAAATTGATGTGCAAATTGATGTGCCAAACCCTTTTATGTCCGGCCTTCCCGGGATAGTTAAGTTAAAAATCAAAAATACCGGTAATGCTGTTTATCCGTCCGTTCCGCTT
Organism: Candidatus Daviesbacteria bacterium; assembly: GCA_016183245.1. Lineage (GTDB taxonomy): Bacteria > Patescibacteriota > Microgenomatia > Daviesbacterales > UBA10151 > UBA10151. The sequence goes on from JACPEY010000011.1 coordinate 49,455, forward strand.
ACAATTGCAGCTGAAAAATTACTTATTCTTAACTCAGAAGGCCAAAATTCCGGTTTAATTCCGCCTTTCGGAGTTTCAGAGTTTAGTTTCAATACCCGGACTAAATCTTTGCTTAATTCATATAGTGATCAGATTTACGTTTTATTAGGGTCACAAAAATTTACTAAGGATATTGTAATTGGGCCTTTCTTATTATTTCAAACAATGCCGATTATGATCGGTGTGGTTGGAGCGCTGATGTTTTTAATTTATCTGACAGTTTTAGGAATCCATATCTACCGCAGGAAGAAAAAAAGCCATAAGCGGGCTGGAAAATAGTATGCTCCCTGCTTTTATAGACCAGTCTAAAATTCCTCATAAGCCCGGAGTTTATGTTTACAAAAACAATAAGGGAGAGGTTTTATATGTTGGTAAAGCCATAGATTTATACCATCGTGTTTCTTCATATTTTCATTCATCGCGCCTGGATTTAAAAACCAGGAACCTGGTGGAAAGAATAAAAGAAGTAGAAACAGTTATAGTGGAATCCGAAATTGAAGCATTGATTCTTGAGGCAAATCTTATCAAGAAATATCTGCCTTTATTTAATATAAAACTTATTGATGATAAGGATTATTTGTATATTGCAGTAACTAAAGACAATTTTCCAAAAATTATTACAGCAAGAAAAAAGGACCTTGGTTTAGTAAGGAAATATTGGGGGCCGTTTCCATCTGGTAAAACCGTGCGCGAAACCTTAAAATCCTTAAGAAGAATCTTTCCCTGGTGTGCAAATATAACGTCACCCCAGGGGCGGCAAAAGAAGCGACCGTGTTTTTACTACCATATTGGTCTATGCCCGGGGGTTTGTGCAGGAGTAATATCGCAGAAAGACTTTAATAAAATTATCAGCAACTTCTCCAAATTTATGGATGGCAAAAAAGAACAACTGTTAGCTCAACTGAGCGAAGAGATGACAGAGGCAGCCCATAGACAGCAATTTGAAGAAGCTGCAAAGGTCAAAAAAATCATTGCAGGAATTAATTATCTGACCCAATCCAACAGGACAAAGCTTTACCTGGAAAACCCTAACTTTTTGGAGGAAGAAACAAAGCTGGCTTTAGAGGAATTGAAGGAAGATTTAGGTTTGGTAAAACTTCCGGAAAGGATTGAAGGCTATGATATTTCAAATATTTCCGGAAAAGAGGCTACAGGTTCGATGGTTGTTTTAACTTCCGGAGAGGTAGATAAATCGCAATACAGAAAGTTTAAGATAAGAATTTCGGGAAGGCCAAATGATGTAGGTATGATGTGTGAGATGGTCAGAAGAAGATTTACCCATAAAGACTGGGCGATGCCTGATTTAATTCTTGTTGATGGTGGAAAGCCACAGGTTAATGGGACGAAATTAGAAATTAGAAATTTGAAATTAGAAATTCCTCTTTTTGGTTTAGCCAAAAAAAGGGAATGGTTGTATTCGCCTGAAGGAAAAGAGCTGAAGCTGCCTAAAAAAAGCTTGGCCTTAAAATTGCTGCAAAAGCTCAGGGATGAAGCCCACAGGTTTGCTTTAAGTTATCACAGGAAATTACGTGGTAATATATTATTTAAATGAAAACCCTGCTCAGGTATTTTTTAATAAATCTTGTTTCTTTATGGATAGTAACTAAAATAATTCCAGGCCTGACTTATACAGGCGGAATAAGAAGCTTGCTTTTGGGGGGATTAGCATTCATGGCAATTAATTTCCTACTAGTTCCTATGTTAAAGATCCTGTTTTTACCGCTTAATCTTTTGACCTTGGGGCTTTTTGCCTGGATTACCAATGTTTTGGCCCTTTATGCTTTGACTACGTTAGTTTCTGATTTCCGGCTGGTACCTTATGTCTTTCCGGGCTTAAATTATAACGGCCTGATATTACCGGCACTGGATTTGTCCCCTTTTTTAGTGGCAGTGGCTGCATCATTTTTAATCGGAATGATTACCCATTTCCTCCAGTGGCTGAGCCATTAATAATTGTGTATAATGCTTGAATATATGAAATCAATAGTCTCTGTGATTCAAATTGTTCTGGGGATTCTACTAATTCTGGTAATTATCATCCAGCAAAAAGGTTCAGGTTTGGGAACAAGTTTTGGCGGAGATATGTCTTTTTACCGTACTAAAAGAGGTGCCGAGAAGATGCTGTTTTACGCGACCATTGGAATTGCTGTTGCTTTTATAATCTTCTCGCTGATTGGATTAATTTTTTAATATTTTCTATGAACTTAAAGTCTCTAAGACTATACCTCTTAATTATTTTAGAGTATTTAAAAAGGAAAAAGTGGCTGATTATTGGAGGAATACTGGGAATAATTGTAATAGTTGCCATTCAATTGAAATTTAACCTTTTAAATTCAGAGGAAGTTTTACGGGTCGGTTTAATAGGTACTTATCAGGAACACGATCTACCGGAAGAATTAACAAAACTTATTTCAGCTCCTTTAGTTGAGGCAAGCAGTGATGGTAGGATAAAACCTAAGTTGGTAAAAGGATGGGAGGTCAATAATGATGCTACCCAGTTTAAATTTAAATTAAAGGATGATATTAAATGGTCTGATAATAGTCCTGTTAAATCTACTGATTTAGAATTTGGTATTCCTAATGTCAGCGTTTCCTACCCTGATGATAAAACAATCCAATTTAACCTCAAAGAATCTTATTCTCCTTTGCCATCACTTTTGACAAAACCTACTTTTAAAAAAGGTACCCTATTTGGGGTTGGGCCGTACAGGGTTGCAAAGGTTGAAAAAAGCAGGATTTTTATTACAAAAATTATCCTGCAGCCGGATAACCCCGAGTTGCCGCAAGTGCATATTCGTTTCTACCCGAGTGAAAAAGTAGCTTTGACAGGTTTTAATTTAGGAGAGGTGCAACTTCTTTTAGGATTTAGTAATCCTAAACTTATTAATGCAAACCCTTTAATTGATATTAAGCAAACAATTGATTATTCAAAAATTGTCACAATTTTTTTTCAAACTGAAGATCCTTTGCTCAAGAACCGGTCACTCCGTCAGGCTTTGTCTTATCAAACTTCTGAGGTTGGAGGAGAGCAAGTTGCCAATAATCCTTATCCGCCAAATTATTGGGTTTATGATGCGTTTGCAAAGAAATATCTATCTAATCCTGAAGAAGCCCAGGCAGCTCTTGAGCGGGCAAAATCCCAGCTTTCGGATGACCAATTGCATTCAGAAATAGTTCTGACAGCTATCCCAAATCTGGAAGAGGTAGGAAAAGCGGTTGTGGAATCCTGGAAAAAATTGGGGTTTGATGCAAAGCTGCGCGTAGAATCCGGCATACCGCAAAACTTTCAGGCACTCCTGATTACACAAAGCATTCCTATTGACCCTGACCAGTATTTTTTATGGCATGCAACCCAGGCAAAAACTAATTTAACCAAATACAACTCAAAAAGAGTAGATAAAGATTTGGAGGATGGCAGAAAAATTATTACGGAGGATGAGAGAAAAGCTAAGTATTTCGATTTTCAAAAAATACTGCTGGAAGATGCCCCTGCAGCCTTCCTTTATTTCCCAAAATACAACATAGTCTCTTTAAAAAAAGTTGAACCTGTATTGAATAAAGTCTTAAACTTGCTGAGGTAAGCTTATGCGCGGGCTTTGGGGTGATGGCCGTTGCCGTTTGACTTTAAGATGCCGCTTTTTCTTAAGGTATCAAGTTCGTGTTGGGTAGCCCTCATCTGGTGGCCCATATAGATTAAGATTGTATGGGCTTTTTCTTCACTCTCTTTAATTTTCTCAATATGTTTTTCCATATCCGTAAAACTTTGAGCTTGCTTGTTAATTGAAGCCTGGATAGAAATTGTGATGTAAATTACTTCCAAAGAAACTGCTGCGGCCAGGATAACAAGGATTGAGCCTGTTGTAAGTCCAAACATGCTTAGAGCAAAAATCCCGCCAAAAAACACGGCATTAATAACTAAGGATAAGAAGATCTTTGGAGGCGGAGCTAGTTTTTTCAAAATCATAGACAAATCCTTCCTTCAAGCCAACAAAAAAATCCCTACACCTGCTCTTTCTTCGGTTTTCTAGAGATTTCAAGTTCATTGTCTCGCTATTTCTGATGGTTGTCAACCCCCTAAAACCAGCCTTTTTTCCTGAAATAAAGTAGCATCACTATCGCAGGAGTTGCAGAAACTGCAAGAATGATTATAAGGGTTGTATAATTACCCCAAAATGTTAGCGGACCTGTTTCCAGGCCGCCCGGAAGCAGGATATTCATCCCGTAAAATGTTCCTATCAGCGTGGCAGGGATTGAAAGTGTGAAGATAATAGTTAAAACTGCCAATATTCTGTTTGTTTTCTCGGTACTGGAAATAAAGTCAGCATCTTTGTAAATATCCACCGTTTCCCTTGCTTCTTCCAAAGTTTCCCAGGCTCTGTCAATCCGATGGGTAATATCTACAAAATAAACTGTTAAATTCCGGCGGGTGAACTTATTTATTTTGTCCTGGATGTCTTTGAGCAATACCCTAAGAGGTCCGATTATCCTCTTTAAGCTGATGATCTTTCGCCGAAGCTGTCCTATCTGATAAACACCGGAAACTTTATCATCAAACACGATATCTTCAGCACTCTCAACCTCTATTAAGATCTTTTTCAAAAGAGGAGTAAGGTCGTCTGTTAATTGCTCAATAATTGTATATAAAAGATGTGAAGGGGAGTTGTTGATATATGCCTGGCGCTGCTGAGGGTTTTCCTTACATGAGTCGAATATATTTGAGATAATGTTGTCAGAATTTTCATGGATCGTAACCAAATAGTTTTTTCCCAAAAAGAAACAAAATTGACGTGTGCTAATATTGCCATCGCGCTCATGCAGTTGGGGGAAACGGAAAAGCAAAAATAAATATTTATCCTCATCACTTTGTTCAATTTTTGGAAACTGGCTTTTGGATATACAATCCTCAAGATGCAAAGGGTGAAATGGGTATTTCTGAGCCAGTTCTGAGATCTGTTTTCTGGTAGGGTCTCTTACATCTACCCAGGTAATTTTTCCTTGTTGCAGAGTCTGTATTTTTTCTGTTTTATAAGTTGTGACTACCTCTTTTTCCCCGTTTTCTGCAGGGTTTAGAAAATATAAGTAATATTTGAAAGCCTCGGCAATTTTCTTATGCGGCTTGCCAAGTAAAATTTGAATCTCTTTTAATGTGTCTTTTAGTGTTTTGGTCATAATTTTCGCCTATAGTTTTCATCTGTTCTACGCTCAGAAAGTTAAGTTTAGTCCTGCTTCTAAGGTGTTGTCAATAGCGGAAAAATGTGTATAAAATATTATATGAAAGCTGAAGCTTTAAACGCACCGTTTCAAGGATCTTTTGACGATTTATTTCTTCCGTCGAAATTAAGAGAAAAAGGTGGCAGGCATGATTTTATGAGGGGGAGGCTGGGTATTGTAAGGACATGTGTAGAACAGGCAGGACTAGCCGTACCTTTACGATATCGAGAGGATGAGCATTTCTGGTTTACGGTAATGAGGAATTATCGAGTTACGTCCAGTACCCTAAGGCGTAGAATGCCTGGTAGTAATTTTAAAACAACATCACTGGAGCTTGCAGTGGAGAATGCAGGAAGGATTTTAGCAGTAGAGCAAGACGCAGCTTTAGATCCTTTAACAGGTGCCTGGTCTCGGGGTTCCTTGGACAGATTCTTAAGTAATGTATTAAATACGGCTACCAGAAGGATGTCTACTGCAGGAGTGCTGATGATAGATGTAGACTATTTTAAGAAATATAATGATCAAGAAGGACATAAAGCAGGGGATCAAATTCTTATAGATATGGTACGTATATTACAAGGATCTGTGCGTGGAAACGACATGGTGGCAAGATATGGCGGAGAAGAATTTACAATTGTATTACCAGTTTTAACAGCTCCGCGACTGGCTTCTGTAAGGGCTGAAGAATTCAGGAGAAGGATTGCTGAAATGACGCGGGTTACTGTTAGTATAGGAGTTACTACTGTATCTAAACAAGATGAAGATGTTGAGTCTGTTCTTGTAAGAGCAGACGGTAATCTTTATAGGGCAAAAGAAGGAGGAAGAAATGTGGTCTTTGATGATAGAGGGAGAGTAACCGCAAGAGATAAAAAAATAATTCCAAAGCAAGCATGGCTTCGCTTGGCGAGCGAGGCAGCTGCGGGAATTCCTGGCATTATTCCTGTCTGACGGCCTAAACTCAGAGTTTGCTTATTGGTTTGGCCTAAAAAATGCATAATAAAGTACAATAGCTATTTATTCCTCAAAATATAGTAAGTTGCTTTCCCCTTATCTTTTCTATCAACTAGGCCTAAATCTATTAATTTTTTAAAATCTAATGCCCTGGTTGCTTTTGCACGATCAACTAATTTAGCGTAATCTCGATCAGCAATGAATCCTTTCTCCCTAATAAACTCAAGTATTTTTAGATGATAAGGTTTAAGTTGTGTTTCTGGACTAATCCCAACTCCTGGTAAGATTTTTTGGATTCTTAAAAGTTCATCAATAATTCCCTCGGTAAAATATTCCAGCCATGGGGTGAAATCTATTTTACCTTCCAGTTCATAATAATTACCAAATTCTCCTACTGTCTGAAAATATTTAGTAACGTTTTTGCTATAGTAGTTTTCAAAGCTAAACAAGTTAAAAGTGTTCAGTCCCACTTCAGCAAGCAACACTTTTGTAGCAAGACGGGTTGATCTGCCGTTACCATCCATAAAAGGATGGATAATTACCATCTGCTTATGGAAAATACCAGCTAAAATGAGTGGGTCAATTTTATCTCTGTTATTTTTTGTGAACTCAATAATATCCTTTAGAAGTTCCTTTACATCTTTTGCGTCAGGAGGTAAATATATAACTTTTCTCGTTCTCGGATCATTTACAACTACCGGTTTTTCTCTTAATTTTCCAGATTCAAATTTAGGTAATAATCCTTCGGTAATTTGTTTTTGGATTTTTAGAATAAGATTAAGAGATAATCTCACTTGTGCTTTTTCAAGATTTACATTTAAATTTTGTAACGCTTGATTGTAATTTAAAACTTCCCTTTCGCTATCTCTGATATGGGCAGGCTTAGATTTAAGGATTTTTTTAACTTCTGTTAGAGGAAGGGGGTTCCCTTCAATACTAGTTGAGGCATACGCTGAAACAGCCCTTGCAGTTCTTTCAAGTTCTACTAACACAACATGAGGGAATCTCCTATTATTTAGTTCATTTACTAAAGTATTAATTCTTTTAATATTTGCAAGAAGACGATCCGTAATAGTATATTGAGGTATAAACATATAGTCTAATTATAAGCAGAGCTTGAAATACTCCATAGTCGTATTATAGACGATAATTAGACGATTGGCAAGAAGAAAAATTTCGATCCTTGTATTCTCTCGGAATAAGGTTCTGGAGGTATGACAACAGCTTTCGGTAGTTCTGCCATATTTTGTTGAATTATTAGAACGTTTTTAAATTCCTATTAACTTCTTTCATCTATAACCGCAGGTTACACTCTTTTTAACAATTGTTAACTTGTGATCCCAACGATACTCTCCACAGACTGCAAGAATTCGTTGAAACCTTTCTTTCTATGAAGATTTTACCAGATTTAATATGGTGGTTGCAACCAGAATTAGCCTCAAAAATGCCTGAAAGAAGAGTATAACCCCTTTTCTTATACTTTTTACTTCTTTCAAATCTTGTTTAAAAACCTATTTTTTATGCAAAATCATGTACAATAACAATTGTTAACTACTTTTAATTAGGATAAGATGGAGCGGTCAAAACTTCTTACAATTAACCAAGTTGCGAAAATACTAGGGGTCTTACCTTCAACCCTTAGAAGATGGGATAAGTCTGGAAAACTAAAGGCAATTAGGATTGGAAATAAACGAGGAGTCGGAGAAAGACGATATCGGAGAGAAGATATTATCAGATTAATAACACAGTAAAAACTGATTACTTTCTACTTTAATAAAATTAGTGACTATAACCGTTCAAAGATATTTTTAATCAGAGGTAGGTATTCCTCTTAATTGATAAGAAGCTCGTCTGTATCCATCATGTCTTTTATTAAGTAATCGAACAGCAGTTTCTAAACCTGCCACATTTGTGATATTGAGTGATTCAAAAGCTCGAGAAATAAAACTAGAAGTAGCTTCTCCAGCTCTCTGAAGTTGTGGATGCTCGTCCATTCTTGCAATAGCTTGATTTTGATGCAATAGATCAAAAAGTTCTCTGTGTCTTTGCTCGGCCGCTGAAATTGCCTTAATACCAAACTGTTCTATAAGATCATTTTCCCATTTACCTGCATATTGCGGCCATCTACGAGCTAAATCTCTATACGTTGTAAAAAGTTCTTCTGGTTTACCTGCAGCTACTCTTACTAAATGGTAGCCAGCATGACAAGCCAAGAATTGTCCATCTAACGCTCCCTCTTCAAACATAATCCTTTTCAAATCATTTATCGCTGATCTTAAATCAGCATTATAAGCGGGTGTCTGACCGTCAGAAGTTCTGAAGGTCGTTAATAGCCGACTGCAAACATCATCCAGGTTATCTGAAGGGAATACCGTAGTCCAGGGAATATCAGTGGTTCCGCTATCTTCTTGTGTCAAAATAGCATTAGCAACTTCAATAGCCACTTGCCTAGGAAGCGGTTCAAAAACCTTTTTGGCTTTCTCCCCAATAGGAACAAGCCATTCATTTGAGGTATAACGATTCGCTCGATCTTCTGTACTCATTATTGTTGCTAATTTTACCATCTTCTACTACGCTTTTCAGGCTATAGGATTAGTTATAGGAGGTGATTATCGTAAATGTTACCTTTGGATGTGATTAGAAAATATTATCCTGACTTATCAGATGAAGAATTGAAAAAAATACAGGTGTTTGTTTACCAGTTATGTTGTGGATTAATGCAATACTTTTATGGAGACAACTGGGAAGGGGATACTGGTGATCCGGACTTGAAAAATGAAGAAGGTTGATATAACAACCTAATCATGAGTTCGAATCCTAAGCGGTCTCTCGTTTATAGGATTAAATCTAAGCAATTTTTCTCGAATTGCCGAAGCTAAAATTTTGCAAAAGCACTTATATCATCCTGTGAGCCGGGTGGGATTCGAACCCACGGCCAATGGATTAAGAGTCCATTGCTCTACCGCTGAGCTACCGGCCCGTTATAATCTATCTTTCAAAAACTTTCTTCCAAATCCTGTCTTAAAATATCTTTCTCTTTTCAATTCAATGAGTCCCGCCCGCAACGCCTGAGCAAGCTTCAACATCAAACTACATTGTATATTCTAACAATTTATGCTCAAAATGTCATTTCTGGGAACAGAGGGAACAGAAAAGAGGGGTGCTGTAATAATCACTAGTAAGGCGTCAGATCTTTTTTAGCCTGAGGATTATTTCTGTCTCTATACCATATTAATGGGTTATTCAGAATATATTTGGATATTTTATTAAGGTCTTTTTCATTCCTGATGATATGTTCGTAATAATTACGTTGCCAAACCCGTTTATCAAATGGAACCCAATTTAAATTTTTAACATTATTAATATAATTATTTGTGGTCATGGTTTTAAACCATTGAATAATTGTTCCCAATGTTGGATTTATTGTAGGGGTTGACCTGCGTGTCAACCCTGATTCATTGGGCGGACACATAGGTCCGCCCCTACAAATAAAAATAATTCCATGGATATGGTTGGGCATAATTTGAGATTGACCCAATTCAATACTAGGGAATTTGACTGGAATCTGAAACCAATAATAATTAACCATTTTTCCGATATCATTTAACACCATTTTCCCATTGTTAATATCCCCAAATAACATTTCTCTATCTTGAGTGCAAATTGTTACAAAATATGCCCCATCAGAAGAATAATTAAATCCCTTTAATCTAATGGAACGGCGATGGTATTGCTTTGTGTTCACATTTTCTTCTATATCTACTTTACTACAATTTTTTTAGGATTAATAAAAAGTATGCTAGACTTAAATTTCATGGGGTATTTTCTGCTTTTTCTTGTTGAGCTTGTTTTTCTGTTCTTCCTATCCAGAAAACTGGTTGATAGCCTGGCGCGGATTATCTATAAATTTACCGGAAGCCACCGGGCCGTAGTGCATACTCTGGCAGTAATATTTCTACCCGGGACTATAATTCATGAGTTGGCTCATCTTTTATTTGCAGGTATTATGCTGGTGCCTGTAGGGGAGTTAAGTATAATTCCGGAGATTGAAGAGGGTGGGGTAAAGCTGGGAAGTGTGCAGATTGGAAAAACAGATCCTTTCAGAAGGATGATTATCGGGGTTGCCCCCGTGCTTTTGGGGATGATTTTAATATTTTCTTTATTTCTTTTTGTAAAATTTGGTGTAAGCCCCTGGTGGCAGATAGTTTTAGTTTTGTATTTAATTTTTGAAATCGGCAACACCATGTTTTCTTCCAAAAAAGATATTGAAGGAAGTATTTTATTTTTAGTATTGATTATTACTCTCTTACTGGCAGCTGGAACATTTTTGTATTTTATCAACCCGGCTACTTTGCAAAATTTATGGCTATATATTTTTAAGTTAAATTTTGAATTTGCTGCAAATTTTTTCAAACAAGGTTCTATCTACCTAGCAATACCTGTTGTTTTAAATATCTTAATCATATTATTGACAAGGCCTTTCAGGAAAGGATTTTAGCTTGTTATTTTGAGCTTGAAGTGGTAAACTACGCATACTGCTTATGTACCCCGTCATAGCGGGGTTTTTTAATGGCAGATATTTATGGATATTCGTAATGTTGCAATTATTGCTCACGTTGACCACGGCAAAACTACTTTGGTAGATGCTTTGCTCCGCCAATCGAAAACAAACTTAGGAAAACAGTTTACTGAAACTTCCGAGTTAATCATGGATTCAAATGATTTGGAGAAGGAGCGGGGGATTACAATTTTTTCCAAGAACGCCTCAGTTAATTGGAAAGATACTAAGATTAATATTATAGATACCCCGGGCCATGCTGATTTTGGCGGGGAAGTGGAAAGGGTTTTAAAAATGGCTGACGGCTGTTTGCTTTTGGTTGATGCCAAAGAAGGCCCGATGCCTCAAACCAGGTTTGTGTTGAAAAAAGCATTGGAGATGGGACATAAAATTATTGTGGTTATTAATAAGATTGACAAACAGGATGCAAGGATAACTTATGTCATCAATAAAACCTTTGATCTTTTTTTAGAACTTGGTGCAGATGAAGAGACAGCCTATTTCCCGACTATTTATTCCTCCGGCAAACACGGCAAAGCAGGTTTGGAACCGGATTTGTCCAAAATGGATGATATTGCCCCTGTTTTTGATGCAGTTTTAGAGCACATCCCTGCGCCCTCGACAGATACAGAAAAACCCTTGCAGCTTTTAATTACGAATACTATCTATGACAATTTCAAAGGCAGGATTGCCACCGGCCGGGTTTACAATGGCACTATAAAAGCCGGGCAGGAAGTAGCGCATATCAGCAGGGAAGGCCAGGTTAAAAAATTCAGGCTGACATCACTTATGGGTTTTGAGGGGTTGGACAGGGTGGATATAAAGGAAGCGCGCGCAGGGGATATTGTAGCCCTTTCCGGGATTCCTGATATTACTATTGGGGAGACTATTGCAGATGCAGTTAATCCGGTTGCTTTGCCTGTTTTGGATATAGAAGAGTCAACAGTCCGGATGAATTTCGGGGTAAATTCTTCACCCTTTGCAGGGCTTGAAGGTGAGTTTAAAACTGCCAGGCAAATTAGGGAAAGATTATATAAAGCAGCTGAAGCAGATGTGGCTTTGAAAGTTGAAGACGGCCCTTCAGGAGATCTGATAGTGAGCGGTAGGGGCGAGCTTCATCTGGCAATCCTGATTGAAAGGTTACGCAGGGAAGGATATGAATTCCAGGTTGGTAAACCGCAGGTTATAGAAAAAGTGGTCAATGGCAAGCTCGCGACACCTTATGAAAAAGTGGCAATAGAAGTTCCGGAAAGTTTTTCCGGTACAGTGATGCAGAAGATGGGGCTGCGCCACGGCGAGCTTTTGGATATGAATACTGAGAACGGAATAGTCTACCTTTTATTCATTGTGGCAACTAAGGAATTTTTTGGATATAGAAGTCAATTTATGACTGATACTAAAGGTTTGGGGATCTTAAGCAGTTCTTTTTTGGAATACAGGCCAGACTCTGGTCAGAAATTTGAAAGATCTCAAGGTTCTCTGGTAGTGCATGAATCAGGTTCAACTAAATTATATGCTTTGGTGGGGGCACAGGATCGTGGGGCTTTGTTTATAGGACCAGGGGTGAGCGTTTATAAAGGTCAGGTTATCGGCAGCAATTCCCGGGAAGGGGATATTGTCATAAATGTCTGTAAAGAGAAAAAGCAGACTAACCACCGTTCTTCCGGTGAAGGCACATCTGAGCATTTTAATACTCCAAAAATTATGAGTTTAGAAAACGCCATTGAATATATTGATGATACCGAGCTTGTAGAAGTCACCCCAAAAAACATCAGAATCAGGAAGACTGATTTAAGTCACTAACTCACTGATTTCTGATTAATTTCACACATTATTCTTATATTTTATTGTTAGGATTCCTTTGGAGCAAATATAGAAGGGGGGTGAGTTTAAGTGCAAGATACTAAAGGAGCTATTGATCATTTAAGACAACACCAGACATACCCGGCTACGAAAGATGAATTAGTCAAAGAGTGTAATGAATTGTCGGATTTTTCAAAAGAGGATAAGGAATGGTTTGAAAAAAACCTTCCGGAAGGGAATTACAAGTCTGCTGATGATGTCATAGCAGCATTGGGGCTGGAACCTTCATATGGTGGGGTGTCAATGTAAGTAATTTACTACGTTGGAGTAAAGTATGCACACTCCAGCGTAGTAAAATTTAATCTTTCTTCGTGCGCGCAGACAGTAATTTGCTATAATGATCCACCATTATGCAAGTAATTGAAATTCAAGAAAATTGTGTTCGAAATTGGTAAGAAATATCTGTTTAAAATATTTGCTTCTCTAATCTATGTGGAATAAAATATGGCTATGAAATCAGGCAAAGAAGGATTACAGGCACCGCGCGGTTCATTAAAAGTTATTCGTAAATTTTCAGATCCAGACAATATACCACCGCCATTGATAGATGGAGGAATTTTTCGCGATTTAATCCCTCCAAGACTTTCTGATTTAATATCTCATCCATTAGCTATTTGTGTTATTACTGTCAATGCCAAAGCGCTTGGCGTACGCTTGTCAGTAATTGATACCAGTAATAATGAAGAATCTCTAAAACTTCACTTATCTACGTTTCCTGATACTCCCCAAAGTCTGCATATATGGAATATTCAAGTTGCGGAAGCATTACGGCAGCAAGGAGTTGCAAGAAGTTTTTATCAAAACCTTGCTCCTCTTGCGCGGGCAGAAAACTTCCGATATATCACAGGAGAACAACGCCCACAAAATCGAAGCATTTTCCAAAAATTGGGCAGAATACCTTATGGTGAATTGTCAGAAGAATCCAAACGGAAAGTTTTTAGCAAATGGTTAACAAGTATTGATGACCCTGATTCCTATATGGAAACCGTCTCTGGCTTATCTGTGGAATTTTTATATGAAGAGGATAAAGATATAATGTTGAAGAACACTTGAGATGAATCGGAATTTGCGCGCCTGGAGGGAGTCGAACCCCCAACCGCCTCGTCCGACCCGCTCGCCAAAGTATTGCGCCTTCGGGGAGAATCGAACTCCCATCACTGGTTCCGAAGACCAGTACTCTATCCGTTAAGCTACGAAGGCTTTAGCGGGCGAGAGCGAGGTGCTCTATCCATTAAGCTACAGGCGCACCTTTATATTTTATCACTTCAGGAGTTCCAGTGCCCCATATAGGCCGGCATCATCGTGTAAAGTACCTAAAACAACCTGTGGAGCAGCAGGGTAGATTGTTAAAAATTCCTTAAGATATGTATTAACTTTTTCCAAAGGAATGCTTTTTGAAACACTGCCGCCTAAAACTATAATATCCGGTGACCAATGAACTGTTGTATTAACTAAACCGATTGCCAGAAACCTTGAGATTTCACTCCAGATTTCCGGATCGTTTATTTTTTCTCCTTTTTGCCCGTAAATTTTTTCAAAATATGATCCTCCAATATAAGCTTCCAAGTGTCCTTTGCCGCCGCAATTACATAAATTTCCATCCGGTACGATAATTTGATGTCCCGGTTCAAAATTGAAACTGTCTTCAGGGATTGTTCCATCAATTACTCTTTTTCCGCCCACCCCTGTCCCCAAAGCAATATAAGCAACCACCTGCATACCTTTCCCTGCCCCTTTTACAGCTTCACCGATGCCTCCTGTGGCAGTATCGTTTTCCAAAAATACTTTGCAGCCAAAGATTCTCTCCAGTTCTGTTTTCAAAGGTTTATTAATCCATCCGGAAATGTGAGGACTTTTGGCTAAACAGGTTTTTTCTTTATCAATAGGTCCGGCAATTCCGCCTGCTGTTCCTGTTATCTTTTCTCCATTTGATAACTCATTAGCTGTTTGTTTGATTGTCTGGATTCCCTGTTCAAAATTTTTTGGTGTGGGTACTGTTTTAGTTTCTTTAAGGGTTTGGCCGTCTGCAGAAACAGCAATCCGCATATTTGTCCCGCCAATGTCAAAAAGAAGAAACATGATAATTAGATTCTAGTCGCTAGAGTCCAGGACTGCAAGTATTATACCAGCATTTAATTATCACCTTTCTCTTACACAAAACTGACCTATTCCTAAAACAGCCTGCATATAATCTATCAATATCTTAACAATAAGATAGTCAGGAGGTGATTAAAGAATGCTAAAAAAAGTTATAGTTGGAGCAAGTAGTTTAGTGGCTGCATTTGTATTAACCGTTGGTTTAGTAATGGCTCAAACGCCTACAGCATCACCAACATCCAGTCCGACATCATCTCCGGCAGCATCACCAAGAGTACCTGCAGCAGCACCTGCAACAGGTATGGGTGTGTATTGAGCCTGGAGGGTTTAAGAGTTGAGAAATAAAGGGCCTGCCACGTTCAGTTTGATGAACGTGGCGTGGTCGCATATGATGAAAAAGTTATCTGTTGTGCTTATTGTATTAATATTTGGAGGTTTAGGAGTTTTACTTGCATTAGGGCTTCTTTCTCAGAAGGAAATCTTATCTGAAAATAGTATCTCCGGAAGTCCGGATATTGTAAATGAAGATCAGCTCGAGCAGGAGCAAAGCAACAGTGTCGCCGAACAAGTGCAGGTTCTTGAGCCGCAAAGTATCAGTATTCCCAAAATTAATGTTAGTGCTGCAGTTGAGTCCGTAGGTGAGGATAACAGCGGCAAAATGGATGTGCCGAAAGGCGTTTTTAACGCGGGCTGGTATAACTTAGGATATAAACCAGGGGAAAAAGGCAGTGCTGTTATGGCAGGGCATTTAGATACAATAACAGGCGCGCCTGCCGTATTTTACAATATTGGTAAGCTGCAAGCAGGTGACCAGGTGATTGTTACGGATAAAGACGGGAAAAATCTGATATTTGAAGTAACGGATGTTGAGACATATTCATTTGATAAAGTTCCTTTGCAGGAAGTGTTTGGAAGTGATGGTAAGCCGCGTTTGAACTTAATCACTTGTACCGGAACCTGGAATACAGGCAGCAGAAATTATTCAAACAGATTAGTAGTTTATACGGAACTCAAAAGCTAACCTAATTTAATCAGTAAAACCCCTAAAACCATAACTGTTGTTGCAATCCAGGATTGTTTTGTTGGTTTGTCTTTTAAGAAAATATAACCCAATATCAGAATAAAGAAAATCTGTAACCTTTTCACCCCTAAAACTAAAGCCACAGGCCCTCCGTTTATATATGCATAAAAAATTAGTAAAGAAACCAGCAGAAAGATCAGGCTCATTAGAAACAGAAGATTAAAGTTTTGCCTTAGTGCAGGTAGCCATGTTTTTCTTTCGCTTCTGAATAAATACATCGTCATCAAAGCCGACTGGAGGAGCTGTTCTGAAAATACCGTAAAAGTCGGGTTTTGAGGAAAAGTATTTTGAACGCCGATTTTATCAAGTATGGCAGTGATGCTTCCGAAAAAGATGGCGAGAAGAAATAACAAAGATCCTTTTGTTTTAAACAATAACTTAAAAGGCTTGAAAATATCTTCTTTAGCCTGGTCAACATTTAAGATATATGATCCTATTATGACGGTGAAAAGCCCAACAACAGGAATAAGCCTTAAGGTCTCGGAAAGCATAGCTATCCCGAAAATATAGGTAAAAATTCCGGAAAAAGCGGTCAAAGGCAGAATTTGGGATATCAGATTATTTTTTATGGCATCGTTAAATATTGTTCTTGCTACGACAAAAAACAGGGAAGAACCCGCTACCCCCAGAACAAATGTTAAATTGAATGAAGGTATTCCCTGTAAAAGGGTAAGTGATATAAGGATTGGAAGAGTTAATGCGAAAAAAGACCAGGAAAGAAGGGCAGGGCTAACTTTCTCTAAAGCCTTTTTGCTTAAAATCACTTCTATTGCACCCAATATTGCTGATCCCAAAGCCAACCAAAACCACATTCCTTCATTATAGTCTAAATAGAACTAAAATTTTTAGCTTCGTAAGGCGTCCCCTTTTGAAGCTATTATGATTAAAGAAAGTAATTAAAAATATTTATGATGCCGTTTTGGTCTACTGATGGAGCTATTAGATATTTTCCTTCTCCTTTTGTTTTGACTAAGCTTTTTAGATCTTCTGATGCATCCTCCATGGTGGCAACATAGCCGCACAGATTCATAAATTCCCAATCCCCCAAAGTATCTCCAACTCCTAAAGCATCATCTAAAGATATACCCAAATTCTTGGCTGTTTTTATTAAAGAAGTTGCTTTGGAGGCATTTAAGGCAGTCATTAAAAAATATTCCCATGGATTGGTATACGGATGCAGGGTCCAGACGGATTTTATTAAACCATTATAATTTTTAAGTCCTTTTTCAATTTTTTGTCTGTCCGCTTTATTGAAGGCTATTGCTGTTAAACGGAAGATTTTATGTTTTTTTGCTTCATCAACTAAAGAATCAACAATTATTGGCTCGCTTTGATTGATTCTGGAGCGTTTTAATATATACTCGTTTGAAGATCCTTTTTGAATTATTATGCCTTTTTCCGAAAATGCTTCTATATGAATATTGTTTTTAATGCAGGTATCTATTATGTTTGAAACAAGGTTGTTATCAAGATAAAAAGTCTCAACAATTCCCTCTTCCAAAGGATTAATAATTAAGGATCCTGAATTGGTAATATGAGGGTTATTTAGCCCGGCTTTTTTGATTAAAGGTTCTATGGCATGATGGAATTTGCCTGAGCAAAGTACTACAGGAATACCCTTCTGCCTTACCTGTTTTAAAGCATCAATTACTTTTTTGGGAGGATAAGGAAAATTTACTCCAATTTTGTGCCCCACAATCACACCGTCTACATCCAAAACAATAAGCTTAACCATAAATAAATTATAACTGCTATAATCCAAATATGACAGAATCTGTTTTTGGAGAACTTAGAAGAGTTGCAAAACAAAGGAAGGATTTGCAAAGAGAAGCGCTACCCTTCTCTCCACTGGAAATAGAAAAGCCTATTAACCCCGGTTTATATAAATATTTCTTTGATACTCAGGTGGCAGCAGAGAAGCAGGGGGCAATGGATTATCGTAAGTATGCAGCCAGGGTCTGGCAGGATCTGGTAGTTGCGGTAGAGGAGCAACCACAAACTTTTGAGAATGACCCAGCTTTTAGAAGATTTGAAGCCAACCTAATCCTAGGGCTGCAGGATATAGATATGAGGCAACACAGATATAGTGAATTAGTAGATATTTTAGGCGAATTGGTTGCAAAATATGGTGAGTCTGTAAGAAAGGTAGCGATCTGGTCTACAGGTGATGATTCGGCAACAGGTTATCAGCCGGCGAAAATAGCACGATCAGCTATAATTGGAAGTTTTTCAAAAGCGATTAAAACTTATGATGGCGAGGAATCTAAGCGATTTATCGCAGAAAAAACAGCTTACATAATAGCGGATGACAAATTTAAACAGCTTGAGGAACACCTAAAATCTTCCGGGGTGGCCAAAATAGTGGTAATTGAAGATAACAGAGGCAATTTAAGAAAAGTTGCTAAAATAATAGATAGTCTTAATGTTAACAGGCCCGAAGCTGATAAATTGGAATTTATGCCTGTTTGGGCCACTTATAGCAGAGAAGGAATAGAAGCCAGGGAAAAGGCAGAAGCGGAAGAAACTATGGCGCAGTATGAAGATGAAAGAAATAATCTGAATGCAATTGATTCTCCTGTTGACTTACTGGATGATAAATTTGTTAAAGTATTTAATGGAGCTGATGTTTTCATAGATTTTGACGGGGTAATTGCAGATAATCTTACAATGCGTCCAGAACAGGCCAGAATAAAATACAGCAATCTAATTGGTGCTATTATGGAACGGGAAAAGGTAAATGCAAGCGAGGCTGAGAAAATAATTCTGGATAATTTAGCAAGAATTCGGATCTGATTATTGAAAATAGCAGGCTTAACAATATATACTTTAAAAAATGAATGATACTAATAAAATGCTTCAGGCTATACTCAACGGCCAAAATGCCCTTAAACAGGAGTTAATAAGCAGAATAGATAAAGTTGATCTTAAAGTGGATAAGGTGGGGAAGAAACTGGATAGAGTTGAAAAAAACTTAACCAAAAGGATAGACAGACTTGGTAAACAACTTGCCTATTTAGATGATGATACACCAACCAGAGAAGAATTTGATGATCTAGAAAAGAGAGTAGATGAAATAGAAAGGGGTCACTCAGCTTTGTAAATTATATGAAAATTGGTTATATCGGTCTTGGCAGGATGGGGAAGAATATGGTCCTCAACCTTTTGGAAAAAGGGATTGAGGTGGTGGCATATAACCGGTCCCCTGAGCCCAGGGAAGAGCTGCAAAAAGAAGCCAGCCAGTTAAAAAGCGGATCAGAGAATTTAAAGGTAGCAGATAATCTGGGAGAGTTGGTGACAGAGTTAAGGAATAATAAAGAAGATCCTGGACAAGCCAGGATGACAGAAGGGGAGGACGGAATTGTGATCTGGTTAATGATCTCTGCCGGTGCAGCCATTGACGCTGTTTTGGAGGAATTAAGCGATAAATTAACTTCCGGAGATCTGGTAATTGATGGCGGAAATTCCCTTTATACAGATACTTTAAGGCGGGGTAAGATGCTTTCCCAAAAAGGAATCCATTACATGGATGCCGGCACTTCCGGCGGAATTGAGGGAGCAAGGAATGGGGCTTGTATCATGGCAGGCGGTTCTGAGGAGGATTTTAAGAAAGTGGAGCCTGTATTAAAAGCTGCTGCACAACCGGGCGCTTATGCTTATCTGGGTCCTCTGGGTGCAGGTCACTTTGCCAAAACAATTCATAACGGAATTGAGTATGGCATGATGCAGGCAATCGGGGAAGGTGCGGCAATTTTGAAAAATTCCGGGTTTCCTTATGATTTGCGGGAAGTTTTCCGTATTTACAATACCGGCTCAATTATTGAATCAAGGCTGGTGGGATGGACTTTGGCAGAACTTAAAAATGACCCTGAACTTGCCAATATTACCTCTGTTATCGGTTCAGGAGGTGGTGCAGGTAAAACAAAAGGAGAAGCTCACTGGACAGTGGAACTGGCTAAAAAATTAGGGGTAGGTGTGCCGGTTATAGAAGCATCGGTAGCAGTCCGGGACAACTCTGATCAGGATAAGGAAGATTCTCCCAATGGTTTCCGTAATAAAATAGTTGCTGCCATGCGCTGGCAATTCGGCAGACATCCGGTTAAGAAACAAATTCCCTAGGTGTTCTATCTAGACCACCCCCCAGGTGGATAAAAATAAAGTTATGAAAAGCAAAAAATCTGCCTCTGAAATCCTGGTTAATATTCCTGCAGTTGTGCCGCTTTGGCAGCTTGAGATAAAAGAGATTACTGGGCATAATATTGAATCTGCCGGTAGAGAAGTGGTAAATGGACTGCTTAAAAAAGGATGGGTGCTTTTGCATATCTATACATTGACTTATCACGAAGATGGGGTTTGGAGGGAGCGCCCCATGGCAATACTGGGTAAGCCTAAATAATCCTACCTCGGAGGTGGGAGTGAAGCTGTAAATACATTTACAAATTTGCGTTGAGAGAAGTATTATACGGATATGTCTTATCTAGAATTATTCGTAGAATTACGAAATTACTCAATACATACTGAACAAGCTGCTGCACAAGAGAGAGTATGGTGGCAGGATTGCATTAAAGCGCAAGCGATGGTACTTAGTGACAGGCCTACTAAACCAGTTGATGCAGCTTTATTTTTTGGTCGTGCTTGGCATGATGCTGAAAAAACAGGTGTATATCAACTAATGGTGGATTTTTATAATAAGGGATGGGTGAAAAATGTAGCCGTTTATGGCAATGAAGGACAAAAGTTTGGTGAAAAAGATCCTGCTATGCTTGAACCAAATAACTTATTTCCTAAAGAACGCAGAAAAAAGATGGTTGGACCGGCCAGGGAAATTGCCAGAGCCCGCCTGATTAGAATGGGAATACCGGATGAGCATATTATTCTTACTCAAATTCCGGATCCAAGCGTTAATAACACTTTAGCCGAAAGCATGGGCTTTTTTATAACAGCCAAAGATCAAGGCTGGGAAAGTGCAGTAGTAATTGCTAATCCACATCAACTTTTGCGGGAAATGCTTGGGCTTGTTCAAATAATGGATAAAGAGCCTGAATATTGTTTGAATATTTATAGTGCAGCACCAACCAGTACAGATTGGAAAAGAAGGGTACGCGGTGCTCAGGGGGAACATTTTGCACCAAGAGAGGAACATATTGCTCTGGAAACCAACAGAATCAGAACGTATCAGCAAACCGGAGACCTTGCTTCTTTTGACAGGTATTTTGAATATATTATAAAACGGAATAAAACCCTAGGTGTTAATACGTTTCTACCTCGGAGGTAGGATACGCATAGCAAAATTTGGGGATTTGAAGGTATAATCTTTTAATGACCATCGGGATCATTTCACTTTTTATTGCAAATTTTGTGGGCGGGGCAATAATCCCGCTCTTTGTTAAACTCGGGGTGGGCGAGATGCCGCCGGTTCTGTTTACCGTGTTGCGGTTTTCCATTGCTTTTCTAATTCTTTTGCCCATTTATCTAAAGCACCAAAGCCTTAAGATTAACAGGCAGAATTTCAAATGGATCTTCATCACTTCAATTTTTTTCACTATAAATGTCGGGCTCTACAGTATAGGGATACAATACACAAATGTAATTATCAGTCAAATTCTCTATGCTTTTGTTCCGGTAATTGTTGCTTTTTTGGGCCACTTTTTGTTAAAGGAGAGAATAACCAAGCATGAGGCAATAGGTTCTGCAGTAGCTTTTTTAGGTCTCGTTTTTTTAATTTCACAATCCTTTGGAGAGCAAATTACATTTGGCAGGCCTTTGGGTAATATAATTATTATGGTGGGAGTAATTTCCTGGTCATTTTATATAATCCTTTCCAGGAAAATTACAAATTCTTCTTCCCGGGTCTCAATGACTCTAAGTAATTTTTTGATAGCAGCAGTAATGTTATCAATACTACTGCCTTTTGAATATAAGATCAGACCGTTTTCTTTATCAGAAATTTCATCTTTAGGTATTATAAGCGTGCTTATTGTTGCTGTTGCCTCAGTAGCTTTTATAAATTTGCTGCAGGTTGGAATAAAAAGGACGGATGCATTTATAGCCTCGCTTTTTAGTTATATCGGGCCTTTGTCTGCATCAATTACTGCTGTTCCCTTTTTGGGAGAAAAGATTACACTTAACCTAATATTGGGAGGAATTTTAATAATTTTCGGGGTATTTTATGCAGTATCCTATCTACAGTTGAAAAAATACTTTATATCAAAATATGGACTATCAAAAAGAACTTCTTAAAATAGTTAAAACCTGGAGGATCAACATGCGGCCTGAATATAGGGGTTTTCGGTGTGCAGATTGTCAAAGATATCTTCACAAGGCCTGGCATTACTATTTAAATTACAACGGTTTTAAAACTCCGGTCCACTTTTGTAATATCTGTCAAAAGAAGAGCGGCCTAAAAAATGGAATACGTAAAATCTTTACCTGTGATAAGTGCGGACGGAATATCTTTAAATCTTTTCATATTTGGAGTAAAGAAGGTAAAAATCTAGTGGAAACTCATTTCTGCAGGGAATGTTTTAAAAAATTAAATTCTGCAGAAGGCCATTGATGGTTCCAGCCAGCATCTGCCGTCATCCCCAATTAATTTATCTGCCTCTTTTGGCCCCCAGGAACCGGGTTCATATAGATGGGGTTTACCCCGGGCGTCAGCGAGGGGATCAATAAATGCCCACTGGGCTTCTACTTCTTCCGCATCATTGAAAAAAGTATGGTCTCCCCTGATTGCATCAACCAGCAATCTTTCATAGGGATCAGGAATATAGTGATTATGCGGATCTATCCGGTAACAATACTGCATATATTCGGCCTGAAGTTTATTTTCAAAGCCGGGGATTTTGGTTAAAATCTTTAATACTATTCCTTCATTTGGCTGGATACGGTAAATTAAGATATTTGGTTCGTCCCCGCACTCAAGGTGTTTGAATGGTCTTGTGACCGGGTTTTTAAACACTATGGAGATTTCTGTTACAGTTTGATTTAACTTTTTTCCGGCCCTGATGTAAACAGGTATGTTTTCAAAGCGCCCATTTTTGATAGAAGTTTTCAAAGCATAGAATGTTTCAGTTCTCGAGTCCGGGTCTACACTTTCTTCTTTTTTGTAACCTTCATATTGCCCGAAAACTATCCTGTCGGGGTCCGGCTGCAGGCTTTTTAATATCTTTATTCTTTCTTTTGCAACTTCTTCAGAAGAAAATTTTGCCGGTGCATCCATGGTAGCAAAAGCCAGCATCTGCAGCTGGTGATTTTGTCCCACATCTTTTAAAGCACCTACCTGGTCATAATACCCGCCCCTTTTGCCGATGCCGAAATTTTCACTTGCCGTAATTTGAATGTGATCTATAAATTCTTTATTAATTAAAGGCTCAAAAATATCATTGGCAAACCTGAAGGTTAAGATATTTTGCAAAGTTTCTTTACCTAAGTAGTGGTCAAGCCGGTAGATTTGATCTTCGGTAAAATATTTTAATAGAAGCTCATTTAATTCCCGGGCAGATTTGAGGTCGTGCCCGATAGGCTTTTCAATCATCAGGCGGATCCAGCCGCCGCTTTTTTTGTTCAGTCCACTCTTTTTGAGATGCTCAAAAACATATGAATAAAGCTCAGGGTAGGTAGCAAGATAAAAAATTACGTTTTTTTCTATAATCTTTCTTTTTAATGAAGTATATACAGATGCGTCTTCTATTTCACCGCTGATGTATTTAAATCTTCTACAAAGCCTTTGAAAGATTTCATCTTTGATTGGGTGTTTATGGTGAATATTTTTCATCCTCAATACAGAGCCGACATATTTTTGCAGATCCTCATCTGTCATTTTTCTTCTGGCAAGGCCGATGATTGTGGTGCCAAAAGGTAAAAGCCCTTTCTCTTCCATGTCATAAAGGGCCGGGATAAGCTTAATCTGGGCAAGATTACTGGTAATTCCAAAAATAACTAAAGCAAATGAATCCATGTAAAAGTGATATAATCGGATTATACTAGAGTTCTGCTACCAGATTCTAGACTCTAGTTATTTATGAATAATTTAGATCCAAAAAATGTGTTAGGTTCAACAGAGATGTTCCCGGATCAGTGTGAGTATATTTGGGATCTTTCTAAATCTTTTCAATTCCCTGCAGAATTTAAATCTGCAAAAGCTATTACTATTTGTGGGATGGGAGGCTCAAGGTATGGAGCGTATGTTGCAAGAAGCCTTTGCTGGGATCAATTAAAAGTTCCTCTTTTAGAATATGGTGATTATCATCTTCCGGCATATATAGATGATAAGAGTTTATTTATACTTTCCAGCTATTCCGGAGGAACAGAAGAACCTCTGTCTTCTGCAGAGGAAGCTATCAAAAGAGGTACAAACATTGTAGGTTTAACAGGGGGAGGACAAGTTTTGCAGATGTCTAAACAGTATAATTTTCCGGCATTAGTATTTGATCAAAAATATAATCCTTCAAATCAGCCTCGATTGGGAACCGGGTTTATGGTGCTTGGGACTCTGGCAATACTGACAAGATTAGGTTATTTGCAGATTTCTGATGAAGAGGTAAAAAATGCAGTTGAAGAGCTAAGGAATAATCAGGAAGAGATAAAAAACAGAGCAAAAGAGCTAGCAGGTAAATTACAGGGATATATTCCGATTGTTTTTGCAGCACAGCATTTAGTAGGAAATGCCCATATTATCAGAAACCAGCTGAATGAAACTTCTAAAAGTTTTTCTGCTTTTGAAGATATTCCGGAACTTAATCATCATTTAATGGAAGGATTGAAAAATCCAATGGATAAAAAACTCATCACGCTTTTTTTAACTTCTGAATATTATTCCGAGAAACACCAAAAAAGAATCGCATTAACTGGGGATGTTATCAAGCAAAATGGTGTTGATTTTTTAGAATATAGACCTTCCGGTGCAACAAAGCTTTCTGAGGTATTAAATATCCTTTCTTTCGGAGGATTTTTGACCCTTTATCTGGCTTTTCTATACGGTCAGGATCCGAGTTTAATTCCGTGGGTGGATTACTTCAAAGAGCAACTGGCAAAGTAATTTAGGAAAGAACAACAAGTACCGCATCAGGTTTTTCCAAAATATATTGATTATCTGCTTACAAAAAGTATAGCATTTGGGATATTGCGGCCTGGCCCGGCTTTGTAGCCGCCGGACCAAAGTGCGCTAGAGCCTCCTTGGTCTAAATTTAAAGCATCACCCATACCCATAGCTTTTAAAACTTTTGCAGAATCACTCATTGAAGCTCCATAAACAATCCCGATATAGACCATGTTGCCTTTGGCTGCAATAAAAGTCCTTGCAGCTTTACCGCCAAATTTAGGTTCATTCGGAGCTTCAGTAAAATTAATATTACTTCCTGAAACCAAAAGCGGATAATTGGCAATTACACTGTCTACTCCTGTATCCCGCCCCCATTCCAAAGACCTTGAAACAAACCTGGCAGAACCGGCAGAAAAAATTGCTGCAGGGACAGTTGAGTAAACATTATTATCAGAATTAAAGTAATGCTTATTTTTATTCATCAAAAGTGTATCAAAGGAGTTGGTTTTGCCGGCACAATTCGGGTATTCTGCAGGACAAAAGTATGAACCGTTTATGCCTGCAAAAGCTCCGTTCCTTGAAACATAATCAGCAAGCGGTAGTGCCGGGCAATCATTTGAGCAGTCTGATTCAGAAGCAGTGTCTACTATAACTTTTGTAGAGTTCAAATCAGCTGCAACAATAGCAACGGTAAAATTCTGGCCGTCAACTGAAACTGTTTGTTTTGAATATCCTGAGCCGGGAGGAGCATT
Source organism: Candidatus Daviesbacteria bacterium (assembly GCA_016183245.1). Lineage (GTDB taxonomy): Bacteria > Patescibacteriota > Microgenomatia > Daviesbacterales > UBA10151 > UBA10151. The sequence continues at coordinate 75,044 of JACPEY010000011.1, forward strand.
GTTGACTACCGGTTGCGGAGACAAAGATGAAGATGGGGTGGAAACTGGTTTAGGTGTTGGGGTAGGGGTTGGTACAGTTGTGGGAGTAGGTAATGGAGATGGGGTAGGAGTTGGGGTAAGACTGGGTGTTGGAGCAAGAGTTGGTTGGGTTGCAAGTGATGTAAGTTTGGCAGAGTTGGTATCTGTTTTTTTGGGGTAAGTTGATTCAAAAATTATAGCTCCTGAAATGATTGCAAGAATGATAATTATGGCAATAGGTGCTAGGCCTGCTTCGCCAAGTCGAAGACGTGGCGAGCCTTTTTGGTTTAAATATCTCATAGGCAGAGGTTTGTTTAAGAACCGTGATTTTGTATTATTTTGACAATTTTGTCAACTGTTTCATCAAGCCTGCCAGTTATGTTTTCCACCACGTAATCATATGCATCGTGGTATTGCTGCCAAAACAGTTTATCCTCAGTCATTCTTTTGTCAATTTCTTCTTCTGAAAGCCCTCTTTTTTTAAGTCTTTGCAAGATAACAGGATCATCAACTGTTAAATAAATCACCAGGACTCTTTCTAATAATTCTGCGGATATATTCTGGTTAAAAGTTTTTCCGATAAAACCTTTGATCTGTCCGGCTCTGGAAGGGTCTATCCTCCAAATCAAACCGCTGTCTAAATTATTCATAATCTGAGTTTTTTCAGTGCCGTATAAGTTACCGCCGTATTCTACCCATTCTACAAAATTGCCGTCCTCAGCCTTTTGTCTGAAGTCCGATTCGGAGATAAAATTGTAGTCTACCCCGTTTTTCTCACCGGCTCTGGGAGTTCTGGAGGTTGTTGTGACTATCCTTTTAATGTCTTTTGATTGCAACAGGAGCTTAGCCATGACAGTATCTTTGCCTGAGGCGGTTTTTCCGGTAAGGATGATTAAAGGATGAGACATAAAAAACCTATTCTCATTTTATATAAAACCTGCCTGTAAAAGCAAATATCCGACTCAGGTTGACATTATAGATATAATGGCTCACATGGGAAAAATAATACCTGAAGCCAGGGAAACAGACACAAGATGCATACCAGGATTAATTCTGAAGCGCGCGCTGAAGGAAGAAAGGGATTTTTATGCGCTTAAGGGGCTATTTGCCAGAGTTACTCCGCGTTTCTATTACAATAACAGCAGGGGTTCGGATTCACTGCTTTTGCCATTTAATGAATTATTAAAATTGGCGGATATACATTTTGCCCGCAGTTTGACCCGGATATCATTATTTATTGATGCTTTAGAATATGCAAAAGAGCCTGTGCCGGTAGGCTGGTGGGTAAAAGATGTAAAAAATGGTCCTCAAAAAGGAGAACATCCTTATCATTTTATATTGAGGGATGACGAACAACCTGCCATTTCAATTCTTCAGTTGCATCCCCAATTGCAGGAATTCAGGATAAATCCTGTGAAACAAATTTCAGGAGAGTTGTTGGCAGATACTCCGGTAACTACAGAGTTTCTTCCACGGATAGGATCCGGAAGGTATGTAACTGTAAGAAGTATTTTGGAAAAGATGGGTCTTGATTGTTTAATCAGCCAAAGAAACAGGGGAGGAGAGAGATGGGGAGATATAGTGGTAAAAAGCGATGTGCCGGTTTTCTTGTATAGAAATAAATACCTTTTGCCAAAAGCACAGACAGAAAACATGGTTAGGTTTTTGCGCAAACATTATTTGACAAAAACCTGACGATCGTCAATTATTTGACTAATGGCAGGCCGCTGGTATTATCCGGGGTGTTTTTGTATAATAAGTGCATGTCCACCCAGGAGATTTTAAATATAATTTTCATCCTCGGATTTTTGGTTATTACTGTTTGCGTAGCACTTATTACTTATTATCTAATTCAAACTCTTAGGGCTATAACTGCACTGGCACAGTCTTTAAATGATACTACTCAGGACATAAAAGAAAGAATTCAAAACAGGTTTTTAACTTTAATTCCGGGGATTTTTCTGGCTTTATTTAGCAAATTATTAAAAAGGAGGTGAGTTTTATGGCAGAAAACAAAGGCAGCAATGCTTTGGCAGCAGGGGTAGCAGGAGCTGTTATTGGAGCCGCCGCGGCTGCAGCAGCAATAGCACTTTCTGATGAAAAAAACAGGAAAAAAGCTGAAAAGGTTTTGGAAGATTTGCAAAAAGAAGGAAGCAAAGTCTTGAAAGAAATCTCCAAAAGAGCAATGGAAATAAAAGATGCAGTCAGCAAGCCTTCTTCAGAAGAAGAACCCAAACAGCTAAAGGCTAAAAAATAAATACCCTTGCCTAAAGACCCATAATTATGCTAGACTCCTAGAAATTATGGGAGTACCAGTAGAAGTAGAAAAAATCGGTGGTGTTTCGGAAACGAGGAATAGCTGGATTAGGAAACAAACGAATGGAGTTATTCTTGGTGCTACAAGGTTTGTACACGAACACATTCCCGGATTTTCCCCAACGCATTTAAATATTCTTGGAGCTGTTGAGGGAGCAGCCGGTGCACTTGTAGCTGCAACTAGAGATCCTTATAAGCAAGGTGGAGAAAAAGGTAAAACAGCAATAGCAGCTATCCTTACAACAGACGGAGCTTTAAAAGACGCATTTGATGGTTCACTAGCTAGAATGATCGCTACAGAAGACCCCACTAAAGTAAATTTTAAAAAAGGACAACTTTATGATGCCGCCAGTGACAGAACTCAAGAGCTATCTATGGCTTTAAGTAGGGCTTGGAGTGCACATAAAAGGGGAGATAGGTTTGCTGAATTAGCTGCCTTGGCTACTGCAATAATTAGCCCTTGGTCCAGTGTCTCACGAGCTTTTGCTGAGTATCGAAGAAAAAGAGTTCCTGAAAGTGGAAGAGGATTATTTGGCCTTGCCGGTACTCGTGTGGGGAGCGCAGCGATTGGAGAGTTAGCAATGCTGTATCCAGAACCAAAGGATATCCGAATGCAAGCAATTGCTGATTCGCTTATGGTAGCATCGAAGATTATCACAACAGCTGATCGTTTAAGAACAGCTTTTGCAAAAGGCGATGCTGTACTATCTGAAGAAACTAGAGAAGATGCTAAAACTAGGTTAATGGTGATGGGTGGTTTTGCAGCTATTTCGCTTGCTGGTTCACTTTTTACCTATTGGAGAATGCACCGAAATGACCCAGAAAAAGTTGTTTTGAGAAATATGGAGACCTCTGAGTATCAAAAACTTCTGGGCAACATAGAGCAATATTGTCAATCTGTTGGTTTAAATCACCGGTTTGTGGGAGGAACGATAACTGATTTAATTGGCCCAGAGACAAATTATAAAATTGAGGTTAATCAAAGAAAGGTGACTATAATAAATCCCGAAAAACCTAAGGTGATTCGTTCTGATGGGTCAACAAAAGATATTGACATGGTGGTTTTTACTGTTGACCGTCTCAAGTTGGCGGAAGCGAGGAGAACCTTTGGGGATTGGAAAGAGAGAGCAACAGCTCAGGGTATTGTTTTTCCGCAGATTTCCATGGAAGCTGCCAGATATTCTGGTTTGTCGGGAATAAATTCTTTAAGACAGTTTGTTACAGCCTGGGAAGTTGACTCATTGTATAGACCATATCTAGTTTTTGGAAAAATCCGCCAGCAAATTAAGCTAGAATCAATTGCGCCTTGGACAGTAGAAGCAGGCAATGGATTGAGTATTACCGCTTTTAATCCCGTAGCACATGCATTATGTTACGAACTCAGAGTTCCGTCAGGGGTAAAACCAAAAGATAAAGAAACGATTGGGACATACGATGACTGGGTGATTGAAGCACCTTACAGCAAAAAGAGTCTTATTGATAACCTTGCTAGGCAAACGATCGCTGAAGGCAAGAATGCAGGAGTAAATTATAACGAAATGTATAGAGCATGGAAGGATTACATTAAAACGTTAACGGAAGGACCCGATTTACCAACTAAATTAAAAGGAGAAATTACTGGTATATACTGGAAAACAATAGGGACAAAGTTGACTCATGGGTTAGGAATATTTGGTAAATTATCTAATTTTAACGACAGAATGTCTGGTTAAAACCTCCTCTTAATTTCTGAGATGCTTTTGGTATACTCATAAACTATGGTTAAAAACAATAAGAACTTCAAATATTTGGATACAGTCACTGCTTTTTTTGTGGCAGTGCTATTAATTTCCAATGTGGCTTCTTCTAAAATCACCCAGATTGGGCCGCTGTCTTTAGACGG